>CAYZLT010000299.1:0-4690 GCA_964479175.1 uncultured Solibacteraceae bacterium | reverse complement strand
GAACACGCGCGCGTGTGGTCCGCTCGCCGGCTCTACCAGAGCGGTGGCTTCCAGTTCCAGGGCCATGATCGCCGATGGATCACCCTTGGCGTGGTGTCCGCGATGGCGTCGCATCGCCGGTGGCTTGGCGTGGTCGACGGATTTGGGGTGGGTGGTGGCCGGATGGTCATTCGCGAGTCTGTCGCCGGCCGTGTGGGAGGCGACCAGCTCAACGAGGCGCCGGTGCTGGTGCTCAAGACGGCGGCTGCGGTCGGCATGGTGGGGGTGAGTCTGTCGCGCCCGCTGCGCTGGGGGTTCTCCGGCGATGCACGTCTGCGTGTGATCGGGGCGGGTCGATCGCGCGGGGGCGTGGTGCCGTTTGCGCACGCGACGCTTGACTGGGACATTTCCCGCACCGTGTTCTCGTCACGCAAGTACGGGCAGGGCCGCCTCGGCCTGAGCGGCAATCACGCGTCCAGTTCTCGCGCCGCCTCCTACTACCAGAACGGTGTGGGCGTCGCCCTCAAGATCGCGTTCTAAGACGTTGGCGCTGCGGTCGATCTCGTCCGCGTCCGTTCTCGCCTTTCTCCTCTCAGCGTTGTCGGTCGTGTGGGTGCTGACGGTGATCAGCCCGCAGACCTATCGCCCGCTGATGTTGCTTGTGGGCGTCTGGGCCAGTCTGCGTCTCAAACCGACGAGCGGACGATGGGGCGGGGCCGTCGATCTGGTGTGGGTGATGGCGGCGCTGGTCGGACTTGGCTGGCCGCTCGCCCAGGGCGACGCCTTCTGGTATCGCGCCACCAGCCCGACGGGTGGTGACCTGGTCGCCGGTGTGCTCGCGCTGTTGGTCGTCGTCGAGGCGACGCGCCGCACCACAGGGTGGGCGCTTCCCATCGTGACGATCGCGTTTTTGATCTACGCCGTCGCCGGGCCGGCACTGGTGTCGCTGGGACTGACGGGCATTGCCCACCGCGGGTACGACCTCACGCGCCTGGTGGGCAGCCTCTACATGAGCCTTGAGGGGATGTACGGCGTGCCGCTCGACGTGGCCGTCACCTACATCACACTGTTCAGTCTGTATGGGGCGGTGCTTGAAGCGTCTGGGGCCGGCACGTTTTTTCTCCACTGGTCGCTGGCGATGGCCGGCGGGGCGCGGTCGGCCGCGTCCACGGGGCGGTCAGTGTCGCTCGCTGGATTTCTCCTGGGCACGGTCTCGGGATCCGGTGTGGCCACGACCGTGACGTTGGGCTCGATGGCATGGCCGCTGCTCAGTCGCGCCGGGTTCCCGGCCAACACGGCGGGGGCGATGCTGGCGGCCTCGGGCATCGGGGCGTTGTTGTCGCCGCCCACACTCGGCGCGGCGGCGTTTCTCATCGCCGAGTACCTGCGCATCTCCTACCTGCAGGTGCTCGTGATGGCGACCATCCCGACGATTCTCTACTACGCGTCGATCGCACTGATGATCGAAGGCGATGCGCGGGGAATCGGCAATCGGGACTCGGAACGTGGCAATCGATTGTCGGGAATCGCGGCATCGGAGAATCTGCAATCTGAATCGGGGAATGGGCAATCCTCTCTGACGTCGTATCTGCACTTCAGCTCATTGATCCTCGTGGCCGTGTTGATGGCACTCGGTTTCACACCCTTCCGCGCGGTGTTCTGGGCGATGGTGGCCGCGGTGGTGGTGAGTGTGCTGGTGCGGCAGCCGCTTGGTCCTCGACGCCTCGCGGGCGCCTTCACCGCGGGTGGCACCGACGCGCTCTCGGTGCTCTCCACCACGGCCATCGCCGGCGTCATCGTCGGCATCGTCACGCTGACGGGGCTGGGGCTGAAGGCGGCCGGGCTGATCGTGGCGATGGCCGGTGGGTCGCTGGTGGGGACCGTGTTGTTGAGCGCGGTGGCGGTGTGGATTCTCGGCCTGGCCGTGCCGGTGACCGCGTCGTACATCATCTCGGCCGTGATGGTGGTGCCGGCGATGACTGCCGTCGGCGTGTCGCCGGTGGCCGCGCACATGTTCGTCTTCTACTACGCCGTGTTGTCCGAGGTGAGTCCACCCACGGCGCTCGCGCCGTTTGCCGCTGCGGCGCTCACGGGCGGTCAGCCCTTCCGCACGATGATGCTCACGTGGAAGTACTCGCTGCCCGCGTTCCTTGTGCCGATTGCGTTCACGGTTGAGCCCAGTGGCATGGGGCTGCTGTTTTCGGGGTCGTGGATCGATGTGTTGCTGACGTCGTTGACGGCGCTCGTGGGCACTGCGGCGCTGGCGGCCGCCCTGACCGGCGCCTGGGGATTCGGCGCGCCACTCGTGCGCGCCGCTCTCGGCCTTGGTGGCCTGCTGTTGTTTCATCCAGCGCTGTGGGCCGATGCGGCGGGCGTCGTCGCGCTGATGGGGGCGCGTCTGTCGACGTCACGGAGTCCCGAAGTTCCATAGTCCATTGCGCCATCTGGTATGGTTACCCCGTCCCCGGAGGGATTACCCATGCACCGAAGAATCCGCCAGTCCGCCCTTCTTGGCGCGGCGCTCGTGTTTGCTGCCGCCACCGCACAATTCACTCCGCTGTCAGCCCAGCAGCAGCGCCCGGCGCCGGCCACGCTGGCGTCGGTCACGACGCCGAAGGCGCATTTTGGCCACGACATTGGCGCCGACTACGTATTGCCCAACTACACGCAGTTCGAGGCGTACTGGCGAAAGATTGAAAAAGAATCCCCGCGGCTCAAGCTGACCGAGATCGGCAAGACGGCCGAGGGACGGCCGCAGTTGATGATGATCATCACGTCGCCGGAGAATCACCGACGTCTTGAGCGGTTCCGGGAGATCTCCACCCGGCTGGGCAACGCCGAGGGATTGACCGATGAGCAGGCGCGCGCGTTGGCGAAAGAGGGCAAGTCGGTCGTCTGGATTGACGGCGGCCTCCACGCCACCGAAGTCCTCGGCGCCCAGCAGTTGCTCGAAACGGTCTACCAGCTGGCGAGCCGCACCGACGATGAGACGGTCCGCATTCTCAACGATGTCGTGATCCTCGCGGCCCACGCGAATCCCGACGGTATGGAGCTGGTCTCGAATTGGTACATGCGCAATCCGAATCCGGAACAGCGCAGCACCGGCGGCATTCCGTCCCTCTATCAGAAATACGCGGGCCACGACAACAACCGCGACTTCTACATGTCGGCGCTTGACGAGTCCACCAACATGAACCGGATCCTCTACAAGGAATGGATTCCGCAGATCATGTACAACCACCACCAGACCGGCCCGGCCGGCACGGTGATGTTTGCGCCGCCGTTCCGCGACCCGTTCAACTACAACTTTCACCCGCTGATTCCTGCCGGGATCGATCTGGTCGGGTCTGCCATGGCCACTCGGTTCCTGGCGGAAAACAAACCCGGCGTCACCTCACGTGCGGGCGCGTCGTATTCCACGTGGTGGAACGGTGGTCTGCGGACGACGGCGTATTTCCACAACATCATCGGGATTCTCACGGAGACGATCGGTGGGCCGAACCCCACCAGCATTCCGTTTGTGCTGTCGAAGCAGTTGCCGAACTCGAGCCTCTGGTCTCCGATCGCGCCGCAGGCGTGGCACTTCCGCCAGTCGATCGATTATTCGGTGACCGCCAACTACGCCATTCTTGATCTGGCCTCGCGGTATCGCGAGACGTTCCTGTACAACATCTACCAGATGGGCCGCGATCAAATCACGCGCGGCAATGAAGATTCGTGGACGCCGAGTCCGCGGCGAGTCGGGGCGATTCAGGAGAAGATGGCGGCCGCGGGTGGCGCCGGTCGCGGTGGCCGTGCGGGCGGAGTCGGAGCGCCTGGCGGCGGTGGACGTGGCGCCGGAGCCGCCGCCGATGGTGTGAGTCCGTATTGGACGGAACTGCACGCCCCGGAACTGCGCGATCCGCGCGCGTTCATTCTGACCGCCGATCAGCCCGACTTCGGCACGGCGACCAAGTTCATGAACGCGCTCATCAAGACCGGCGTCACGGTGCATCGCGCGACCGCGCCGTTTTCTGCCGCGGGCACGCAGTATCCGGCCAACTCCTACGTGGTGCAGGCATCGCAGGCCTTCCGCGCGCACGTCATGGACATGTTCGAACCTCAGGATCATCCGGATGATTTCCCGTATCCCGGTGGCCCCCCCAATCGTCCATACGACAGCGCGGGCTACACGCTCGCGATGCAAATGGGCGTGCAGTTCGATCGTGTCTTCGAGAGCGTCACGGCGCCACTGGAAAAAATCGTCGGGATGGCGAGCAATCCGGCCGGTCGGATTATCGGAGGCCAGCAGGCCACCGGGTACTACTTCAACCACGGCGCGAACGACTCCTATATCGTCGTCAATCGTCTGATGAAAAACGGCGATACCGTCTCCTGGCTGGCCGAAGGGCCCATGGGACACGGCACGTTCTACGTGCAGGCCAAGCCGACGACGCGCGCGGCGATCGAAAAAATGGCGGCGGAACTTGGCGTCACCTTCCAGGTTGCAACGGCGGCCCCAACCGGACGCATGACGGTGCTTCGCGCACCGCGCATCGGTTTGTTTGACCAGTATGGCGGCATGATGCCGTCGGGCTGGACGCGCCTGGTGTTCGAGAACTTCGAATTCCCGTACACGGTGGTGTACCCGCCGATGCTCGACGCGGGCAATCTGCGTGAGAAGTTCGACATCCTGATTTTCAACGACGGCGGCATTCCCGCCGTCGCAGGC
>CAYZLT010000298.1:0-4728 GCA_964479175.1 uncultured Solibacteraceae bacterium | reverse complement strand
TCTTCGCGTCCAACGGATCCTGGACGTCGCCAAGAAAAAGCAGGTACGGTTTGCCGATATCAGGCATGCGGGCGTGATTCTACCCTTGGGGGGCTACAATTGCCGCGATGACGCTTCGTCGCTTTCTTCTGTGGATCGCCGTACTTGCGCTGGCCGGTTCCACCATGAGCGCCGTCCAGCGTGCCGTTTCGCCCGCCACCACCACACTCATTCAGCACGCGCTTGTGATTGACGGCACGGGTCAGCCCGGGCGCCGCGCCGATGTGCGTGTGTCCGGCGATCGGATTCTTGCTGTTGGCGCGCTGACGCCGGCCGCCGGTGAGGTGCTGATCGACGCCGCGGGTTTCGCATTGGCGCCCGGATTCATCGACACACACAGTCACCACGCCGGCGGTCTCGATACCGCACGTGACGCCGTCGCCGTCGTCAGCCAGGGCGTCACTACCATCGTCAGCGGTCAAGATGGCGGCGGCATCGATCTGGCGGAATTGTTTGCCACGCTCGAGCGCACACCAGTGTCGGTGAATGTGGCGTCAGATGCCGGGCATGGAGCGATCCGTTCCCGCGTGATGGGCAAGGACTTTGCGCGCGCAGCGACGAGCATCGAAATCGATCAGATGAAGCGGCTCGTGAAAGTGGAAATGGACGCAGGCGCACTCGGACTTTCGACCGGTCTCGAATACGATCCCGGCATCTACTCCGCGCCGGAAGAAGTGCTGGCGCTCGCCAAAGTGGCCGGCGTGGCCGGCGGGCGCTATGTCAGTCACATCCGCAGTGAGGATCGCTGGTTCTGGAAGGCACTCGACGAGGTGATCACCATCGGTCGCGTCAACAAGATGCCGGTGCAGGTGTCGCACATCAAGCTGGGCATGCTCGATCTCTGGGGACAGGCCGAGAACGTCATCGGCGTGCTCGATCGCGCCCGCGCGTCCGGGGTCAATGTCACCGCCGACATTTATCCGTACACCTACTGGCAGTCGAACCTCGGGGTGCTGTATCCGAAGCGCAATTTTGCAGACAGAACGGAAACCGAGTTTGTGCTTGCGCACGTCGTTCCGGCCGACGGTGTCGTCTTCAACAGCTTCCAAGGTCATCCCGAGTACACCGGCAAGACGCTCGCGCAGATTGCTGAGCTGCGAAAGACGTCGCACGTGCAGACACTGCTCGATCTGCTTGCGGAGCCCGGTGGCTCTGGCGCGGGCATTGTCGCCAGAGGGATGTTAGACGATGATGTCGCACGGTTGCTGCAGTGGCCGATGGCGAATGTGTGCAGCGACGGTCGGTCGACGGGGTTGCATCCGCGTGGGTTCGGCAGTTTCCCGAAAGTGCTCGGCCCCTACGTGCGTGACAAGAAGCTCTTCTCGCTGGAGGAGGCCGTACGCAAGATGACCAGCCTCGCGGCCGCCAACGTCGGCATCGTCAATCGGGGCCGCATCGCGCCGGGATACTTTGCCGACCTCGTGCTCTTCGATCCGGCGGTGGTCGCCGACCGCGCTGACTTCGGCCGCGCGCAGGAGCAGGCTGTGGGCATCGGCACGGTGTGGGTGAATGGTCAGGTCGTGTTTCGTGGCGGAAAGACGACAGGGGCGTACTCGGGCCGGCCCATTCGGCGAGGCCGATAGATCGCTAGGGCTCGGGGGCCCAGTACGTCGGCCGGCCGTAGTGTTCGTGCATCGCCTGTTCGTGCTGGCGTTCAAACAGGGCATCGGCGTCGTACGGCGGTGCCCCCTTGATCTGGTCTCGACTCAAATCAAGGGCGACAGTGGACTCGGGCCAGTTGACCTCCGACACCCACCGCGGCGAGATCAACACTTTGTGCCCGCCCCACCAGTTGCTCGTGCTGACAACGAAGTACCGGACGGCCCATGTCTGGTCCTCGACGAGCAGATTGTCGACGTGTCCCAGGTCGCCGTCGGTCGCGAGAATCTGATGTCCCTCCAGAGCATTGGTGCTGCGAAGGTGCGCGTCTGTCGCCGACACGCTCACGTGCTCGAGCACAGGGTCAGCTATTGCCGCCAGGAGCACGGGATCGGCTTGCAGGCCCCACAGCGCCGTCCCCTCCCAATACAGAGGGTGGCCATAGTAGCCGGCGTGTTCGAGTTCGTGTTGGCGCGAGATGGGTATGTGCGTGTCGACGCTCGGGCTGTCTTCGACCTGCTGCTTCGTCAGCGAGACGGGCAGTTGTTGTGCGGCCCAGTCCGGTTGTCCGATTGAAAAGGGCGAAATCAGCACCTGGCGACCGGAGAGCCACGTGCCGGTGTCCACCACCAGATACCGAATCGCCCATCGGCGGTCGTCGATCAACACATCCACGACCTGCCCGATCGGACCATCCGTGGCCAGGATCGCATACCCCTTGAGATCATTTACCGCTCGCAGCATGTTGGCACTGTTGCATGGGAACGGCGGTGCGGGCTGTTCACTTGGGTACGATGGGGCCTCACCCGACGAGACGCACGGGCGCGGACACCACTCTGGGCTGCACCCGCGCGGTGTGTTCTTTGGAACAGGCCTCGTACGCCCCTGCCCTATAGGCTCTGGGCATGCCGACTGACAACACGCCCCCAGAAGCCCGTCGGGAACAGGCGGAGGACGTCCGCGAAAAAGCGGAAGACGTTCGTGAGAATGCGGAAGGTGCACGCGTGGACACCGAGCACCTTCGCGTCACCGCCGAAGCCGCCCGGAAAGAAGCAGAACAGTTCCGCCGATTCGCCGAGGAGGCGCGCGAAACCCGGGATCAGCATCGCGAAGCGCTGGAGACGCTGCGGCAGGAGCGCGAACACCTGCGGGATCTCCAGGAGCAGATGCGCGTGTTCGGCGACGAAGCGCGGAACGCGGCCGAGGCCGCTCGCGAAGCCGCGATGGAGGCGGTGCGGGCGACCACCGATACGCTCGACGCCACACTGGAGAGCATGAAGATGGTCGAAACCATGCGGCGGACGTTGCGAGACATCAAGGATGGGATCGAGATGCACTGACCTCAGGCCTTCCGCAACCGAAGCGCGTTGCCAATCACTGACACCGAACTGAGGCTCATCGCGGCGGCAGCCAGCATGGGGCTCAACAGCAGGCCGAAGAACGGGTACAACACGCCGGCGGCCACCGGCACTCCCACCGTGTTGTAGACAAAGGCGAAAAACAAATTCTGCTTGATGTTCGCCATCGTCTGACGTGACAACTGGATGGCACGGGTGACCGCGCGCAGGTCGCCCTGAACGAGGGTCACACCCGCGCTCTCCATCGCCACATCAGTCCCAGTGCCCATCGCGATACCAACGTGGGCTTGCGCCAGCGCCGGTGCGTCGTTGATGCCGTCACCCGCCATGGCGACAATACGTCCCGACGCCTGCAGGGCCTTGATCGCCGCCGCCTTGGCGTCGGGCTTGACGTCGGCGATCACCTCATCAAGACCCAGTTGCGCGGCGACCGCCTTCGCCGTGGTCGCGTTGTCGCCGGTCAGCATGACGAGTCGCAGACCGTCCTTCTTGAGGGTCGCGATCGCCTCTGGTGTGCTCGCCTTGATGGGATCGGCCACGCCGATGAGGCCCGCCAATGCGCCGTCCACCGCGACAAACATCACCGTCTGCGCCTGCGCCCGCAGCGCCTCCGACCGGGTCGCAAGAGGTGAGACGTCAACACGTTCCTGCGCCATCAGCGCAGGATTGCCGATCGCCACCAGGCGCCCGGCGACGCGGCCACGCACACCAAGACCGGTCAACGATTCAAAGGATTCAGCCTTGGGCACATCCAGACCCCGTGTCTGAGCACCCTTCACGATGGCCGAGGCCAGTGGATGTTCGCTCCCCTGCTCGAGCCCTGCGACCATCGAGAGCCACGTGAGATCCTCGGTGCCCGATGCGGATTCGACACTCACTAGTGCCGGCTTCCCTTCCGTGAGGGTGCCGGTCTTGTCGAACACCAGCGTATCGACATCACGCAACACCTCGATGGCTTCCGCATTCCTGAACAACACGCCCATGGAGGCCCCGCGACCGGTGGCCACCATGATCGACATCGGTGTAGCCAGGCCCAGCGCACACGGACACGCGATGATCAGGACAGCGACCGCGTTGATGAGCCCGTGCGCCAGTCGCGGCTCCGGTCCAATCAGAAACCAGGCCGCGAAGGTGATGACGGCAATCCCAATCACGGTCGGCACAAAAATTCCAGACACCCGATCCGCGAGTCTCTGGATCGGCGCGCGGCTGCGCTGCGCCTCGGCCACCATGCTGACGATGCGCGCCAGGAGCGTGTCGTTGCCGACGCGCTCCGCACGCATCACAAACGATCCGGTGCCATTGATGGTGGCGCCAACCACTTTCTCGTCCACGGACTTCTGCACCGGCACTGGTTCGCCGCTGATCATCGATTCATCGACGTGGCTGGCGCCTTCGACGACGACGCCATCCACGGGCACCTTCTCCCCTGGTCGCACGCGCAAGAGACTGCCGACCATCACCATCGCCAGCGGCACGTCTTCTTCGGTGCCGTTGGGACGCACGAGCCGTGCGGTCGCTGGTGCGAGTCCGAGCAACTTGCGAATCGCCGAACCCGTCTGGCTGCGCGCGCGTAGTTCCAGCACCTGGCCAAGGAGAATCAGCGTCACGATCACCGCCGCCGCTTCGAAATACACCGCGACCGCGCCGCCGTGACTGAACTGATGTGGAAAGATGCCCGGCGCGAATAGCGCGACCAGGCTGTAGACGTACGCCACACTCACGCCCAGGC
>CAYZLT010000297.1:0-4739 GCA_964479175.1 uncultured Solibacteraceae bacterium | reverse complement strand
TACTTCTACAACCTGATCGTCTTCGAGAATCGCCACCCGCGTTTCGTGGGGCGTCGAGGAGATCACCATCTCCTTGTTCATGGACTTGTCCTGCTTCTAATTCGTAAACCGCCGCATCCGCACGTTGAGGATGAGGCCAAAACCGGCGAGCGTCGCCACCAGCGACGACCCGCCATAACTCATGAGCGGCAAGGTCAGCCCCTTCACGGGAGCCAACCCGGCCTGCATAGTGATGTTGTACACCACCTGAAACGCAAACCAGGACACGATCCCGACCACCAGGAACGCACCCACCCGGTCCTTGGCCAGTTTGGCCGCCTCCAGGCTGCGCAAGATCACGAACAGATAGAGGCCCAGAACCACAATTACGCCGAAAAACCCATGTTCTTCGGCCAGCACCGCAAAGACGAAGTCATTGTGCGCTTCTGGCAGAAACCGATAGGCGCCCTGGGTACCCTGCCGGAAACCTTTGCCGAACAGGCCCCCGGACCCGACGGTGACCTTCGCCTGAATCTGCTGCCAGCCGTTGCCACGCGGGTCCAGCTCCGGGTTCAGGAACGTGATGACCCGGCCCTTCTGATAGTCCTGCAGGCCCCAGGTCCAGATGGCCGGTGAGAGCAGGACCAGGACCAGCAGTCCGATCCCGACCCACTTCAGCCGGAGCCCGGCGAGGTAGACGATGCCCAGGTACACCGGCACCAGCGTGGCTGCCGTGCCAAGATCGGGCTGCAGAAAAATGAGCATCGCCGGGAGACCGATGACCACAGCGCCCCAGGTCAGGTCCGCCAACGAGCGACCGTTGCGACGACCGTCGCCGTACCACATGGCCAGGACCAGCGCGACGCCGATGCGCGCAAACTCTGACGGCTGCAATGACCCGAATCCGAGATCGATCCATCGTCGCGCGCCTTTGACGACCACGCCGAAAAACAGGACGCCGATCAGTGCCGCGATGAGGGCGAGATAGATCAGCGCGGACCGCTGCGCCAGCGTTCGGTAGTCGATCAGCAGGCAGAACGCCAACGCGACCAGACCGACCGGCACGGCATACATCTGGCGCCAGAACTCCGTGCCTGGGGCGTGTGCGGCGATGTTCCAGGTGACGCTGTAGATCGTGGCGAGACCGATCGCGGTCAAGGCCGTGACCGCCGCCAGCAGCGGCCAATCCAGATGCGGGAGGACCCGCCGATCGACGATCACCGCTGCTGATCTCCCGGCGTGGTCACTGGGATTTTTGGCGCGGGCGGAGCGAGTTTCGGGAGCGGCCGGCCTTCCTTCTTGGCGAAGTAGGTGTCCATGACATGACGGACGATCGGCGTGGCCGCGCCGCTTGATGCGCCGTGTTCAACGAAGACGACGCCGGCGACTTCGGGATTGTCCTTGGGCGCGAAGAAGACGAACCACCCGTGATGCCGCAGGTCCCGCGTGGTGCGGCCCGCGAGGGCCTTGGCCGCGTCGAGTGAGATGACCTGCGCCGTGCCCGTTTTGCCGGCGATGTCGTACCCGTCGAGTTTGGCACGACGCGCCGTGCCGGAATCCACGGCCAGCCACAGCCCGTCACGCACAGCGGCCAACATCTCAGGATTCAGACTCACTGGGGGCACCGTGGTGTGCGTCGGCACGGATTGCCAGCCGGCTCCCTGGTCCACCGCGCGAATCACGTGCGGCGTAATCAGCGTCCCACCGTTGGCAATGGCCGCAATCATGCGCGCCTGCGCCACAGGTGTGACCGTCACGTATCCCTGGCCGATGGCCACCGAGATGGTGTCACCCGGATACCAGCGCTCGTTGAAGCGCTGACGTTTCCAGGCTTCTGACGGGATCACGCTCTCATCTTCACCGGGCACATCGACACCCGTTCGGCCGACCAGGCCAAGTCGATCGGCCCACTTGTGGATGGTGTCGACGGCCAATTTTTCACCAAGCGTGTAGAAATAGACGTTGCATGAATACTGCAGGGCCTGTCGCAGATTCACGCGGCCATGGCCTCCCGGTTTGTTGCACGCAAACGAATTGCCGTAGATGGTCTTGCTCCCGGCACAGTGGAACGATGTGTCCGGGGTGATGACGCCCTCTTCGAGGGCCGCCATCGCCATCACAATCTTGAACGTCGATCCGGGCGCATAGGTCCCCTGCACGGTGCGATTACGCAGCGGCTTGAGCGGATCCCCAATGAGGGCCTGCCACTTCGCGTTTTCCATGCCCACCGCGAATTCGTTGGGATCGTACGACGGCACGCTGGCCATCGCGAGAATCTCGCCGTTGCGCGGATCGAGGAACATGCCGGAGCCGTTGAATCCGTTGATGTGGAACGCCTCTTCAAGCGCCCGCTGCAGGTCGGCATCAATGGTCAGTTGCACCCGTTTGCCATCGACGGGTTCCTCATGCTGCAGTTCCTCGATTTCGCGTCCGCGACTGTTGACGACCAACAAGCGGTTGCCGTTCTCCCCTCGCAGGAGGTTGTCGTAGACACGTTCGACGCCGGCCTGGCCGACGATCGCCCCCAAAAGGATGTCGTCGGTCAACTGCGACGGCTGGGCTTCACCCACGTACCCGAACAAGTGTGCCGCAAGGCCGTCGGCCGGGTACGACCGGGTGGGCACTTGCTCCACCACCACTCCGGGCAGTTCGAGCGCGCGCGCCATCACGGCCGCCACCTGGGCGTCACTCGCGTTTTCAATGACCGGAATGGGCATGAAGGCGGGCTCACTCATCCGGCGTTTCACCAGCGCACGCACGGCGGCCTCGTCCACGCCGGTGACCGCCGACAGGCGTGTCAGCACATCGTCGAGAACCGTTGCGGACTGCTCACGCACCACCGCGATCCGGAATGCGCGACGATTCTGCACGAGCACTTCGCCGTGGCGATCAAACAACACCCCACGCGGCGCGCGCAGTTCGATCGTCCGCATGTGGTTGTTTTCCGCGCGTTCGCGGTACCTCTGATACTGCAGCACCTGCAGCATCCAGAACGCGACGGCGAGCAGGAGAAACAGCACGACGATACCGACGCGGAATCCGACCAGCCGCACCTGCAGATTCTGGCGATCTTCGTAGGCTCCTGGGTTCAACATGCCTTCACCACCGACGTTTACTTAAACTCGACCGACGCAGTTCGCGCGTGGACCGCACCGCCCCGGGCAACAGCACCGAGGCTTGGAAGGCGATGAGACCTGCGAGGCCGTTCAATCCTGTTTCCACCAGCATAGCGAGCCAGTCCACGTCTGACCACCGCTGATCCACGATCGCCAGGAGGGCCACCACCAGCAACCGATGTCCGACGGTCACGGCCGCGACGGTGGCGACCCGTGCGGCGCCACTCGACACGATGAACTGGGTGCCTGCCACACCGGCGCTGACGCCGGCCACCGTCTTGGCCAGGCCACCGATCCCCACGACGTCTCCCGACAGGCTGTCCTGCACCAGCCCGCCCACCGTGCCTGCCCACATGCCGGCGATGGGCCCCCAGGCGAGCGCGGCATACACGACGGCCACCAGCACCAGATCAAACACCCAACGGCCGCCCACCGAGTACCGCGCGCGCCCCATCTGCAGCACCAGACCCACGGTCACGACGATCAGGATGCGGGCGATATTCATGGCTCGCGTTTCACCATGACGACCAAGACGACGTCCAGCCGGTTGAAATCGACGGCAGGTCGCACGCGCAGATCGCTGTAAAATCCGCTGCCTTTGACCGCGCGTTCGACGGTGCCGATCAGGAATCCGCGTGGAAAAATCCCGTCCAGGCCGGACGTCAACACCCGCTCCCCCACTTCGACATCGCGCAACACATCCACAAAATTCATTTCGAGCGGAGGATCTCCGGCTCCGCCCTGCACCATGCCGGCAGCCAGCGACCGCTCGGTCACCGCATGCGCCGCGGCCAGGCGCCCTTTGAGCAATTGCACCTGCGCGGCATGCGCCGTGGGACGGTTGTAGACCCGCCCGACCACGCCATGGTGGCCGATGACCGCCATGTCGGGTTGGACCCCGTCGGCCGATCCCCGATCAATCGTGATCATGTCGGCGCCGGGAGCCGGATCGCCGGCAATGACCCGCGCCGCCAGCGTCGGCGCGACCAGGCTCTGCTGCAACCGCAACAGGTCTTCCAGCTCGATGGTCTGACTGACAATGGCGGCCTGTGCCTGGGCGATGCCCTCAAGCTCAAGCACCCGTTTTTTGAGCACGTCGTTTTCGGCGGCCACGCCGCGCAGGGCCACGTAGTTCGACCAGAACGACCGCCCCAGATCTGCGACGCCGGATGTCACGTGCTGGATGGACGCAAACACCCCAAACGCCGCCGCCTTGATGATCGGCATCCCGCTCCTGGACTGAACCTGAGCGGAGATCAGCAGGACGTGGACTAGGGTCAGAACTAGAAACAGTGCAAACGTCGGGCGGGAACTGGCCAACAGATCAATCCAGCGAGATTTTTCTCAGCAGCTCGAAATTCGACAACATCTTGCCCGCGCCCAGCACTACGGTCGAGAGCGGGTCTTCCGCGGTCGCGACCGGCAGGCCGGTTTCTTCACGCAGCCGTTTATCCAGATTCTTCAGCAGAGCGCCGCCCCCGGTGACCACGATGCCGCGATCCACGATATCCGCCGACAGTTCCGGCGGGGTGCGCTCCAGGGCCACACGCACGGCGTCCACGATCACGTTCACCGTTTCCGCCAGCGCCTCACGAATTTCCTCGTCGGTGATGGTGATGGTCTTGGGCACACCCTCAATGAGGT
>CAYZLT010000296.1:0-4748 GCA_964479175.1 uncultured Solibacteraceae bacterium | reverse complement strand
CTACAATCTCGCCCCGCGCCTCACCATCAACGGCGCGTCCTCGCTCGCGACCAACTACGTCATCGACGGCTTCGACAACACCGACTTGTTTCTGGGCGGGCCGAAGGTGCCGGTCACCATCGGGTCGACCGATTCGCTGGGCGTGCTCATCAACTCCTACTCGCCGGAAAACGGGCGTACGGGCAGCGGCGTGTTCTCCGTGACCACGCGATCGGGGAGCCTCGACCGATCCCTCTCGGCCTTCTACACCGTCCGGCCTGGCGCGGCGCTCGACTCACCCAACTTCTTCGCGCCGAAGGACGGTCGCGGTGACGTGATCGACGACAGCTTCGTGCGGCACCAGGGTGGTGTGTCCACGGGCGGCCCGCTGGGCACCGGACCGGCGGCGCGATGGACGTACTTTCTCGACGCCGAAATCAGCCGTGAGCGGCAGGACGCCATTCTGACGTCGCCGCTGGCGGTCGGCCTCGCGCCGACCCGGTTCAACAGTCAGACCGGCCTGCTGCGACTCGACGGACGACTCACCGAGACACAGAGTCTGACCGCGCGCTATCACGGCTCGGATTACACCCACGATGGCGACGTCGGGTTCATCGGCGGGTTGACCCTGCCGTCGGCCGGGCTGAAGGTCAACTATCGCAATCACTTCGGGTCCCTGACGCATCGAACATTCGGAACGTCGGCCGTGAACGAACTCGGAGTGCAGGTCGGGCGGTTGCGTGCGAACTGGCAGTCACCCGACGTCGGGCCTCGCGTGATTGTGACCGATCGTGGCGCCACACTCGCCGTGCTCGGGTCGGTCAGCGATGATTTTTTCTGGACCGAAACCGACATTCAGGCGCGCAACGTGGTGACGATGATCGGTGGGCGTCACACTGTGAAGGCCGGCGTCGATGTCCTGTCAGGGTCGTTCCTGATTGACTCCGGCCCCGGCGCCCGCGGCGCCTACATCGTCGATCTAAACGGCCGCGCACTCTCCCCTGCCGGCGCGTTCATCACCCGCGATGAGATTCCGCGTGATGTGCGTGTGTTGTCGTATTCGCAGTCGTTCGTCAATCCTCAAGTGCGGAGCCGGCAGACACTGGCGGCAGCCTTTGTGGAGGATACGTTCCGCGCCGCCGATGTCACGGTCACGGCCGGCGTCCGATGGGACTACGACTCGGTGACCAACACGCCGATCAGTGACGGTGATTGGAACAACGTGGCCCCGCGCGTCGGCCTCACGTGGTCGCCCGCCGGCAACCCGCGGCACCTGTTCCGCGCCGGGTACGGGATCTTCTACGAGCGGATTCCGTTTGCGGTGTACTCCGACACCCTCTTCAACAATCCGGATGGCGGATCGGTGTCGGTGACGTTTGCGCCCGGCACTCCCTTCGCGCCACCCACGTTCCCGAATACGCTGCCGCGATCGGCCGTCGACGGTCTGCCGCTCTCAGCACTGCCGCCGCGTAATGTGCAGGTCTTCGATCCGAATCTGCGTAGCCCGTCGACCGAGCAGGTCTCGGTCGGGTATGAAGTGTCGTTGCCGGCGGGCCTGTCGCTTGGCCTTGACTACGTGCATACACGCGGCCGCAATCTCATTCGGCGGGTCGACACCAATGCGCCGGCGTCAATTCCGGCCGGCGTGACGCGGTCGGTGGCTGCGGCGGATGCGACGCGACCCATTGTTCCTGTGGCTGGAGGATTCCGGTTGATTGAGCAGGACGAGTCCACGGGTCGCAGCACGTTTGACGGGCTCTACGTCAGTCTGCGACGCCGACTCGTCGGACGCGTTGCGTTTGACATTGCGTACACGCTGTCGCGCGTGGAGAACACGACCGACGACATCAACTTCCGCCCGGTTGACAGCCGCACGCCGGACGCCGACCTCGGTCCGAGCTTCAACGATCGTCGGCATGTGCTGGCTGCGAACGGACTCATCCAGCTGCCCTGGGCAATCGACGTGACACCGGTGCTGTTCATCTCGAGCGGCCAGCCCCTGGATATCACCACCGGCCGCGACGACAACGGGGACACGATCTTCAACGATCGGCCCGCCGGTGTGACGCGCAACAGCGAACGCACTGATGGGTTCGTGCAGGCGGACCTCGGGCTGTCACGCCGCTTCGCACTCGGTGCCACCTCGGTCACGCTGCGTGGCGACGCGTTCAACCTGTTCAACCGGACGAACTTCTCCGGCTTCTTCAATTGGGGCGCCAGCGGTGTACGGCCGGACGAACAGGGCGTGCTGGCGTTCCAGCCCACGCAGGCTGGCCCCGCGCGTCAGTTTCAGTTCACGGTGATGATCGGGCGGTAGTGAGACTCTGGTCTATGCGCACACACGCCTTGACTGTGCAGCCGACAGCGGCGAGTGCAAGCACTTGATAGCCTGTGCCCGTGGAATTCGAGTGGGATCCGGTCAAGGCTGCGGAGAATCTCGAGAAGCATCGAGTTGACTTCATTCCCGATCCCGACCATTCCGAGGGTGAATCACGGTTCCTCAGTCTGGGCCGGTCCCCGAGGCCCGGCTGCTGATCGTGTCGTGCACTGAAGGGGAAGGCAGAATCCGGATTATTCACGCTCCGGTAGTCGGGCCCAAGGAGCGCAAAGCGTATGAATCAGACCAAGAATCAGGCAACTGATGAACTCCGGTCAGAGTACGACTTCACGGGAGGCGTCCGGGGTAAGCACCACGCGGCCTACCAAGCCGGGACGAACATGGTCCTGCTCGATGCCGACGTGGCGAAGGCCTTCCCTGATTCGTCATCTGTGAACCGGGCGCTGCGGCTGCTTCTCGAAGTTGCCGAGAAACAACATCAGTCGAAACGGACGGCATAACATCCAAATGGAGCCGACGTCGCCGATAGGCCGTATGACGTGGGTGTTGCGGTGACATAACCTCGAGTGATCAGACAGCCGAACGGTTCCGGGTGCTTGCCGAAGAGGCCCGCCATGCCACAATTGCGGCCGTCTCAGCCACCGCCGACGCGCGGAGAACCAACCTGGCGCAGATGCAGTTTCTGGAGGATGCGCGGGTCACCCTTCAACAGTTCAAGCCAACCAAGAAAGGCAAGATTCAGTAACACGTGCGCGGCAGCGGACGCGGTGGGATCTCTCGTGCTGGATTGCACAGCGGCAGCCGAGCCTCCCGCCTAGAGTCAGACGAGGAGAGTTTACACACATGCGCCGCGCACACTTCACATTCGCGGTCGGCGTCGGACTTGCCGTGCTGCTCTGCAGCGCCTCTTCGGCCTTGGCCCAGACGGCCCCCTCCCTTGGCACCGCTGCCGGTTTCGCAGTGCTCGCCGGTTCCACCGTGACCAGCGCCGGCACAAGTACTGTCATCGGAGATGTCGGCGTCAGCCCGGGAACCGCTGTCACAGGATTTCCTCCCGGTGTGGTCACCGGCACCATTCGTTCCAATGATGCCACCGCGAGTCAGGCGCAAAGCGATCTGACCGTCGCCTACAACAACGCGGCCGGCCAGGCGATCACGTCGAACCTGTCCGGGCAAGACCTTGGCGGCAAGACGTTGTTCGCAGGCGTCTATCGCTTCGACACCTCCGCGCAGCTCAGCGGCACGCTCACGCTGGACGGGCAGGGCAACGCGAATGCGGTCTTCATCTTCCAGATCGGATCGACGCTGACCACGGCCGCCGGTGCGATTGTGCGTGTCATCAACAGCGGCAACTCCTGCAACGTGTTCTGGCAGGTGGGCAGTTCTGCGACGATCGGCACGTCAACGACCTTTGTCGGTAACATCCTGGCGCTCACGAGCATCACGGTGACTACCACGGTTGGTTTCACGGGACGTGCGCTGGCGCGCACCGGGGCGGTCACCCTCGACACCAACAGCGTCAACAATACATGCGTCGCGGCTCCCGGGCCGGTGTGTCCGGTGATCACACTGGCGCCGACGACGCTGCCGAACGGCATCGTCAACGTCGCCTATAGTCGAACGCTCACTGGCAGCGGCGGCACGGGGCCGTACAGTTTCGGTGTGACCAGCGGGGCGTTGCCCGCCGGACTCACCCTCACCGCGGCCGGGGTGCTGGCGGGCACGCCGACCACAGCCGGCACCGCCACGGTGACCGTGCGGGCCACCGACGCGAACGCGTGCGTCGCCGACCGACCGTACACCCTCGTGATCGCTCCGGCGATCGTGCCGCCGCCGGTGTGTCCGGTGATCACGTTGGCGCCGACGACGCTGCCCAATGGCACCGTCAACGTCGCCTATAGTCGAACGCTCACTGGCAGCGGCGGCACGGGGCCGTACAGTTTCGGCGTGACCAGCGGGGCCCTGCCCGATGGCCTCACCCTCACCGCGGCCGGGGTGCTGGCCGGCACCCCGATAGACGCCGGCACTACGAACGTCACTATCCGGGTCACCGATGCCAACGCGTGTTTCGTCGTCCGAGCGTACACCCTGGTGATCGCGCCGGCGATCGTGCCGCCGCCGGTGTGCCTGGTGATCACGTTGGCGCCGACGACGCTGCCCACTGGCACCGTCAACGTCGCCTATAGTCGAACGCTGACCGGCAGCGGCGGCACGGGGCCGTACAGTTTCGGCGTGACCAGCGGGGCCCTGCCCGACGGCCTCACCCTCACCGCGGCCGGGGTGCTGGCCGGCACCCCGATAGACGACGGCACCACCAGCGTGACCATTCGGGTGACCGACGCCAACGCGTGTTTTGCCCTCCGAACGTACGCCCTCGTGATCGCGCCGGCGATCGTGCCGCCGCCGGTGTGCCCGGTGATCTCGCTCGCAC
>CAYZLT010000295.1:0-4753 GCA_964479175.1 uncultured Solibacteraceae bacterium | reverse complement strand
CGCGCGCATGCGCGCGAAGAGATCAAGGTTGTCTTCGATGGATCGCAAGCGGTGGGGGCTTTCGCGACCGGGCTCCGTCAGGGTGCCGCGGTATTCCCGGATTTCATCGGCTGTCAGGCTGTCAACGTAGGCATTCCCGTCGCTGATCAACTGCACCGCGCACGCGTAGAGATGCTCGAAGTAGTCGGACGCGTAGAAGAGTCGGTCCTCCCAGGAAAAACCCAGCCACTGGACGTCCTCCTGGATCGACCGCACATACTCGACGTCTTCGGTCACCGGGTTGGTGTCGTCGAAGCGCAGGTTGCATGTGCCGGCAAAATCGCGCGCCACGCCGAAGTTCAGGCAGATGGATTTGGCATGACCCAGATGCAGGTATCCGTTGGGTTCGGGTGGAAACCGCGTGGCGACGCGGCCCTGATGTCGGTTGGACGCCAAGTCGGCGGTGACGATTTCGCGGATGAAGTCGAGACGCGGGGCCTCGGGAGTCGCTGACATGTTGCCAATTGTAGACTGTGGCAGGGTGTCACCGACGGCACACAGGGTGGCGCCGGCACGGGCGTCAACGGTGAAGGACGCCACCGGACGTCCCAAAGCCAATGCCATGCTCGAAACGCTGGTGGCCGATCAGGCCACGGTCGGCGAGGCGGCCAGGAAACTGTTTGACGCGGCGGAGAAGGCGAAAGATCAGGCGAGCGCTGATCTGGCCACCCGGCGCATGGACATCCACGAGAAAAACGCGTGGATGTTGCGCAGTCACCTCGAATAGGTGACCAGGTGTGAGCGAAGGGCGGTACGGACCCCCTCCGCCGTCACACGGTGGTGTGTGGCGCTCCACACGACCTGACCGTCGCGCACGAGCAACACCTGCGGCGACTCGTGACGAACCTTGAGACGGGTTTCGATCGCGTCGGAGACGACGCGCGCAGCCTGGATGCGCACGAGCCACACGTCCACGTCCGTCGGGGGATCCGACATCAAGTCCAGCATCTCCTCCATCGCCATGGCGCTGGTGCCACAGGTCAGGCTGTGCTTAAAAATCAGCGCCGGCCGGGTCGTGGCACCGGCAAGGACCACGTCCAGAGCGTCCACCGTGTCGATCGTCTGCATGCGATCCCATCGTGTCACGAACCCCGACACGTACGTGTTCACAGGGAGACGCGGAGACACGAAAAAATTTTCACCATGGATCTCATGGAGATCCATCCTCTACCGACCCCCGAGTTGGCGGCCCTTGGTCACCGCGCGGAAGGCGCTTTCGTTAAACGCCTGCAGGATGCCGACGTTGAAGCCCTGCTGCATGCGGGTCTCGATGTCGGTCTCCGAGACGGGATACCCACACGCCAGCTTGAATTCCTTGCACGCGGCCAGCACGGTCTGAATCGCCGCCTCCCACGCCACATCGTCTCGCACGCGACGCCCGTCGGCGCCCGTCGTCGAGAACACGCCGCCGAGAGTGCCGGCGCCGGGCACGAGCACACTGAGCCCGGGGACCTGGGCAATCTCGCGGACATTGGCGAGGCCTTCCTTGGTCTCGATGATCGCCCACACCACGAGTTCGCCCTGGGGATTGAGCGGCCAGACGTCCGCCGTACGACGGTACTCGGCCTCACTGATGCCCCAGTACTTCGGGGCATTGCCGACATCGTCGGGCCGCACGCCTCCGTTGGCCTTGAAGCGCATCGCGGCGATGCCCAGCCGCAGTTCCTGGGCGCTGTCGACCTCAACAAACGAGACGCTTGAGACGCCGACGTTGAGCTGGCGGCTGATGTTGGTCGCGTAGTTGGCTGGGTCGGCCGGCATGTCGGCGCGCGAGATGTTTGGCGCTTTGGAGCTGAGCGGCACCATCAATCGACGTGGCGTGGTCGTCGTGAGTGGGCCGGCCGCAGCGATGGCATCCTGCATGGCGCCGATCGACGTGGAGCCCGCGTCAATGTTGCGCTCCATGGCCGCGGTGAAGAAGTAGTCCGCCTGGCGATAGCCCAGCGCGTCGGCTGCGAGTTCGGCCGGGGTCTTTTGTGGCACGGGGGCAGGCGGCGGTGTCGTCGCAGGTGCGCCGCCGCGGTTGCCACCGCCGGCACGGGGCTGGGTCGGCACTCCGACACCAAAGCTGGGCTTCTTCGACGCGAGGAGGTCGATCATCGGATTCAGGTGACCCGACGGCTGCCCACTCATCGATACCCCAGACACGACCCCAAACACGACCACACCAATCAGTCCGAGTGCTACACGTCCACGCATATTCGTCCCCTCCGGTGACCGGATTGTAACCGCATTGACGCGGCCGTCGACCCGTAGTGTCGGCGGTGGGGTCTACCGCGAATCAGCGCTCTTCGACGGCTTGCGGACGTACGTCAAATCAAACGTCATCTGCCACGTCTTGCCGCCGTCACTCGATTGCTGGCCAAACTAGCGGACTTCACCAGTGTTCGATGATCAGGCAGCCCTCGAGACTTTTTTCGATCACGCTCGATGCGCCCTGCGGACCGCGGAGTCGTCCCGCAGGCTGCACATCCCATTCACCGATCCAGAAGTCGAAGGCACGGAAGTCGGCGTTCACAAAGGCGTTGAGTGCATCAAACGCCTTCTCCGCGTCGTCCTTGCGGGCATACGTGCGCGCGAACCGGAACTGGATTTGACCCGGGTTCGCGTAGCCAAGCTCGGCCGCTTTGGCGAGTGTGGTCAGCGCCTCATCAAACTGTTCGACACCGTGGAGTGCCACGTGCAGGCCGAACCAGGCTCGTGGGTTGGCCGATTCGGCGGCCACCAGCACCCGGAACGCGGGCACGGCCTTGGCCCAGTCCGAGGAACTGAGCAGGGCACTGGCGGCAATTTCCTGCGGCGACGATGCAGGGGCAGTTGTCGGTGCCCGACCCCCCACATGCCAATTCCCCGGGGGCGAAGCACGGCCGGGCAGGGACGATTCCTTCCGGGCGCAGGTTTTGGCAGGGATGCCCCGTGTTGTGGCAGGATCAAAAGATTGGCGGGAGGCGGGCGAGGTGATGATGGCAAGCCAGTGGGCAAAAGTGGTCGGCGCGGCGGTGATAGTGGTCAGCGTGTCGGGGTGTTCGCTCATCTCGAACAAGGCCACCAAGATGGTGGCGGACACGTTGTCGGCGGGCGGCACATCGATGACCTCCGACAACGATCCGGAACTGGTGCGCGACGCGGTGCCATTTGCGCTCAAGACCTACGAGTCACTGCTGGAGTCGCTCCCGAAATACATCCCCCTCCTGCGGGCGACCTGCAGCGGGTTTACCTCATACGCCTACGGCTACCTGGCGACCGACGCCGATTTGGTGCGGTACACCGACCGTGAGGCGGCGAAGGCGATCGACGAGCGCACCCTGAAAATGTATTTGCGCGCGCACGGGTATTGCGCGCGGGCCCTGGAAGAGCGTTTTACGGGTGTGACCGATGCGCTGCTCAAGGACCCCGCCACCGCGCTCACCAAGGCCAAAAAAGAAGACGTCGAGCTGATCTACTGGTCCGCCGCGTCCTGGGGCCTGGCGATGGCCCTGAGTCCTGATACGCTGGCCATAGATTTTCCGGCCGTCCGGGCGATGGCCGAACGTGGGCTGGCCCTGGACCCGGGCTGGTGGAACGGCGCCCTTCACGAACTGATGATCACGCTCAACAGCCAGGAACTGCTGGGGGGATCACAGGAGGAGGCGCGTCGCCATTTCGACCGCGCGGTCGAGCTCCAGAAGGGGCTCTCGCCCGGTCCCTACATTTCTCTGGCCATGGGTGTATCGGTCGCCCGCCAGGATCGCGCCCAGTTCGAGAAGCTGATGAACATGGCGCTGGCCATTGATCCGGACGCCAACCCGAGTGAGCGTCTGACCACCCTGCTGCTGCAGCGCCGCGCGAAGGCGCTGCTGGCGCAGGTGGACGAGTTGTTTCTGAAAGACGTGGAGTAAATCGCAATGCTGAAATCTATTCGCCGATACGTTGTTCCGGTCACCGTCGCTGCGGCCGTGGTGGTGCTGACATCCTCGGTGGCCGCCCGGGCCGTCGTGACCATCAAACTCGCCACGTTCGCGCCGGCCAACTCCGCCTGGCACAAGGCGTTGCTTGACATGGGCGCGTCCTGGACGAAAGTCACTGAGGGTCGCGTGACCCTGCGTGTGTATCCGGGCGGCACCCTGGGCACCGAAGCCTCGACCGTCAAGATGATGAGCCCGGCCGTCGGTGAACTGCAGGCCGCGTTGCTTCTGCCTCCGGGACTCGCACGGATTGACGATGCCGTTGATGTGTTCGGGATGCCGTTTTTCCTCGAAAACGATGACGAGATGCGCGCCGTGTTTGCCGCGATGCGTCCGTCAATGACGCAGCGCCTCGAATCGAAAGGCTTCAAGGTCCTCCACTGGGGCAACGCCGGCTGGGTGCAGCTCTTCTCGAAGAAGGAAATTCGCAGTCTGGCCGAACTCAAGGCCGTGAAGCTCTACACGACCGAGGGCGATGACAAGTCGGTGCAGTGGTACAAATCCAACGGGTTCCAGCCGATTCCGCTCTCGTTTAACGACATGGTGGGTGGTCTCAAACGCGGCATGGTCGATGCGGCGCCGAGCCCGGCGTATGGCGCGTCGATGCTGCAGATTTTCCGTGATGCGCCGTTCATGCTCGACGTGAAACTGGCGCCACTGCTTGGCGCCACCGTGCTCACCAACGAGGCGTGGAACAAGATCGACGCCGCCGACCGTCCGAAGGTGCTGGCCGAAGCCGCGAAGCTGGAAGCCCGGTTCATGAATGAGGC
>CAYZLT010000294.1:0-4761 GCA_964479175.1 uncultured Solibacteraceae bacterium | reverse complement strand
CCGTTGCGGTGGTCGGTGACGCGCAACACTGACGCCGACATCCCGCAGGCGATTCGCGAGAAGTATCCGCAGACCCAGTTCACCTTCGGGGCACACTTTGACGAGCCGCCGCCGGTCGGCCCGTTCGCCGGCGACAATGCGACCACGAGCGCACAGGGACAGTTCAGCACACAGGTCATGACGGAAGTCACCGATCGGGCGTATCGCTACACGTTTGAAGCGGAAGTCGAGGACGTGTCGCGCCAGCGCATCGCGAACCGGTCCTCAGTCGTTGTGCACCCGGCCTCGTTCTACGTCGGACTCGGCCACACCGACTACTTTGTGAATCCCGCGACCGGCACGAGCTTCGGCGTCGTGGCGGCGGGCCTCGACGGGCAGCCGGTCTCCGCGGTGGCGGTGACGCTCGCGCTCTTCAAGATACAGTGGAACTCGGTGCGCATCGCCGAAGGCAACGGCTTCTATCGCTGGGAGTCCACGCGCACGGAAACGCCCGCTGGCACGTGGACGGTCACGACCGCTGCGCAACCGGTCGCCCTGAACGTGCCCGTGCCTGAGGCGGGCAACTATCTGATGCGCGCCACCGCGCGCGACGCGGACGGCCGCGCGACCATGACCGAGAAGCGGTTCTACGGACTGGGCGAGGGCTACACGGCCTGGCAGCGGTTTGACCACAACCGCATCACGCTCACGCCGGAACAGCAGACATGGAAGCCCGGCGACCGCGCCCGCATCATGATCGAGTCCCCCTGGGAAACGGCGACGGCACTGCTGACGGTCGAACGTGAAGGCGTTCGAAGTCATCGGCGCTTCCAGCTGACATCCACGCAGCAGACGGTCGAAGTGCCGATCAGCGAGAACGACATCCCCAACGTGTACGTGTCGGTGCTGCTGGTGCGAGGACGCACGTCGAACGACTTCGGTGCTGATGGCAGCGACCCGGGCAAAC
The DNA here is from genome assembly GCA_964479175.1 of uncultured Solibacteraceae bacterium. GTDB lineage: Bacteria > Acidobacteriota > Vicinamibacteria > Vicinamibacterales > SCN-69-37 > SYFT01. The sequence goes on along the minus strand of CAYZLT010000294.1, from coordinate 3,815 downwards.
CCGCGTTCCGTCTGGGTTACACGGAACTCAAGGTCGAGGACGCGACAAAAAAGTTGACGGTGGCCGTCTCGGCCGATCGCGCCGAATATCGTCCCGCCAACACCGCGAAGGTCTCGCTCAAGGTGAGCGACTCCACGGCGAAGCCCACGCGCAGCGAGGTGACGCTTTGGGCCGTCGACTACGGCGTCCTGTCGCTGACCGACTATCGCGCGCCTGATGTGCTCAAGGCCGTGTACCAGGAGAAGGCGCTGCAGGTCATGAACAGTGACAGTCGACAGCGCATCGTGTCCCGCCGCGTGCTCACGCCCAAGGGCGCTGACGCCGGCGGGGGTGGTGGCGCCGCGGCCAACGTCCGTCAGGATTTCCGCCCACTCGCCTTCTGGCTGGGTTCGGTGGTCACCAATGCGGACGGCACGGCGACAACCGACATCACGTTGCCGGAAGCACTCACGACGTACCGCATCATGGCTGTCGCCGGTGATGCGGCCTCACGGTTTGGGTCAGGCTCGGCCGAGATCAAGGTCAGCAAACCCGTCACCCTGCTCGGCACGTACCCGCGCTTCCTGCGCCCTGGTGATCAGGCATCGTTTGGCGCGGTGGTCACCAACACGCTCAACAGCGGCGGAAATGCGACCGTGACGATTCGCAGTCTCGATCCCGCGCTTGTTGAACTCACAGGCACGGCAACACAACAGTTGCCGATTGGTCCCGGCGGCAGCGCGGACGTGCGCTTTGCAGCTGCGGCCAGACGCACCGGCCTGGCGCGTGTGCAGGTGAGTGTCACACTCGGCGCCAACACCGACGCCTTCGAAGCGGTTGTGCCCGTGATTGCACCCGCGCCATCGGAAACCGTCGGTGCGTTTGCACACACGACGAGTACGTGGACGCAGCCGATCGAACTGCCCGGCAACATCGCGACGACGACGGGTGGACTGACGGTTGATTGGTCATCAACCGCGCTGGTCGGCATGGCCGGCGGCGTGGACTACCTCGTGAACTATCCGTACCAGTGCTCCGAACAAAAGGCGTCCGCTGCGTTTGCGTTCTTGCTCGCCGCAGATCTGGGTAACGCGTTCTCGGTCGGCACCGTGCCACCCGCCGACTACCGGACGCGCGCAACGGCACTGCTCCAGGAGCTGCCGTCCTTCCAGTGTGGCAATGGCGGCTTTGCGCTGTGGTCCAAGTCCAGCTGTTTCGCCGACCCGTATCTGAGTGCATACATTCTGCACGTGATTCGCACTGGCCGCGATCTTGGTGTCGCGCCGGACCAGGCCGTGGTGGATCGCGCACTCGACTATCTCGAGCAGGTGCTGTCGCAGACCACGCCTCCCGGGCAGGTCGACATGATTCCGGTGTGGGCAGCCTCGCAGGCGTTCGCCGTGAAGGTGTTGGGCGACTGGGGACGCAATCAGGACTCCCACATCACGCGGCTGGTCGCGCAGACCGAACGGATGCCGATCTTTGCGCTGTCGTACTTGCTCGACGCGATGGCCGCGGCCAAGGATCGTGGACCGCGGTATCAGGCCACACTCACACGAGTGACCAACGCGCTGCGTGTTGAGGGTGATGAGGCCCACGTCCAGGAACTGAACGCCGATGCGCTGGGCTGGATCTGGCACTCCAACACCCGCGCCACGGCATTGGTGCTCGACGGCCTGGTGCGGCGCGGCGATGCGCCCAGCGGCGATGACCCTGGTCCCGTGATCCCGGGCCTGGTGCGATGGCTGCTCGCCGCACAGCGCAACGGCCACTGGGGCGACACACAGAGCAACGCGACCACGCTCGAAGGTCTCGTCGCCTACTACCGGCGCTTCGAACGTGAGGTGCCCGACATGGCGGCCACGGCGACGATCGGGACGACGCAGGTCGGTACGGCGACCTTCCGCGGCCGTTCGGTGGTCTCGCAGCGACTGCAAGTCTCGATGACAGGCCTGTTGCGTGCGGTGGCCACAAGCGGCTCCACGCCGCTCACGCTGAGCCGCACGGGCACAGGTCGCCTCTACGCGTCGGCGCGCCTGACGTTCACACCGCTGGTGCCTGCGGCCGCACGCGATCAGGGCATGCGCCTTGAGCGCCGGTATGAACGATTTGTGGAAAACGGCGAGGGGCCGGTTGGCACGCAGTTCGCTCCAGGAGATCTCGTACGCGTCGTGCTTCGCGTGTCGACGCCGCAGGAGCGGCGGTATGTGGCCGTGGTGGATTCACTGCCGGCCGGATTTGAGGCCGTGGACGGCTACTTCCGCACGACGGCGGCCGATCTGGCGCAGGAAGCGTCGGTCTCTGGGGACGCCAATGAGTCCTGGTGGCAGCGGTGGCAGCGCGGTGGATTTGACCACGTCGAAAAACACGACGACCGCGTGCATCTGTTCGCCACCCGCCTGTCAGACGGCACTCATGAGTTCTCGTATCTGGTGCGCGCGACCACGGCAGGCACGTTCACCGCCGCCGGTCCGACGGCGGAAATGATGTACGCGCCTGAAGTGAACGGACGCGCAGCCGCCGCCACGGTTGTGATCAGATGATTTCGTTGCGCCGGCACTGGCGGAAGACAGCTGTCGCGAGTGTGCTCGCGCTCGGTGCGGTGTTCTCTCTCCGCATGGGGCCGGTGTCCGACGTGCTCCTGCAGGTCGATGACACGCGCCCGTCGGTCATGGTCTTCGACCGGCACGGGGAGCGGCTGTATGAAGCACGCTCGGATCGCGGGACGCGGGGCGCGTGGCTGCCACCCGATCAACTCCCGCGCATCGTCGTCTCAGCGACGCTGGCGGCCGAGGATCACAGGTTCCGCTCGCACGTGGGTGTGGATCCGATCGCGATCGCTCGCGCGATGTGGCGCAACATCCGCGAGTGGCGCGTCGCTGAAGGCGGGTCGACGATCACGCAACAAGTGGTCGCGTTGGCGGAGGCACGCGCCGGGCGTGCCCCAAGCCGGAGCTGGCTCGGCAAACTGCGCGAAGCCGCGCTCGCCATCCGACTCGAACACCGGCTGACCAAGGACGAGATTCTGGCGCGGTATCTGGCTTTTGCGCCCTATGGCAATCAAGTCGAGGGCATCGCGCGCGCCAGCACCTACTACTTCGGAATTCCCGCTGCCGACCTCACGCCGGCCCAAGCCGCGTATCTCGCTGCGCTCCCGCAACAGCCGGGTCGATTTAACCCGCGTCGCGACACCGACCGGGCACGTCCGCGGCAACATCGGATCCTTCGCCGCATGGCGGAGGAAGGATTGCTCGACGCACAGTCCCTGCAGGTCGCCCTCGCCGAGCGTGTGACGGTGGACGTCTCGGATCCGGAGTCGATCGCCCCGCACTGGGTGCGACGTGCGCTCAATGATCCGGCGCATGCGGACCAGTCGGCGGTGAAGACGACGCTTGATGCGGGACTGCAGCGCACCGTGCTCGGCATCCTTCGTGCCCAGCGCGAGAGGCTCGACACCCATCACGCGCAACAGGCGTCGGTGGTGGTGCTCGACAACCACACACGCGAATGGCGCGTGTGGGTCACGGATGGCTCGGACATCGATGCTGCGATGACCCCGCGTCAACCCGGCTCGGCCCTCAAGCCCTTCACCTACGCCGCAGCCTTTGAACGCGGCTGGCACCCGGGCCAGGTGCTCGCGGATATTCCCAGCACGTTTCCCACCGCGGAGCCTGGCATCCTGTACAGCCCGCGCAACTACGACGGACGGTTCCGAGGCCCCCTCCGTGCGCGGGTGGCGCTGGCCGGATCAGAAAACGTCCCCGCCGTGGCGCTGGCATCCGAGATCGGCGTCCCGGTCGTCGCCGACCTGCTGCGCCGCGCGGGCATCTCCACGC
>CAYZLT010000293.1:0-4762 GCA_964479175.1 uncultured Solibacteraceae bacterium | reverse complement strand
GCCACCCCGATGACATCATTGCCAGCAAGGTCGCGACGCGATGCTCCCGCCCGGCGCGCCCGCACCCACCGGGGTAGCCGCGCCTACCTGGCCTTGGTCATCGTCCAGTCCACCGTCGCGCCCATGGCTTGGGCCTGGCCGGCGATGGCGTCGGCCTTGACCGTGCCCTGCATCTCATAGGTCATCGACGCGCCCGGACGCTGCAGCACGAAGGCGATGCGGTCGCCCTTGATCGAGCCCTGCTCGATCGGCCACGACGCGCCGTTCACCTCGAAGGTGCCCTTCAGGGCATCGCCGTCGGCCTTCAGTTCTACCTTGGCATCGACCGAGCCCATCGGCGAGGTCATGGTGAAGGTCCAGGGGCCGTCGAGCGCCGCCTGGGCGGACGTGGAGACCACGGACAGGACGAGCACGATCTATCTCATCCGTACAGGAGTAGACTCGTGGTGCCGATACCGGAGTAGCCGAGACAGACGGGGGATTGCCATCAGCACTCTTGACGCTTCTACTTCTGATCTCCCCACCCGTCAGCTGGAAGCCGTGGCGCGTTTGGGGCAGCAGGCCATCGCCACGGACGATTTCGCCGGGTTGATGAATACGGCCGTGCAGGCCGTGAGTGACGTCCTCGACACCGAACTGTGCGAGCTTCTTGAACTTCTGCCGAGCGGCGACCGTCTTCGTCTGGTCGCCGGGGTGGGATGGCAAGAAGGGTTGGTCGGTCACGCGACGGTGTCAGCGGGTGGCGAGTCACACGCAGGCTTTACCCTGCTGAACGGCGAGCCGGTGATCGTGGCCGATCTTGGAACCGAATCCCGCTTCAACGGCCCCCCGCTCCTGTTCGATCACAGCGTGGTCAGCGGAATGAGTGTCGTCATTCACGGCCGCGAGCGGCCCTACGGCGTCTTGGGAACGCACACGAAGCGTCCGCGGCAATTCACCAAAGACGACGTGCACTTCCTGCAGAGTGTCGCCGTCGTGCTCGCTGGATTCGTCCGGTCCCGGCAGTCGGATGACGCACTGAAGCAAAGTCGAAGAGAGTTCCGGCACGTCGCCGCGTCTGAGCTGATCGCCATGATGAAGTGGACAGCCGATGGCCGGATCACGGACGCCAACGATGCGTGCCTCCGACTGCTCGGCTACCAGCGGGACCAACTTGATGCGGGCGAGCTACTCTGGAATGCCATTACCCCAGAGGAATATCGACAGGCGGATGAACACGCCATTGCAGAGTTGCGGGAGACGAGCCGCTGCACTCCCTACGAGAGAGAGTTCAGTCGGAAGGACGGGAGCCGTATTCCGGTCCTCATCGGGGCCGTCTTGTCGGAGGGGGCAACCGACCAGGGTTTTGCCTTCGCCCTTGACCTGACGGCCTTGAAGGGAGCCGAAGCGGAACGCTACCAGCTGGCGGCGATTATCCACGGGGCTGACCATGCCATCAGTGGGGAAGGCAGGGACGGCACGATCATCGGCTGGAACGCCGGAGCAGAACGCCTCTATGGGTATCGGGCCGAGGAGGTCGTCGGTTTCAGCCACTCACCCCACATCCCGCCTGATCGGCTCGAGGAAATGCGGGTCTTCAGGGAGCGGGTGTGGAATGGGGAGCGGGTGGCAGCCTTCGAGACGGTGCGGAAGAAGAAGGACGGAAGCCTGATCGACGTGCTGGTGAGCATATCTGCCGTCCGGGACCGAACGGGCAAGGTCGTTGCCATTTCCAAGATTGCCCACGACATTGCCAGCCAGAAGAAGGCCGAGAAAGACCTGGAGCTGCGGGACCGGGCGATTCGGGCTGTGGCCTCCGGTATCCTCATCAGCGACTACAGCCTGCCGGACCACCCCGTCGTGTACGCCAGTCCCGGCTTCGAGCGGCTCACCGGGTACCCACAGGAAGAGGTTGTCGGAAAGAACTGCCGGTTCTTGCAGGGCAAAGAGACGGACCCCACAGTGGTCGCGCAACTCCGGGAGTGTATCCGAGAGGGCAAAGGGTGCGACGTAGAGCTTGTGAACTACCGCAAGGACGGCACACCGTTCTGGAACCAACTGTCGATCTCGCCGGTTCATAGTCAGACCGGGCGACTCACACATTTCATCGGCGTGCAGACCGACGTCACCGAACGGCGGCGTCTTGAAGTGCAGTTCCAGCAAGCACAGAAAATGGAGGCGGTAGGCAGGCTGGCCGGGGGGGTGGCCCACGACTTCAACAACCTGCTCACCATCATCAACGGCTACTCCGACCTCATCCTCGAACGCCTCCAGCGTGACGACCCCATGCGGGAACTGATGGCCCAGATCCACAAGGCTGGAGAGCGGGCCGGAACGCTGACCCAACAACTGCTGCTCTTCAGCCGCCAATCCGTGCTCGAGCCGAAAGTGCTCAACATCAACGACGTGGTGACGGACACGCAGAAGATGCTCGGTCGTCTGATCGGGGAAGACATCACGTTGACCACGGTGCTCGAACCGCACCTCGCCCCGGTAAGGGTTGATCCCGGCCAGCTCGAGCAGGCACTCATCAACCTCGCTGTGAACGCACGGGACGCCATGCCGCACGGTGGCACACTCACCGTCGAGACCCACGCGGTCGAACTGACCGAGGAGCAATGCCTCGTTCAACCGGGAAGCAAACCGGGTCGGTACTCGATGTTTGCCATGACGGATATCGGTACGGGTATGGACCGGGCGACCACGGCTCGCGTCTTCGAGCCGTTCTTCACGACCAAGGAGCCGGGCAAAGGGACCGGGTTGGGGCTGGCAATGGTCTACGGGTTCGTGAAGTCGAGTGGCGGTCACATCAGCGTCTACACCGAACCGGGGCATGGGACGACGTTCAAGGTATATTTCCCCGAGGTTCAAGAACCAGTGTCGTCCGCCAGGAGTTTGCCCGGTGTCACCACGCCTCCGAGGGGGAATGAAACGGTATTGCTGGTCGAGGACGACGACGGCGTGCGTGCCTTGACCCGCTACGTTCTACAGAGAAGCGGCTACACGGTGTTGGAAGCGTCAAGCGGCGCAGACGCCGTTCGGTTGGCACAAGGCCACCAGGGGACGATCCATCTGCTCCTCACCGACGTCGTGATGCCGCAAATGGGTGGGCGTGAAGTGGCCGAGCGGTTGGAAGAGATGAGGCCGGGCATCAAAGTGCTGTACTGCTCTGGCTACACGAACGATGCTGTGGTTCGCTCCGGTATCCTGGAGACCGTAATCGCCTTCATCCAGAAGCCCTACACCGCCGCTCTACTGGCTCAGAAGGTGCGGGATGTGTTGGACGGCAGATCGTGACCCGGCTCGTTGGACGCGACGGCGCGCTCGCCACGGCGCTCGGCTATCGCCGACCGCGGAAGAAGAACCCTCCGCCACCGAGCAGCAGCACGACCACGATGATGATGAGCAGGGTGTTGTTATCCATGATGGCGACAGTATACGGGGACCCGGTCAGAGCGGTCTGTGCTCTTCTGAACAGCGGACCTGGGGCGTAGTAGCATCGCTCAGGGAGATCACCAGCCATGCTGACCCGCCGCACCTTTCTCGCCTCCGCCACCCTCGCCGCCCTGCCCCCGCGGGCGCTGGAGGCCGCGCGGCCTCGTTCGGCTGAGCTGCTGCTCCAGCGCACGGTCAAACCCGTGGTCATCGCCGACTACTCGGGCTTCGAGTTCACCAACAGCGGCCCGGAAAACTGCGTCAGCCGCGCCTTCCGGCTCATCACCGAAGGTAAGGACGTGCTCGACGCGCTCATCGCCGGCGTGAACATCCCCGAACTGGATCCCACCGAGACCGGCATTGGCTACGGTGCGCTACCCAACGCCGATGGCGTCGTCGAGCTGGACGCGTCCTGCATGCACGGGCCGCTGAAGCGGGCGGGGGCCGTGGCGTCGCTGCAAGGCGTACGCACGCCGTCGCTCGTGGCCCGGGCCGTGATGGACCACACCGACCATCACCTGCTAGTGGGCGCGGGAGCGCAGCAGTTTGCGCGAACCATGGGGTTCACGGTGGAAGACGACCTCAACACCGAGAACTCGCGTCGGCTGTGGCTGGAGTGGAAGCGTCGCGTCGACCCGGCGCACTACCTGGATCCGAAGGGCGAGGGCCGGAAGCCGGCGCCCAGGCACGAGAAGGACCCGGGGCTCGAGGCCGGGCTCTCGATGGTGCGCGACGGACTCATCCCCGAAGGGAGCTTCTGGGGCACCATCAACTGCAACGGCATCGGCCCGAACGGCGACATCTGCGGCGTGACGACCACGAGCGGCCTGGCGTGGAAGATCCCGGGCCGCACGGGCGACTCGCCGATTCTGGGCGCCGGGCTGTACGTGGACAACGAGATCGGCGCCGCTGGATCGACCGGCCGCGGCGAGGCCAATCTCTACAACCTGTGCTCGTTTCTGATCGTCGAGCAGATGCGCATGGGCAAGTCGCCCAAGGACGCCGGTCTCGAGGCGCTCAAGCGCATCAGGGCCAACACGGTCGAGAAGCGACTGCGCAACGCGCGCGGCGAGCCCAATTTCAACATCCGCTTCTTCGCGCTCAACAAGCGCGGCGAGTACGCCGGCGTGGCGATGTATCGCGCCGGGGAAACCAAGTACGCCGTGTGCACCGAGAACGGCGCTCAGGCGCTGGAGTTGGAGCCGCTCCTGCCGGGTGCGCCCGAGGACTGAGAACATGCGGGGCAACCGGCATCAGTCGGACTGGGCCAGATCCTGGCGGATGCGGCCGATGTGGCGCCGCTCCTTCGTGGACAGCGGGCTGACGCCGAACTGGCCGCCGCCGGCGC
>CAYZLT010000292.1:0-4780 GCA_964479175.1 uncultured Solibacteraceae bacterium | reverse complement strand
AGCATAGTACGAACCTACGTCAACATGGTACTGTTATTTCTGCACGCTGCCTTAGCTAGCGCACCAATAGGGCAACCTGCGTGCCAACTCAGGGGCAGCGCGGATTCTCGTATCGAGCCTGCAAGTGTGGACAGCGGCGGGGCGCCGGCGCCCCGGACCAGGGGTTGGCATGCCCCCACGACTCTCGCTATTTCAAGCGGTTGCAGGTGATCGCGCCGTGCGTATTCCGCGTTGCGATGCGCCAAAGGCAGATCTCGCCTGCGCCGGGATTTGAATCTGGCACAATGCTCCACACTGTGTTCACCCGATCCCGACGACGGGCAGGAGCGTTGCGCGACTACCCGTGGCACACGCGATGGAATGACCCGGCCCGATTCTTGCCATGGTGCAGGCCGGAGGTTTGTTATGTCACTCAAGAATGCGTTCCTGGTCGTTGCCGCTGCGATGTTGACTTACTCGGTGGTGCCTTTGTTCGGCACCGTGACATCAAGCGGAGTGTGTTGCAGCGTCGATTCCGGTTGTCCCAGTGGGTACATGTGTCACGTCACTCCAGGAGATGACTGCGCAAATCCGGAGATTGGCTACTGCATTCCAATTCCAGCGACGATCGACTGACGTGCCTCTGGGGCGCCGCCGGCTCATTCAAGAGACCGGTGGCGCCAGCGTGGTCTGCGGCGGATTCAATACACCGGCTGGTGTGCCAGCACGGTTTAAGGAGGCAACGATGTCACTCAAAACTATTTGGCTAGCGACAATAGCGACCAGCGCGCTTGTTTCTGCTCTCGGCGGACAAGCCCCGACTGGCCAGGCCGAACGACCCGCGATGATACGGCTTGTGTCCGAAGGCAAACCCTGCGCAAGTGCAGGGCCCAGAGCTGCGGAGCCGCGCTCCGCCTCTGCCCGGGTGCACGCGCAGTGTTCGTTGACACGCAAGGACGTTCGCGACAGCAGTGGTCAAATCGTGAGTGGAATCGGCCTCCACGTCTGGCGCGATGGCGCGGTGACGCGAGTCCGGGTCTACACGATGGTCCCCGCGCCAGGAGCGCCAAACCGCTGGCTCAACGAGAACGACGATGACGAAGCGCTGAAGCACCCGAAGCATCTGGCCGACTACACCATTGAGCTTGGTGAAGAGAAACCGATCGCGACCATGAAGGTGTTGGGTATCGAGCCGATGGTGATGCGTTTCTCGAAATAAGCCGCGCCCCGTCGGGCCCTTACCGCCCACCTTTGAGCAGGGACGCTGGCTCCATGGTGGTCTTGCGTCGCAGCACGACCTCGACGACGGCCGCGGCCAGGAGCAACAACGCGGCTGTCGTCACCAGCGCCTCAAGGACTCGAGTCTCGGCCTGTCCGACGAGATACCGTTCCACGCCAGGTCCGAGGGCAAGGACCGCAAGCGTGCCGAACGCGGCGCCGATGGCGACCGGACCGAGCAGTTTCCGCCACGCCAGCCCTCTGATCTGTCGGGGGCCGGCTCCAATGGCCATTCGCACGGCGATGTTGCGCAATTCGGATTCGATCCACCCGTGCGTGAGTCCACCGATCCCGCAGAGGGCGACGAACCAGGCGATGCCCGCGATCAACGACACGATCACAGCCGGAAAGGTGATGGTCTCGATCCCGCGATTGAGGGCACCAACAACCGTATCCGACCTCGAGAGAATGGCCTGGTGATCGATATCGGTGAGGATCTGGCCCACACGCGTCGCGACCTCACGGCTTGTCAACCCGCCCTTGAGGACGAGAATCGAATGCAGGTCTCGTGGCTTGCGAAGTGGAACGTACACGGCCGGCTCCGCGACCGTCCCGTATCCTGCCCGGAGGTTGTCCACCACACCGACGACGATGAGTGGTCGCTCCCCGGATGCGACGACGGTCTGACCGAGTGCCGACTGACCCGGCCACAGCGCGGCCGCGGCAGCCGCGTTCACAATCACCACACCTTCATTCATCGTGCCTTCGTCATCCGTGAAATCACGGCCCGCACGAAACCGCGCACCAATGGCCGGCAGGAACCCGGCCGTGGTTTCCCATCGTGACAATTGATGCTGGCCGATGAGCAGTGAGGGAGCCGGGGATACGCCGCCACCCATGGGCAACACGTCCACCAGACCGGCCGCCTGGACGCGAGGCTCCGCTCGCACGCGCGCCAGCAGCTCCTGGCGTCGCCGATCGACGTCCGTTCCTCGCACAGGCCTCAAGCTGAACGTGAGTGCGTAGGAATCCCGTGGGTCATAGCCGATGTCTGACACCTTCAGTAGCACTACCTCGCCCAGCAGGGCGCTGCCGGCGGTGAGCACTAGGACCGCGATTGCCGCTTCGCAGGCCACGAGCGATGTGCCCGCAGCACGCCGGTTCGCCCGTGAGGGCGCTGCGCGGTAGCGCTGCCGGCCATAGGTCCAGAGGGTCCTCATGGTGGTGCCCCCCCCGCAGATGAGTCCTGCGGCGGCTGACAGGAGCAGACCGATCACCACAATCCGCAGCGGCACCGCGGGTGGGACCAGGTTCACGTACGCATCCGGAAGCGCGCCCAACATCCAGTCCGCTGCGAACGCGGCCGCGCTGACGCCAACAATGGCAGAGCCGGACGCCAGGAGCGTGGTTTCGAGCAGCTGCCGCCGGATCAGTCGTGGACGGCTGCACCCCAGCGCGACCTGGAGCTCAAAATCGCGCCGGTCCTCATGGGTGGGGGCCAGGAGCGCCATGACGTTCGCACACACGCCTGCCATCATGCACGCGGCGGCCGCGATGAGCGCCCAGAGGATCGCCGGCGGAAACGAGAAGAGTGAATACGACAATGGGGTGAGGCGCACGCGCGACGGGCCCGGCGCCGTGTGCAGGAACGTGTCGACCAGGTGTTGGGCATCCGCGTGGGGCAACCCGCGCTGGAGTCTGACAATCGGCGTCGAGACCAATTCACCTGGCCGAGCTGCCTCAGAGAGCCGGCGAACCCTCACGAATTCCGCATCCGCCGCAACGGCGGACGGGAACACAAACTCCCTGGACAAGACACCGACGATCTGGAGCGGACGACCATCCAATAACACCGTCTGGCCAAGCACGGCCGCGCTTCCTTCGAAGCGTTTTTTCCAGGTCGCCCACGTGAGCAGCACCACGTCGTCGGCGCGGTTGGTATCCTCAGGTTCGAACAGACGCCCCAGTGATGCGCGTACGCCGAGCAGCTGAAACAGGTTCGGCGTGACACGTGCAACGTTCACGTCGGTACGCACCGCACCCGTCTGATAGACGACACGGGCGCTCGCGCCGGCGAGTCCGAGGCCTTCGAACGCGCCGGACAACTGCGCGAGGGAGTCGTAGTCCTCGCGCGCGATGGCGCCACTGCGCGTCGACCCGAGGGAATACGACTCGAGCTGCAGCAAGTCATGCGGCCGTTGATACGGCAGCGGCCGAAACAGCACACCATCCGCAAGTCCGACAATCGTCGTTGTGACTCCCCCCCCAACACCCAGCAGCATCACAACGGCCAACGCCTGCGTCCAGCGTCGCGCGAGCCGGCGGATCGTCCAGCGGAGTTCGGTGGTCATGATGTGAATCCTAACCGCACGACAGGCAACGTTTCGGGACGGAATAGCGCACGGCGGGACCGGGCACGCTGATGGTGACCGGCACTGCGGTTGCGTCCGCTCGGTACTCATAGGTCCCCTGGTGCAAGCCGTCGATGCGGAACGCGAATGATCCGGCGTCTGCATTCGGAAGCCCTTGAGTGGGAAAGGATTGCACGGCAATGGGACAGTCGCTGCCGGCCACCCCTGACAGCAGCCCGATGGGACGTGTTGATGCCGGGGAGAGAATCAGCTCCAGTGACGCCGTGCCAAACGCGGTCAACCGGACCTTCTGAAGCGTCGTGTCTGCGGCCGCACGCGTGCAGGTCGGAACGTAGCCGGGGTGCGACACCTGGAGATGCTCACCGGGAGCCACGACCGACAGATCGAAGCGTCCGCCTCGCCCGCGAATGGTTCGGCCGTAGGCGTACAACACCGTGGACAAGGGCAAGCCGTCAGCGTTCTCCAGCAGCAGGGTCAACGGTCGACGGGCCAACACGAGTTTCGCCACAGCACGCGGCGTCTCGGGCGAGAGGGTAATCGTCGCGGGTTGCAGGGAAACCACACCGGTGTTCGAGATCGCGAAGATCGTGTACTCCCCCCAGTCCATCCCCACGAGCGTGGCGCCCTTCACGTCGTCCCGCAGTACGAAACCGCCGCGCTTGGTGGAATTGGGCGATGACGGACCGTGCAGCAGCAGTTGGACAAAGGGAGGAAGTGCCCCGCCGTCCGCGGACTCAATCGCCAACTCGACGCTGGTTGGTGGAAGATCGATGTGGATGTTGTTGTGTCCAGGCTGCAGCGACACCGCGCGATCGGTCGAAGTCATGTTGGGCAGTGTCTTGATGAAAAGAGAATGGTCGCCGGCCGAATCAGCCGCGAGACTGAACTCGCCATTGGGCCCCGTCCTGACTCCGTCACCATTCAACAGGGAGACGAAGAGGCCCGGGATCGGCCGCCCTTCCTGACTGACGGTACCGGTGAGGGTCACAATCGCGCCGTCCCGCGACGGCTTCGCGGACACGTCGGTAATCGAGTAGACAACGAGGCAGAGGATGACGAGGCTCATCGCCAGTGCGACGGCGTATTGGGTTGTGCGAGTCATGGTCTTTGCGTTCCCTTCGACAGATGGTGAGAGGTGCGCCGGATGTCACGTCCTTAACCCGAATAATTCACCAGAAATGATGCGCGGATAGAAACACGAGCGACCCCAC
>CAYZLT010000291.1:0-4780 GCA_964479175.1 uncultured Solibacteraceae bacterium | reverse complement strand
CTATGTGATCCCTGTGGTCGGAGGCGCGCCACAACAGGTGGACATCCCACCCTCGTGGGCCGTCGCCTATTTTCAGTGGAAGTCCGGGCAAGCCTCGCCTGACGACCCCTCATGGAAGATCGACGTCACGTCCGAAAAGAAAATCCAGTCTGCGACGGCGATTCCCATGGGCGGTGACCTGGCCCGCGGCGGCTCAGTCGATCCGACGGGCGGCATTTCCGTGGAGTCGGCCACGGCCGCGATCGCGCAGTCGGGCAACGTCAGCGTTTACTCGATGACGCTGACGGGTGAAATCGTGGGTTATTGGGAGAACCACCCGATCGTGCCGGGCCTGACGTTTGGCTGGGCGCCCAGAGGCGTGGGCCTGATCGCGTTTGCGGACACATCGGGAAAACTGGCACTGATGGATCGATCAGGGAAAGCGCGTCGAATCGACACCACCAAGGCCGTGACACTTCCCGCCTGGTCTGTCGACGGCACTCGGTTGGCCTATCTCGAAAAGACCGGGCGCACGACCTACGCGCTCATCGTCGCCACTGTCGCTCGATAGACACAAGGGGACAGGCCAAAGGCTGAAGGTCAAAGGCTGGAGGCCAAAGGTACGGCAGAGCATCCGTAGGGGATGTCCCGTCGGCTGTTGAAATTCAGCGGCGGCTCGGTTGACGGTTCCTACTATGCGACATTCTCCTCGGCCATGACAAGGCCCCGTATCGCGCCGTGCTAAGTGTTACCGAAGGGATCCTGGTCGCGCCATAAATGGTGTTACCGAAGCTGATGTCCCAAAGGAGGGCATCAGCGTGGGGCCACGGGCAAAACGGGAGTATTTGGCACAGATGCGGGATCGGTATGTGCGGGCACAGACCCGGCAGGCCCGGGGCGTCCTATTGACGGAGGCGATGGCGGTGACGGGCTATCACCGCAAGGCCCTGATCCGGGCGTGGCGACGGCCCGTGCGGCGGCCCGCCCGCGGACAGCCGAAGCGGGGACGCCGGTGCCACTACACGGCGGCGACCGTGCGCGCCCTCAAGGCGATCTGGACGGCCGCCGGCTACCCGTGGTCCGTGCGACTGAAGGCGCTGCTGCCGACGTGGCTCCCGTGGGCGCGCAAGCGCCTGGCGCTGAGCGACGAGACCGAGGCGCAGCTCCGAGCGATCAGTGCGCGTCAGATGGACCGGGTGTTGTCGGCGGACAAGCGCCGCCTCCGGCGGCGACAGTACGGCGGCACCCGGCCCGGCACGCTGTTGAAGCACCACATTCCGATCAAGACCGATCACTGGGACGTGACCGAACCGGGGTTCACGGAAGTGGACCTGGTGAGCCACTCGGGCGACCGGGCGGACGGCGAGTTTATCCATTCGCTCGACGTCACCGACATTCACACCACGTGGGTCGAGACGGCCGCGGTCATGGGGAAAAGCCAGATCCGCGTGCAGACCGCCCTCGAGCAGCTGCGGCAGCAGTTGCCGTTCGCGCTGCGCGGGATTGACTCGGACAATGGCTCCGAGTTCATCAACGCCTGCCGAGGAGTTCATGGTCGGGAAGATCAATGAGCCTGCTGTCATCGCAACGATCGGTTCACATCAGACACCCGAACTGCTGAAGAGGTACCGACGAACATTTCCAGCGAACCTTGAGGCAATAGGAGTTCTGCAACGTGTGACGCTAATGACGCCGGAGAACATCCACCTGAACTCGTTCATGTACGAGCCGATCCTGGACATGTCCGACGATCATCTGAGAAAGCTGTACCGCGAAGTTCTCGCGTTGGAATAGGTCTTAGCTATGCGCCTGGCGCTGCGAAGCCGATTCCCTTGACGGCCATGCGGGAGTTCTTGAAACGTCTCTTTGGACGATCGGCAGGCGCGACTCCGGCGTCCGCTGCGTCCGTACCGCCTGAGAGACGCACTCGCTCTCACACCGAACACGAAACCTCACGGGGCCAGGCGCCCACCGTTTCGGGGCATACGGGTGAGGCTGCCGTCCACCGATACTTCGAACTATCCTCCATCATCGAACAGGCCAAGGCGGATGGCAATTTTCGCGGCGCGATCCGCGCGGCGCGAGACACCTATCCCGTTCTGCCCGCTGTCGTCAGACAGATGAAGAAGGAGTACGGTAGTTTCGATCTCAGACGGTCTCACGCCGTGCACACCGCCAGCACTCTCATGGCTGTCATGGGTGACCGCGAGGGGATCCGGGAGCTTCGGAATGCCCTCACCGCAACCCGCGAACTTCGCGACTGGCTCCCCGCTGCCGAGGATGCGGAGGCGGATGCCGCTTCAGTCGACCAGATTGTGGCTGCAGTCGCCGCCAAGCCCGGACTTGCTCAGAGCGAGTTGAAGAACTGCATCAATGCGAAGGACGGTCGTCGGATTGGCATCCTCGCAGCGTCACTGGAGAAGGGCAAGCGATTGCAGCGCGTCAAGAAAGGTTCCACCTATTTCCTCTACCCATCGGGCTATAGACTGACAGCGTCGGCATCCAGTGCAGTTCAGGAGGCGGCGACGCCACCGGCCACCTCCTCGGTCCGGGCCGTGCCGGCGTTTCGCCGTTCACGACCGCGTTCAGCGGTCCGCGCCAGGCCGCTCACGCTGAAGAACCTTCCCTATGTTCGTCTGCCAAAGGCCCCACATGCTTAAACGGATCGGCATGAGAACCAGACTGACGTTGTCGTCGAGGCTTGTGCAGGCACGAAGGCTCAGGCTGCCGGTGCCAAACAGCCGCGCAGCGCCGCACCGCATTTCGTCGTGTCAGGTAATGGTTGGGTCCTTGCCAATGAGGAGACGCTGACACCTGCCGAGCGTCCTGACCCAGCCTTTCGACACGTATTTCCGACCGCAAGCTCGACACTGTGGCTCGATCCAAAGGGGCGCCGGACGGAGTTTCCAACAGCTCCTGCGATCGCGCTAATGACGGATCGTGCTGGCGCCCCACTCGCCGAACGTGGCCTCGCCTACGACGTCTATCGCACAGACGTGAACAGTGACGGTTCAGGCGTGTTGTTTCTTTCACGTGAGGGTGTTCTCCACGGCTACACCGAACGACTAGAAGGGCTCGTGCTCGAACGTGTCGTCGACATGCCCGAGTACGTTGCACAAGCGAATCGCTTCGGCATCCAACCGAACGATTTGAAGAATCACACGCGTTGCGTAGCCATCTCGACCGATCGTCTACGCTACCTCGTCACCATCGTTGATGAGGCGTGGTGCTACGACACAAAGAGCGGTGAGCCCCTCTGGGGACTCCGGTTTCCAGGCAAGGAGGGTTGGACCGAGATCGCCGCCGATCGTTCAGATCGTTCGGGTACGAGTGCCGAGATCGATGCGGCGCTCCAACTCATGGAGCTCGGGCTTCCAGTAAGTCCGGAGGACATCACACGTCAGTACCGGGCACTAGCGAGGCGGTGGCACCCGGACCGGAACCCGCAGGATCCGGATGCAACGCGAAAGTTTCAGAATCTTAGTGCGGCGATGGAACTGCTCAGTGGCGCTGATCTCTCCAAGCTGTCTGGTGAGGAGATCGAACGGGTACGTTATGAACAGGTCCTGCGGAAGAGTTCCGTCACGATGGCTGACGGAAGGACGCTGACCGTATCCATCAGCATGCAGACGGGCGGAGCATTTGGCGCTGACTGGATCTACGCGGCGAACTTCGCTCGCGCTGGGCACGGCGCATTTCTGGCGGGCTACAGCGGGAGGGTCGTCGAAGTCGATGGGTCAGGGATCCCCCTCCGCATCTACGACATCGGCTCCGTCCCTCGTCACATCGCGGAGACGCCCTCACACCTTTACATTCTGACCGACACACGACTCTACGTTCTGCATCAGGAGTCGCTCGATGCAGTCGTGGACGTTTTCGAGCAGGGTAGCCTTATCGTCGGTGACACTGGTTTCGGCCTTTTGGAGCCGAAGCGGTTCCAGTGGTTTACGCCCACGGGCCGGCCGCTCGGGCTTGTGGAGACGAGGGACCCGATTCGTCGGACGTATTCTGGACCAGCCGGGCTCGTGGTCGAGACGCGAATGCGCCGAGCGTTGATCAATGGGGCGCCGAGCTGGTGGTAGTTGCGAGCGGCGCGAATCGTACTCGGGCCCTTGCAGGGTGCCCCGGTTGCCATAGCCTAGCGGATCTCCACGCACATGCCTTGCAGCGGCATATGCAACCAGCGTCCCAGCACCGCACGACCGGTCGCGCGCTCCAACACCTCTGCGTAGGCCGCGAGCTGCGCGCCGTACGAAGCCGCCGCCGCGAGTGCTTCAGCGAGCGTGCCGCCGAGACACTTGTGGTCGATCAGCACCAATCCATCGCGTGTCTCCAGCACCAGATCCGCGAACCCATGCAGTTCGCTGCCATCAGGCAAGCGCCGTCGCAGTGGCCACTCGCGTCGCCACGTAGCACCTGGCCAGTGGCGCCCGGCCCAGACGCGAAGCGATACGCCCGCGCGCGCCAGGTCCTCCGCACGCAGCGAGCCCTGCACGGAGAAAGACTGAAGCAGCCGCGCGGCCATCTGGACGCGCGCGGCTTCATCCAGATCATCGCCGTCGGCGGCGAAGAACGCGTGGCAGGCGTCCCCCAAAGACCTCGGGTCCGCGCCCACTGACACGGGAACGGCAGCACCAAAGGTCTCAGGCTCACCCAGCGTACCAACGCCGGACGTAAGCGTTCGACCAACACCATCTTGATGTGATTCCCGTTCGGCGCCACGCTGGTGGCGGAGGTGCGGGATGCCCCAGGGGAAACGGCGCCAGCAGTTGTTGGCGGTGGCGCGGCGGTGGCAGACCAG
>CAYZLT010000290.1:0-4793 GCA_964479175.1 uncultured Solibacteraceae bacterium | reverse complement strand
GCGCCAACGTGCTCATCACCTGGGGCGAACATGGCATGTGGGTGTTCGATGCGTCAGGGGCCTCCGCGATCGATTTGCACATCCCGGCGACCGCCCGAGAAGTCGCCGATGTTACCGGCGCCGGCGACACGGTCGTGGCCACCCTCGCGCTCGCTCTCGCCAACGGCGCCTCGCTCAGCGACGCCGCCCGCCTCGCCAACCGCGCCGCGGGGATTGTGGTCAGCAAGTTCGGGGCAGCAACGGTGACGCGGTCAGAGTTGGAACTCTGACCGCTGAATCGAAGCGGCGTCTTCGTAGGGCGTCGGCTTTAGCCGCGCCATAACGGCGGACCTGAAGGTCGCGCCCTACATAACGTCAGCGAGCGCACGCCGCGCCGGCGCCTGCGAGATAGATCTCCGGCCAGGGTTTCCCCTCCAACACAAAACGAAGCTTCGCCTCGAACAAGGTGTGGCGGGACACGATGCAGGTGGGGACGTTGGCCGGGGCGACGCGCATCTGGAATTCGGCGAATTCGTCGGGTTTGAGCAGCACGTACATCGCGGGGACCTGTTGGCTGCGCGCGACGAGGGTGGGCATATCGAAGATGTCTTCGATGGGGCGCTTGAGATAAAACGCCATGCTTGGCAGGACGCTGCGATAGTGCGCGACCACGGGCGGCGGATCTGTTGGCAGCGTCCGCGCCTCGATCACCTTGACCATCGGCAGCACGGGTTTGTAGTCTTCGACCGCAGGCAACGCGACGAGCGCAAAGACGTAGTTGCCCGCGACCATCGTGGCGGCAATGGCGGAGACGGCCCACGCGCTCCTGGCGCGCAACGCCAGCACCACAATCACGAGTGCGCCTACCACAAGCATCGCGGCGAGGGTGTTGGCACCCGCTATTTGATTGGCCTGCGCCTTCGCGCCGAAGAGCCAGACCAGGCCCACACCCAACGCGGCCATCAAGACGGCCGTGGCCACTGACAGGCGGCCGATCCACTTCGCGCCATGCTGCAGACCGTGCACCAGGACACACGCCGTCAATGCGGCCAGGGCCGGCACAATCGGAAAGACGTACAGATCCTGCTTGGACTCCGAGAACGAGAACACGCCGACGTGCCAGACGATCCACAACATGAGGAGCCGCGCGATCGGCGACTCACGATTCCAGAGTGACATCGCCCCCCAACCCAGTCCGCCCACAAGGAACAACGTCCACGGGAACAGGTCGCCGAGCACCACGGGGATGTAGAAAAAGACGTCGCGCTCGCCTGGCTGCATCGACTCGGTGTACCGGCCGAAGTTTTCGCCCAGCCAGAAGGCTTGCACCGGTTCCCATCCCTGCTGCGCGTAGATGACGGCCCACCACGGGACCACGATCGCCAGCACGATGAGGGTGCCTGGAATCAGCGAGAAACGTTTCAGATCAGACAGACGCCGCTCGAGGATCAGCCAGGTGCCGATGGTTGCCGCTGGAAACAGCAGCGCGATCGGCCCCTTTGTCAGCACACCCAACCCAATCGCCGCATACATGAGCCACAGATACCGCCGGCGGTGTTCCGGCTTCGTCTCCGCCAGCACAAAACACGCCAGAGCCAACGCCATGAACATCGTCACCCACACATCGATGAAGATGCGTCGGGAGAACATGACAAACCGTGGAGCGGTGGCGACGATGAGCGCGGCGACCAGACCGGTGGTGGTGCCACCGAGGGAGCGGCCAAAGAGATAGGCGGCGTAGAGGATGCCGAGCGCACCGACGGCGATGGCGACACGTTCGATGGCGACGGACACGCCGAAGACCTGGTAAAACGCGGCGACCACCCAGTAGGAGAGCACCGGCTTGTTCATCCGCGGTTCGCCGTTGAACTGAGGATTGACGTAGTCGCCCGACTCCACCATGTGGCGAGGCGTGTCTACATAAAACGCCTCATTCGCGTCCCATATCGTGTTGGCGCCCAGGCCGAGGAACAGCAGGAGAACGGACAGGGCGAGCAGCACCGAAGTCCCGGAGTCCCGAAGTCCCGAAGTCCATTGCCCCATTGCGATCAGTGCCTGAAGTGTCGGCGCCCAGTGAAGACCATCGCGAGTCCGCGTTCATCGGCCGCGGCAATCACCTCATCGTCGCGCACCGAGCCGCCCGGTTGCACGATGGCGGTGGCGCCCGCGGCGGCCACGACGTCGAGACCATCGCGGAACGGGAAAAACGCGTCGGACGCGGCCACCGACCCGCGCAGGCGATCGCCCGCCTTGAGCACTGCGGTGCGCACGGCATCCACGCGGCTCATCTGACCCGCGCCGACGGCGAGGGTGGTGTCAGACGTCGTGAAAATCACGGTGTTCGACTTCACATGGGCACACACACGCCAGGCGAAACGCAGCGCCGTCCACTCCTCGGACGTGGGCGCACGACGAGTCACCACGCGCGGGCCATCAGGCCCCGGCCAGGGTGACGCCGCTTCGACCACGCGATCGCGATCCTGCACCAACCACGATCCGAGAATCGATCGCACATCGCGGTCGCGATCCATGCCGTCAAACGATGCGGTGACCACGCGCAGGTTGGGCTTGGTCGCGAGCACTGCACGGGTCTCTTCATCCGCCGACACACCGGGGGCAATCACGGCTTCGATGAACGTGGAGACCAGCGCATGCGCCGTGTCCAGATCGATGGGGCGGTTGAGCCCCACGATGCCGCCAAAGGCCGAGAGTGGATCGGCTTCGCGCGCGCGCACATAGGCATCCGCGGCCGAGAGTCCGGTGGCCACACCACACGGGTTCGTGTGTTTGATCACCACGGCGGCGGGTTCGGTGAACTCCATGGCGATGCGGGCTGCGGCATCCAGGTCGAGGAGATTCGTGAACGACAGCTCCTTGCCCTGGTGCACGACGGCTCCGCCAAACCCATGGGGCCCCACGGTAAACCAAGACGCAGCCTGGTGCGGGTTCTCGCCGTAGCGGAGGTCGCGGACCTTGCTGAGCACCGGAGTCCACCGGCTGGACGTGGCGCCGCGGGTGAAGGTGCCATCGGCCTCCACCTTCACCTCGCCGAGCGTGGACGCGATCATGCGGTCGTAGTCGGCGGTGTGACCAATGGCCTTGCGCGCCAGGTCAAATCGGAGCGCCACCGGCACGGTGCCGGCCTGGATGGCCTTGACGACCCGCGGGTAGTCCGACGGATCGACCACCACCAGCACGTCCCGGAAGTTCTTGGCGGCCGCCCGCAGGAGGCTGGGACCGCCGATGTCGATTTCGTCAATCAGCGCGTCGAACGGCAGGTCGGGCTTGGCAGCCGCCTGCGCAAACGGGTAGAGGTTGACCACCACGAGGTCGATGGGGGCGATGCCGTGGTCGGCCAGGGCGTTCACGTCGGCTGCCAGGTGGCGCCGCGCCAAGATGCCGGCATGGACCTTGGGATGCAGGGTCTTCACCCGACCATCCATCATCTCTGGGAAGCCGGTCACCTCGGAAATCCCGATAACGGACAGGCCCGCCTCGGTCAGAGCGTTGGCGGTCCCCCCAGTGGAGACCAGCTCCCAGCCCTGAGCCGCGAGGGCGGAGGCGAGGGGAACCAGGCCGGACTTATCGGAAACACTCAACAGGGCGCGCATGACGAGGGGACCTTTCTACACCGAAGAAATGAAGTGCTTGACAGGGTACAACGGGCCGACTAGCATTGCCGATCGACGTTGGGCGAGACCATCGTCGGCACGGAGACCGCCGGTGCGGTCTCTTTTTTTTAGAGAGATGGATTCACCGTCTCTGTTCTCGCAAGGCAGGCAAGTACGATGCGTATTACGGGCAAGGTCAAGTGGTTCAACAACGCTAAAGGGTACGGCTTCATTGAACGTGAAGGGGGCAACGACGTGTTCGTGCACTTTTCCGCCATTCAGGGCGCCGGGTTCCGCACTCTCGAAGAGGGCCAGGAAGTCGAATTCGAGATTGTCGACGGGCCAAAGGGGCCGCAGGCGGGCAACGTCACCAAACCCAGCTAGACCACTCTCAGGGGGCCGGAGCCCAGTGTTCCGGCCCTCACCTATTCCCATTGCACTCGGCACTCCGCACTCCGCACTTATTTAATGAGGCACCAGACGAGCGGCAGCCAGAGCTCACGTGCAAACGGGAGCGGGCGGTCGTCAATCAACACTTGGCTCTCGGGCACGCCGGCCACCAACTCATACAGGTTTCGTAGTCGCAGCGGATCTTCACTCGGGTAGAACCGTGCACGATACCGCATCGCGCCGCCGCTGGTGAGTGCCTGAAACTCGTCGGACGCCTTCGCCAGGTCGAGCGCCTTCGCGAACGCCTCGGACTCAAATGCCGGGAACTCCAGCGTGATGGAAAACGGGCGCGCAGGTGATCCAAACAGGGCTTCGCGCAGCTCCGGATGGAGCGCAGCCAGTTCTTCGTCTGAGGGCGCTTCGGACAGCTCTGCGTAGGGCCAGAACCGCTCCAGTGGCCGGTGTGTCGGGCGTTCGGGCACCACGCCTGAATGCTATCCTGTCCTCTCGCAGACCCGCAACCGCCGCATGGCACATCCCCGCGAGATTCCGTCGATCGATCAGCTGCTCCGTCGGCCCGGGGTGGATACGCTCGTGCGGGCACACGGACGTGGGGCGGTGGTCGATGCCCTGCGCGTGGCCGCCGACAACTGGCGGGCCTCGCCCCTCGGTGATGCGGCGACGTGGATTGAGGATGCGGCGGCGGCGCATTTGGGGAAGGCTTCCGCGCCATCACTCACGCCGGTCATCAACGCGACAGGGGTGATCGTCCACACGAACCTTGGGCGTGCGCCGCTCGCGCAGGCGGCCGTC
>CAYZLT010000289.1:0-4812 GCA_964479175.1 uncultured Solibacteraceae bacterium | reverse complement strand
GGCTTGCAGACGCCCTTGAGCGGACACTGCGAATCGCGTTGCTTCGTCTTGTACCCGCACGCGCCCATCATGGACAGGTGGCACAGAGAGAAATCGTAGCGGACCGGATCAGCGGGATCGATCGCGCGAAGTGACGCGGTGATATCGGCGGCCATCTTCCAGCCCGGCGAGGCGCGTTTGGTGAGGCGAAGGCACTTGCCCGCTCGAATCGTGTGCGTGTCGAGCGGAATAACGAGCTGGCCGGGCAGCGGCGTCTTCCACCCGCCCGGATCCACGCCGTCCTTCCGCACCATCCAGCGCAGAAACAAATTCAAGCGCTTGCACGCGCCACCACTCGACGGCCGGCTGAAGAAGAAATACACGCCAGGCAGTTTCGGAACCTTGCCGTAGGCGGGCTTCAGATCAATCGCACGCGCACGCTCCGAGAACGACTCGAGCGACTCCGACACATCGGCGGCTTCGGCACTCCACCCCTTGGCATAGTACGCCTCCAGCGAGCCGGCCTCATCGAGCATCGTCTTCAGGATCCACAGCAGGGCGACGATGTCGCGGCCGCGAATCCAGCGATGGACGAGCGGGAGCAGAGGCTCGGAATCTGTGGATGGGTCAAAGCGTCGAATGAACTCAGCAGGCGTCGGCCCAAGCACCGCACAGACGGTCTCAATGGAATTGACCACCGACGCGACTCGGCCAAACGCGAGTCCTGCCGCGATGAACGCAATCAACTCGCGATCTTCAAGCCGTTCGTACCGACGTACCACCTGAATGGGATCAAATGCCGACTCAGGGAAATTGAACGACGCGTACAGTTCGTCGAGCCGCCCTTGAAGCGAACCCCGGACCACTAGAAGCTCGTAATGGGCGTGCCTGCCTTGCAGAGCGGGCAGGTGTCGGCCGAAAAATTTTCCGGCGCAGGATAGTCCACGAGCGCAATATTGGGTACACCCAGGTCGACCATCGATTCGAGCCGGTCGCAGATCTGGACCGTGGCGATGACCGTGCCGCCCGCTTCCTCGATCAACGCTTTCGCCCGCTCAAACGTTTTTCCGGTATTCCGCACGTCATCCACCAGCAGCACACGCCGCCCCTTCACCACATCGCGGTAAAACGCGCGCAGCACCAGCGCGCCGTGCGCGTCAGTGGAGATCGGCGCAAAGAGCGACTGCGGGTGACTGAGCGGGCGATGGCCGTCAATGAGGCCCGCGATGGTGTGCCCGAGCAACGCCCCGCCCATGACCGGGCCCGACACTACTTCCGCTGACGACACCAGATCACCAGGGATTGCAGCGATCAGGTCCTGAGCGAAGCGCCAGATCGTCGACGGGTGCTGAAACATCCGATGCGGATTGAGGTACACGCTGCCGTGATACCCATTGCCGTAGTCGAAGTGGCCATTGACCATCAGGACGCCGTGGTCGGTGAGGCGTTGGAGGGAGGTGCTCATGTGGTTCAGGGTTCTGCGTTCAGGGTTCAGGGTTCAACGCGGCCGTCCCGGGGACATTCGGGTTTGTGTAGAGCACGCGACCTCCGACGATCGTCGCCGCGACGGCGCCGCGGAGGGTCCATCCATCGAAGGGAGAGTTCTTTGACTTGGAGACCAGCTCTGCGGTGCGAATCGTGACCTGCGTATCCGGTGACAGGATCGTGATGTCCGCAGGCTCACCTTCGCGCAGCGTGCCTCCGGGCAACTTGAGCAGGCGTGCGGGATTGCAGGTCAACAACGCGACCAGGCGCGGCAAGGACAACACCTCTCCGTGGAGCAGTCGATCGAGACAAATCGGCACGGCGGTTTCGAGACCGACGATGCCGAAGGGCGCGTGATCAAACTCGAGGGCTTTTTCGTCCGCGTGGTGCGGAGCATGGTCGGTGGAGATCACGTCGATGGACCCGTCGCGCAGCCCGTCGATCATCGCCAGCCGATCCGCCTCTTCTCTGAGAGGTGGATTCATCTTGAGGTTGGTGTTGTAGCCGCCGTGTTTTGCGAGTTCTTCGTGATTCAGTGTGAAGTGATGCGGCGCGACTTCACACGTGACCTTGATGTCGCGGGACTTGCCTTCGCGCACAGCCCGCAGCGTTTGTCGCGCGCTCATGTGGGCGATGTGCACACGCCCGCCGGTCATCTCCGACAGCGCGATGTCGCGTTCGGCCATGATGGACTCGGCCACGCTGGGAATGCCCCGCAGTCCGAGCATCGCCGCCACTTCGCCTTCATGCGCGACACCGTCGGCTTTGAGCGACGGCTCCTCGCAGTGCTCGATGATCGGCACGTCGAACATCGACGAATACTCGAGCGCGCGACGCATCAGCATCGCCGTTCGCACTGGATGGCCATCGTCTGTAAACGCCACACAGCCGGCGGCGCTCAGATCGCCCATCTCGGTTATTTGGTCGCCCTTCTGCCCCACTGAGACTGCGCCAATCGGGTACACGCGCGCAAAGTTCGCCTCGGCGGCTCGTTTGAGAATGAACTGCGTCACTGAACTTGAGTCGTTGACCGGATCGGTGTTCGGCATACACGCGACGGCCGTGAAACCGCCGACCACCGCCGACCATGTGCCGGTCGCAATCGTCTCCTTGTGTTCCTGTCCAGGTTCGCGCAGGTGCACATGAATATCGAGCAGGCCTGGCGTGACCACCCACCCGGACGGCACCTTAACCACGCGCGCGTCGCCGGCGGGAATGTCCTTGCCGATCCGTGCGATGCGGCCATCGGTGATCAACACATCGAAGTGGCCATCACGACCCGCACCGGGGTCAACCAGCCGAGCGTTTTTGAGCAATAAACTCTGCGTCGCCATTACGTCACATCCTCACCGGCCAGCAGGTACAACACCGCCATGCGGACGGCCACACCGTTTGCCACCTGATCCAGAATCACCGACCATGGTCCGTCTGCGACGGCCGAATCAATTTCCACACCGCGGTTCATCGGCCCAGGGTGCATGACGATGACGTCGGATGCCGCGCGTTCAAGGCGTTTCGGCGTCAGGCCAAACAACGTGAAGTACTCCCGCACGGAGGGCAGGAAGAGTCCGTGCATGCGTTCGTGCTGCACACGCAGCATCATCACCACATCTGCGCCGGTCACGGCTTCATCAATCGACGTCGTCACATGCACGCCAAATGAGGTCAATCCCTGCGGAATCAACGTCGCCGGGCCACACGCGCGGACCTCTGCGCCCATTCGGGTGAGCAGCAACACGTTTGACCGGAGCACGCGGCTGTGGAGCAGGTCGCCGATGATGGCCACCTTCAGTCCGGCGAGGCGGCCCTTGCGTTCACGAATCGTCAGCGCGTCGAGCAGCGCCTGGGTCGGGTGTTCGTGGGAGCCGTCACCCGCATTCACAATGCCGGCTTTGCAGATGCGCGCCAACAAATGCGGAGCACCAGAAGACGCGTGGCGAATGACGATGAGGTCGGGCGACATGGCTTCGAGTGTGCGTGCGGTATCGGCGAGGGTTTCGCCCTTGCTCACGCTTGAGCCGACGGCGGTGATGCCCATCGTGTCCGCGCTCAACCGCTTTTCGGCCAGCTCAAACGAAAGGCGTGTGCGTGTACTCGCTTCGAAGAAGAGGTTCACGACCGTGCGGCCGCGCAGCGCGGGGACTTTTTTGATCGTCCGCGTGCCGATCTCCTTCATGGCCTCGGCGGTGTTCAGAATCAGCTCGATCTCATCCGGGGCGAGGTCGGTGATCCCAAGCAGGTGGCGACTGCGCAGGCGGGTCAACTCCGTCATGGCGCCACCTCTACGTCGTGTACTTCGACTTCATCGTGCCCGTCAGTCTCCGCCAGGTGCACCTGCACCGTCTGTTGGCGGGACGTCGGCACATTGCGGCCGACGTAGTCCGCGCGAATCGGGAGTTCGCGGTGGCCGCGGTCCACCAGCGCGACGAGTTGAATCGCGCTGGGGCGACCAAAATCAATCAAGGCATCGAGCGCGGCGCGGATTGTCCTACCCGTGTACAACACGTCGTCGACCAGGATGATGATTTTTCCGTCGAGCGAAAACGGAATCTCCGTTCGTCGCAGGATGGGTTGAGGCCCGACCTGATGTTTCATCAGGTCGTCGCGGTACAGCGTGATGTCGAGCGTGCCGATGGGCACTGCGGCCCCCCCGGCGGCCTGGAGGTTGGCGGCGAGACGGGCGGCGAGCGGCACCCCTCGCGCCCGGATGCCCACGAGGGCGAGGTTTTCGATCCCGCGATTGCGTTCGAGAATTTCGTGCGCAATGCGCATCAGGCTTCGCCCGATGCGATCGGCGTCCATGACAACAGGCATGTATCCCCTCTTTGCGGTCTCTCAGGACCGCGTTAAAGAAGCGACCGGTAGTTTATTCTATTTTTCATGCGTTGAAATAAACGTCACCGGGTGCTGGCGGCGATACGCGGGCACAAAGAGGTCGGTGCGGGCATACCCATCCATGTCGCGGCCGACAGGAAGACCGAGGTAATACAGCACCGTGGGCGCGACGTCGACGATGGAGCCGCGTGGAAGTTCGGCGTGGGCGACCTCACGACCAAACGCCAGCAGGAAACCGTCAGGCGCCCCTTCGTGACTGCCGGTCAGATCCGGTTGCCGCAGCAGCCGCGCCAACAGGCGCTTGGGCAGACTCACGGGCTCCATCCCAAAGCCTGACACCACCAGCAACAGGTCGCCTGGGCGCAAGCTGGCGCGTTCGCGCCCGACGTCTGCATCCAGATCCTCATACGCCGCATCAAACAGTTCCGCCTCTCGCGCCCGGCGACTCTCCGGACGCGCCGGATCAGCTGCGCCCCAGTGCACATGCGACAAGGCGTCGACGCCGGCCAGTCG
>CAYZLT010000288.1:1300-4825 GCA_964479175.1 uncultured Solibacteraceae bacterium | reverse complement strand
GGGACCGCGACGGTGAACGCCGATCTCAACCGCGCGTTGGCGGCTCGTGGGGTCGAGGCGATGTTCGGGACGCTCGGCAATCCCGAGCGGTCGTGGGACGGTCGGTTCGCCCGCGAGGGGCGGGATCGCTACGCCGAGTTTGCCAAGTCGGGCCTGCAACTCATCTCCACCGACCGGACCATTGACGCCGTTCGCGACATCGACGCCAACGATGGTGTGGAAGGGCATGCGGCCACGCTGTGTCTGACGCGCCGATAACCACGCCACTCGTGCTGGTGACCGGTGCCACCGGCTATGTCGGTGGTCGGCTGGTGCCACGCCTGCTCGACGAGGGCTATCGTGTGCGTGTGCTTGCGCGTGATCCCGGGCGCCTCGAAGGGCGTGCGTGGTCGGACCAGGTGGAAATGGTGCGTGGGGACGCGCTGGACCCGGCGTCACTGGCCCCCGCGATGGTCGGCGTGACGTGTGCGTACTACCTCATTCACAGCATGCAGAAGGTGGCCGGTGCCGGCGACTTTCACGAACGCGATCGACGCGCCGCGACCAATTTCAGCGAGGCCGCACGCGCGGCCGGTGTGCCCCGGCTGATCTATCTCGGGGGCCTCGGCGATCCACAGGCGGAGCTCTCGCATCATTTACGGTCGAGGCAGGACACCGGCGAAGCCCTGCGATTGGCCGGTGTGCCCGTGACGGAATTTCGGGCGGCGGTGATTGTGGGATCCGGCAGTGCGTCGTTCGAGATGATTCGCCATCTCACCGAGCGGTTGCCGGCCATGATCTGTCCGCGCTGGGTGTACACGAAGGTGCAGCCGATTGGGATTCGCAATGTGCTCGACTACCTGGTGGCCGCGCTGGCGGTCCCCGAGAGCGCGGGGCAGGTCATCGAAATCGGCGGCGCCGATGTGTTGACCTACGGCGACATGATGCTCGGTTACGCGCAGGTGCGCGGACTGACGCGCTGGCTGGTGCCCGTGCCGGTGCTCACGCCGCGGCTGTCCTCCTACTGGGTGCATTGGGTCACGCCGATTCCGGCCGAGATCGCCATGCCCCTCGTGGAAGGACTGCGCAACGAGGTCATCGTGCGCACGGACACCGCACGCCGGCTCTTTCCCGCGATCCAGTTGCTCGACTACCGTACTGCCGTCGTCCGTGCGCTCGCGCAACTGGATGCCGGGCACATCGAGTCGAGTTGGAGTGATGCACTCGCGGCCTCACTGGGGGATCGCGTGCCGTTTAGTTTCACCGCGCAGGACGGCATGTTGATCGAGGTGCGCCAGCGCGTGGTCGACTCATCACCGGCGCTGGTGTTTCGTGCCTTTACGTCCATTGGTGGCGACCGGGGATGGCCCAGCTTCAACTGGGCCTGGCGCCTCCGCGGCATCGCGGATCGGCTGGTGGGCGGTGTCGGCTTTCGCCGCGGTCGTCGGGACCCCGATCTGCTGCGCGCGGGCGATGCGCTGGACTTCTGGCGCGTCGAAGCCGTCGAACCCGGCCACCTGCTCCGGCTTCGCGCCGAGATGAAGGTGCCCGGCCGCGCGTGGCTCCAGTTCGAAGCCCAGCGACAGGAGGACGGCAAGACCCTGTTTGTGCAGACCGCCTTTTTTGCCCCCAAAGGCCTCTTCGGCCTCCTGTATTGGTATGCGCTGTACCCGTTCCACGGGCCGATCTTCAACCGCATGATCGACCGGCTCGCGGTGGCGGCCGGGAAGTAGGAGCCTGAAGACGGTGGACGATACTCGTCCACGGCTCGCGGTCCAACTCGGTCCAGGCCGAATTGGGGCCGAAAGAGTTGTAGGCGTCCACAAAAAATACTTGACAGGTTGTTTAAACACGTCTGTCTGAGATTCGGACCCAACGCTCAGACGCGTCTCCGACCTCTCGTCGTCGCCTGACGGCACCGATCGCTTGCAGAAATGGCCGGCGCAAAATTGAAGGACGCGATCGCTTGTGTCGTCGATCGGTGAGCGCCCGAAAATCGTCGTGGTATGAAGGGACATGACGACGATTGCACCCAACATCATGTCCGATCGCGAGTTGCTTGATCGCCCCGTTCAGGTCGCGGGTGATTCGCGACACCTCACCGCTGATTTGCTTGCGCTGATTGGCGAATGCGATGTGCGGCGGCTCTATCTTGGGGAGGGCTGTGCATCGCTGTTGACATATTGCACGCAGGTCCTGCATCTGTCTGAACACGCGGCCGATCACCGCATCGAGGGGGCACGCGCGGCCCGGCAGTATCCGATCATTCTCGATCTGGTCGCTGCGTGAGTGGTGGTCGTCCAGTTGCCCGCGTCGAGGCCACACACCAGTGACGCCAGCCCCATCGAACAGCCATGACTTCGGGACCCGCCTTCGCCGAAGGCTACGGCGGACAAGCCCGGGACTTCAAACTTTCGCCACTTGATCGCCTGATGCCCTCCGTGCCATACTTCGCCCTTAAGGCGAAAGTAGGGCGAAAATCATGGCGTCAGCGGCTCTGTCTCATCTCACGCAACTACTGGACTCCAAACATCTGGCCGGCACGTTGACCAGGCCGATGGAGGGCGGGCGCCCGTGTATCGGCACGGGGGTGTCGCTGCTTGACGATGCCGAGCACCTCGCCGGCGGCTGGCCCAAGGGGCAACTCTCCGAAGTCATCGGCTCGCCATCATCTGGCCGCACGTCGGTGGTGATGGCCACCTTGGCCGCGGTGACGCAGCAGGGCGGAATGGTGGCGCTGGTGGATGTGGCCGATCGGCTCGACCCGGCGTCGGCGGAGGCGGCCGGCGTGGTGCTCGATCGCCTGTTGTGGGTGCGTGGCCCGCAGTTGTCGTGGGGCGCGTCGCAGATGACGGTGGGGGATCTGGCCGTGCAGCGTGGCCTCCGCGCGTTTGATTTGATCGTACGAGCCGGCGGCGTGGCCGTGGTCGTGTTTGATGTGGCGGATGTGCCGGCGCGGCATCTGCGCTCGTTGGCTGCGTCCACATGGTTGCGCCTGGGGTACGTGCTCGAAGGCCGCGACACCGTGGGCCTGGTGATGGGCGCGCAGCCGATCGGTCGCAGTGCCCACGGTGTGTCGCTCACGCTGCAGGCAAAGGGCAAGTGGACGGGCCGCAGTGCGCAGAGTCGCCGGTTGACCGGCCTTGCGGTCACGCCTGATGTATCGCAGCGTGTGCGGCGGGTGCGCAGTGCTCAGCCCAGCGGAAAGGAGGCCACCCCATGTTTATTTGCCTTATCCGCGACTCTTTAAGTGCGTCCAAACCCGGTGTGCTCGAATCGGTGGCCCGCGCCTGTTCTCCCCGCGTGGAAGCGCATGGAGACGATGTGGTGGTGTGTGATGCGCGTGGTTTGACGCGTGTCATTGGCGCGCCGGCGGTGATTGCGGAAGAGATGCGTCGTATGGCCTGGGAACGTGGCCTTGGTGTGCGAGTGGCCATCGCCGGATCCCAAACTGCCGCGTGGCTGTTGGCGCACGTGCGCCCCGGCGCCACGATTGTGCCGTCGGGCGACGAAGCACGCATGCTCGAGCGGTTGCCGCTCTCGGCG
>CAYZLT010000288.1:0-1290 GCA_964479175.1 uncultured Solibacteraceae bacterium | reverse complement strand
CCCAGGCCCACGATGGCGCTGCCCAGCTCCAAGCCGGCGCCGCCCAGCACCCAAAATGACATGCAGCCATTGCGCACATCGAAGGCCGGGCAGTCAGATCTGCAGAGTCGGGACGTGGCCGAAGCGCTCCGCATCTGTGATCGCTGGGGGCTTGTGACTCTGGGGGATCTCGCCAGATTGCCGCGCGCGGACGTGTTGACGCGGATGGGCCCTGTGGGGGTGCGCCTCCATCAGGCCGCCTGCGGCGAAGATGCCACGCCGATGGTGCCCACCGGCGAAGCGCCGCGATTTGTCGAGCGCATGGAACTCGAATGGCCGGTCGAAGGGCTCGAACCGCTGTCGTTTGTGCTCGCCCGCCTCTGCGACGCGTTGTCGGTCACACTCGCGCGCGCCGATCGCGGCGCGGTGACGATCACCACGCGCCTGCGCCTGGTCACCAAGGCGATGCACGAACGTACACTCACGTTGCCGTCTCCCATGCGCGAGGCGAAAACGTTGCGGACGTTGATCCTGCTCGGCCTGGAAGCCCATCCCGCCCCCGCCGGCATCGATGTGGTGGAGGTGGAATGTGGCGTCACGCCCGGGCGTATCGCGCAAGGCTCACTGCTCGCCTACACGGTCCCGACGCCCGAGGATCTCTCCACACTCCTTGCGCGCCTCCAGGCCCTGGTCGGCGACACCCGCGTCGGCGCCCCCGTCATCGTCGACACCCACAACCCCAGGGTGTCGTCCATGAAACCGTTCGCTTTGAAGAACCTTGAATCCGCCGTCGCCAAGGCTTCGGCGGACAAGCCTCTGAACCAAGAACCCAGAACAGAACTCCGAACAGAACCCCGAACCCTGAACGCTGAACCCAGAACCTCGATCCGCCGGTTGCGTGTCCCAGTCCCAGTGCGCGTACGTGTCGAACGCGGCCGCCCAGTGAGCGTCGCCCTGAGCGAGCGCATCACTCTGAGCGAGCGGACGTCAGTCCGGGAATCGAAGGACGTGACCACCGCCGCCGGTCCCTGGCGCACCTCGGGACACTGGTGGACCTCCGACGCGCAGACATGGGATCGCGACGAGTGGGATGTGGCGCTCGAGACCGGCGTCATCTATCGGTTGGCGCGCAACCGCCAGACCGACGCATGGGAACTCGAAGGCGAGATTGACTGAAGTGCGCAGTGCGACGTGACTGCGCACTTCGCACTTCGCACTCCGCACTCCGCACTCCGCACTCCGCACTCCGCACTTCGCACTCCGCACTCCGCACTTCGCACTATTTTTCCGTGTACCTCGAACTTCATACCG
>CAYZLT010000287.1:0-4838 GCA_964479175.1 uncultured Solibacteraceae bacterium | reverse complement strand
CGATTCGCCGGCCTTGACCACCGGCGCAATCGACACGTCGAGCGCCTGCACGACGGCCTCGGCGTCGACCACACGCATCATGCGCGCGCCGATCACGGTCGTCGGTGCGGGAACGCGAGCAAACCTCGCCCCGTCCACCGGTCCCTGCTCCGTCCGGAGGTCATCGCTGGTGAGGTGTCGACCGCGCGACAACGTCCGGGTTGCGCGGACATGAGGCGCCTCCACCTGCACCGTCGCCTGCACACGCATCACGCGACCGGGTCCACTGACCGTGAACCACGACGCCACACCCACACGGGCGTTGGCGTCCGGCTTCGCCGTGGTCCACGCGCCGTCAATCGCGGCGCCCGTCTCGACCACGACACAGGACCGCACATTCACGTCCGGGCCCATGCGGTCGATGACCTCCTGTGTAATGACCTTGCAGACAGCACTCGTCCCCGCCGCCTGGGCAACAACCACGCCGATGGTGAGCAGGAGGGTCGGCAGCATTACCGCACCAGGTTGTTGACTTGCGCGAGCATCTCGTCGGTCGCCTTGATGACGCGGGAGTTGGCTTCGTAGGCGCGCTGACCGATGATCATGTTGACCATCTCCTCGACCACCGAGACGTTCGAGTCTTCGAGGAAGCCCTGCGCGAGGCTCCCACGACCATCGGCACCGGGGGCCCCCACTTCGGCGTCACCCGATGCCGTGGTGGCCGCGAACAATGTGCCGCCGAGCGCACGCAGACCGCCGGGGTTGGCGAACATGGTCAACTCGATGGACCCGAGGGTCTGCGACGCGACCTGCCCGGCGATCTGCGCGGACACCACGCCGTCCTTCGAGATGCTGACCGAGAGCGCATTGGCTGGTATGGCGATGTTGGGTTCAATGGCGTAGCCCTCGTTGGTGACGACCGTGCCCTGGGCATCGAGGTGCAGTGCCCCGGCGCGTGTATACGCGCGTGTGCCGTCCGGCATGGCGACCTGCAGGAAGCCCTGTCCCTCAATCGCCAGATCGAGCGGGGCGCCGGTCGACCGGAGGTTGCCGGCGGAAAAGTTTCTGGCGGTGGCGACGGCGCGTGTGCCCAGACCACTCTCAAGCCCCACAGGCGCTTCCGACCCGGCAGACGCTGCCGCACCGGCGGCGCGGACCTGCTGGTACACGAGGTCTTCAAATTCCACGCGGCTCTTTTTGAACCCGGTGGTGTTGACGTTGGCCAGGTTGTGGGCCACGTTGTCGATGTTGGCCTGCTGGGCGTTCATGCCGGTCGCGGCGGTGTATAAGGCTCGAATCATGTGATCGTCTCCCTTGTGTTGTGTCTCAGCGACGCGCCATGTGATCGATAAAGCGCCCATCCACGTCGTTGAGCATCGTGCTGATCGCCCGCTGCAGCGCTTCAAAATTCCGGCTCACCATCGTCAGTCGCGCCAACCCCTCGGACATGCCGACGTTGGACGATTCCAGGGAAGCGGGCCGGAGGGCGATTTCGTCCATCTCGGTGGTCTCCTGGCCCATGGCCAGCAAGCGTGACCCGAGACCGCGCACCATCGCGCCCGGATCCTCCACGGTCACGAGCATGAGGGTGCCGACGTTGGCGGCACCGCTCCAGACGCGGCCCTTTTCATCAATGCGCGCGTCCCCAGGGCCCAGTTCAATCGGGCCGTCTTCGCCCTGCACGATGGCGCCATCGGAGGCCACCAGCGTGCCGTCGATCGAACGGGCGAAGTGCCCGTTGCGGGTGTATTCGAGCCCCTTCCCGGTCTCGATCACAAAAAATCCCTCCCCTGCGATCGCCACGTCGAGATCACGCCCGGTGGGCTCGATGGTGCCCTGTGTCATGTCGATGCGCACGGCGCCGCTGGCCGTGTCGACCGCCGACCGCAGCGCCCCGTCGAATTCGTCACGCACCACGGCTTCCTGAATCGTTCGTGACCCGCGATAGCCGGACGTGTGGCCGTTGGCGAGGTCATCAGCCAGGGTATCGAGTTGCTGCATCCGGGTGCGGAGCGCGCTCAGCGCGACGTAGTGTCCACCAGGCATGGGTCAGGCCTCCTTCGAGCGTTCGTGCCACACGACGTCGCGGACGCCGGTGTCACTTTTGACCCGCACCCACGTCATGGGTTCGAGCCGGGTTTCGGTCACACGCGACGATCCGTCGTGCATCGCGGCCGCCGTGATGTGGCGAATGGCGTCGCCCAGATCCGAGGCTTCAAAAAATTCCGCCGTCTCGTGGACGGTGGCGTCGGCCCCGTACGCATCGACCAGCGATTCATAGGTCGCGTCGGTCACCACACACGGTTCGGGCACCAGACCGGTGATGCGCGAAAATGCCGCCAGCGCGACGCGCGGCACCGGGGCCGCACAGGCGACGCGCACACGACCTCGATCCGGCCGCGTGATCGGCACCAGAGACAACGCCCGGACGGCATGCGGCGACAACCCCCCGGGCGCATGTCGCACGACGCCGGGATCGACGTGGGTCAGGAAGTCCGCGCCCGACTGGCGCGCGAGGGCCTCAAGGAGCATCTCCGAGGTGGCATACCCCAGGGTCACGAGCTGTGCGCCGAGGCGCAGACGCGAGCTGCGTTGGGTGTCGAGCGCCTCGTCGATTTGTTTGGAGGTGACGCCGTAGGGGCGCAGCCACACCCCTATGCGCAGATGGCCCGCGGCCGGCAACCCGCCCGATGGGGGCCGTGCATCGAGCAGTCGTGTGCGCGCCATGCGCTCCACACAGGCGACCGAGCAATACCAGCGACCGTCCACACTGACGCCGGGATGGCGTCCGAACCACGAGGTGGTGCGGACGCACCCGTTACGCGCGCAGGACCGCACGACGCGCCCCCTTCTTGGTGACGACCGTCGTGGTCTCCGCCAGGGCCAGATGCAGTCGCACCTCCCCTTCCGAGAGCGCTTCACGCCGGGCGATCTGTTCCACCGACTCGCCGCGCGTCGCCGCGCGGACCACACGGCGAGAGACGGTCGCACGGGTGCCCGTTGCGCGGGCCACTGGGGCGCGCTGGAGCTTTTCGATTTCCTGAGCGACCGCGACAAACCCGGCTTCGGCGGTCTCGGACAACAGGGTCACGGCCTCTCCCATGCGATCCACACGGAACCGGCCGCGCTCAAGCGTGTCCACTCGGCGCCACAACGACAGGATCGTTGCGCCAGAGGCGACCAGGGTCGCCGCCATCACCCACAAGGCCCAGGTCATCATGTGTGCCCCCCAAGCGCCGCTCGCAAGGACGCTCTGTTGCTCGTCAATTCGGTCACGCGCACGCCGTAGTTGCCGCCCACGACGACCACCTCGCCGAGCGCCAGCACCTTCTCGCCCATGACAATTTCGACCGGCTGGTCGGGCGACCGTCCAAGGTCGATCATCGCGCCGGGGCCGAGCGCCGCCAGCGCCTTGAGCGGCATCACCGAGCGTCCGAACCGCACGACGATCGGCAGGTCAAAATCCAGGACGGTCTCGAGGCGTTCATCTTCGGGGTCGGCCTGCAGATCAATATCCGCGCCGACGGCGATGGCACAGCGGGTGCCCGACGCCACGGTGATCACCATGGCGACCAGCGGTGCGCGCTCGGTCGTGGGGGTCATCGTGACCCCTACGGCGCCAAACGCCAGTGTGGTGAAGCCGCTCTGCGCCTGCAGTCCCGTCAAGGCGTCGTGCACCAGACTGGCCGTGACATCCACCAGCGCCTGTGGTTCCGGTGAGGCCCCGAGTCCCACACGATCACCGAGGTTGATGAGGGCCTCACGGTCGATCCAGACGGTGATCGCGCCGCGGGCGCGCCCTCCGACGGCAATCGTGGCAATGCAACTGGCCTCTCCCCAGTGTTCGGCGGTATTGAGGTGCACCCGCTCATCCACTCGGCGACCCAGCGCGGCCCCCAGTTCAGCGGCCAGGGCGGACGAGAGCCGTTCGCGTGTCAACAGTGTTCTCATGCTGCGGCTCCTTCAGCCGTGCTGCCGTGTCGCTGTTCCACACGCG
This sequence comes from uncultured Solibacteraceae bacterium, assembly GCA_964479175.1. Lineage (GTDB taxonomy): Bacteria > Acidobacteriota > Vicinamibacteria > Vicinamibacterales > SCN-69-37 > SYFT01. Next base: position 862 of record CAYZLT010000287.1, on the reverse strand, counting down.
CCATCAGTCGTCCGCGGTCAACCGTCAAGTGCCCGCGCAGCTTCGGGACGCCACCCACCCGCAGGTCCACCGGCTGATCGGTCGGCACCCCGAGGGCAATGACGTCGCCCACCGCCAACGCCGCGATGTCGGAGGCGGGCAACTGCGTGACGATCTCGGGGATCAACGCCACAGGAACGCGCTCGAGGCTCTGACTCAGCCAGCCCCGCTCGTCAGGCGTCAACTCGCGTCGATGGCGCTGCCAGGCCTGCGCCACCTGCGAGCTGGTGGACTCCACGATCGCCTCCGGCAGGCAGAGGTGCATGGTGCCGCGGGTGTCGTTGATGCGCACGTCGAAGGCCAGCATGATGATCACTTCGTTGGGCGCCGCGACCTTCAGCAGTTGCGGCCGCGTTTCCCGACCACGGATCCCGAACGCCAGTTCCACGACGGGCTTCCATGTTTCGGTCAACCCGTCGAGCAGCAACTTCACGATCGAATCCATCACGTGCTGCTCGATCTCGGTGAGGGCACGCGGGGTCGCCAGGCCCCGACCACCGCCACCGAGCATGCGATCAATCATGGCGAAGGCGACGTTCGGGTGAATCTCCAGCGCGCCGAGCTCCGCGAACGGGGGAATCGCCAATGCGTAAAACGCCGTCGGGTCCGAGAGCTTCGACACAAATTCCGTGTACGTCCGCTGTTCCACGGCGACCAGCGAGATCTCGAGCACGGCGGCGTCCGACAGCACGGTGAGCGCCTACAACTTTCGTCGTCCTGATCGCATCTCGCGAGAGCAAATCCATTCGTTGCATTACCTGCACGATCGGTTCGCACGCAGCGCCGGGACTTCGCTCAGCACCTATCTGCGCGCCGTGCTCGA
>CAYZLT010000286.1:0-4854 GCA_964479175.1 uncultured Solibacteraceae bacterium | reverse complement strand
GGATACCCGGCCAGGAAGCCGCGCCCACACGCGTCCCTGATGCCCTTTTCGACGGCCGGGACATATTGCCTGGGGATGGACCCGCCGAAGATGTCGTCCTCGAATTCCACGCCTGATCCACGGGACAGGGGCGTGACGCGAATCTTGCAGTCACCAAACTGCCCATGGCCGCCGGTCTGTTTCTTGTGTCGGCCGTGGGCCTCGGTCGGCAGGGCAATCGTCTCGCGGTAGGGAACATGTGGGGGCTTCAGCTCAACCTCGACACCAAAACGGCGTCGCAGCTTCGCGACGGTGACCTCGATGTGCAGTTGTCCCTGGCCCGACAGGAGGAGGTCGTGTGTCTGTTCGTCGCGCGTGTATCCGATCGACGGATCTTCATCCTGCAGGCGATGGATGGACGTGCTGATCTTGTCCTCGTCGCCGCGGGTCTTCGGCAGAATGGCGTAGGACAGGACCGGCTCCGGAAACGAGAGTGGCTGGATGGTGAATCCGGCATGGGGATCGCCCAGCACGTCACCCGAGTGTGTGTCCTTGAGTTTTGCCACCGCACCGAGATCGCCCGCGTGGACTTCCGGCACCTGCGCCTGTGTCTTGCCCTCGAGTGCGACCAGATGCCCGACACGTTCGGGGGCCTGCCGCGTGACGTTCTGCACGGTGGTGTCCGACTTGAGGACACCCGAGATCACACGGAACAGGGAGATGCGCCCCGCAAATTGATCGGCGATGGTCTTCCAGACCCAGGCCACCAATGGGGCGGACGTGTCTGCCGCCCGCGTGGTGGGCGTCCCGTCGGGCGCCACGCCCGGGAACGGTCTGTCGGCAGGTGACGGCACGTACGCGGTGATCGCCTCTGCGAGCAACGGCCCGCCGATGTTCTTGAGGGCGGAGGCGCAGAAGACCGGGAACAGCTGGCTCGCTCTGACCGCCGACGTGAGCCCCGACGTGAGTTCATCCCGGGTCAGCGTGCCCGACTCGAAGAAGCGCTCCATCAACGCTTCATCCGTTTCGGCCACCGCCTCAATCAACACCGCGCGCGCGGCGGCGACATCGGCCTCGACGGCATCGGGGATCGGGCTCTTCGTCGCCGTGCCACGGCCATCCTCCGCAAAGGTCCAAGCCGTCATCGCCACCAGGTCCACAATCCCGGAGAAGTCGCCCTCCTCACCAATGGGCCACTGCACAGCGACCACGGATCGCGAGAGCCCCTCCCGGAGGGACTCAATCGTGCGGGCGAAACTCGATCGCTCGCGGTCCAGGCGATTGACCACCAGCAGACGGGGAAGATTCAGGGCGTCAGCGCTCTCCCACATCTGTTCGGTCGCCACCTGGACCCCGGAGACGCCGTCCACCACCACCAGCGCAGCCTCGACGACACGCAGCGCCGCCCGGGCATCACTGAGGAAGTTGCCCATGCCTGGTGTGTCGACCAGATTGACTTTGTGTTTGTTGAATTCGAACCAGGCGAGGGAGGAAGAGAGGGTGTGTTTGCGGGCGATGGCTTCTTCGTCGTAATCGGTTACGGTGGTGCCATCATCCACCTTGCCGAGTCGCGGGGTGGCCCCCGCATCGTAGAGTAAGGCGGCCGTCAATTGCGTCTTGCCCGCCCCACTGTGTCCGACCAGAGCCACGTTCCGGATATTCGCAGCGTCGAAGACCTTCATACGCGATCCCTCCACCGATCTGGGACCAGCATACACCTCAGACGGAGTCCAAGGGTCCAGGAGCCCAGGGGGCCTATTCGTAGCGCAGCGCTTCGATCGGATCCATGCGTGACGCACGGATGGCCGGGACCATGCCGAAGAACACGCCGATCCCGGCCGAGAACCCGATGCCGATGGCAAACGACCACCACGGCAACGAGACGGGGAAGCCGGTAATCAGGTGGACGGCCATGCCGATGCCGGCACCACAGACAATGCCGAGCACGCCGCCGGTCGAGGTGAGGAAGATGGCCTCCATCAGGAACTGCCAGAGGACCTCGGTCCGACGCGCCCCCAGCGCCTTGCGCACGCCGATCTCCCGGGTGCGCTCGGTCACGGTAATCGTCATGATGCTCATGACGCCGATGCCGCCGACCATGAGGGCGATCGACGAGATGACGACGAGCGCCAGAAACGTCGCGGCGCTGATCTGATCCCACAATTCGAGGATCGCGTCGGCCGTGACCAGGTCGAAGTCGTTCGGTTCGTCGAGCCGCAACCCGTGGCGGGTCCGCATCACCTGCTCGACCTCGCGCATCGCCACTTCGCGCGACACCCCTTCGCGCGGCACGGCCGAGATCAAAATGCTGCGCATCTCGCCGCGTCCCTGTTGGTAGGCGCGAATGCCGAACTGCTTCTGATAGGTCGTCTGCGGGATGACGACAAAGTCGTCCACGCCAAAGTCGAATCCACCAGGGCTGGGCCGTTTGTCGACCACACCAACCACTTCGTATTCGACGATGCCCACTCGCACGGTCTTGCCGACGGCATCCTGGTTCGGGAAGAGCGCCTGGACCGCAGTTTGCCCCAGTACCACGACGTTGCGGCGACGCTCGACTTCACCGTTGGTGAAGAAGCGGCCTTCCGCCAACGGCACACGGACGACATCCGGCCATCGTTCGGTGGTGCCGAGCACGCTGATTTGTTTCGTCCGCAGGTTGCGGTAGTAGATCCGTTCCAGCGTGGGAGGGCCCCCATCACCGAGCATGACGTCCACGATCGCGATGGACGGCGCCTCGCGTCGAATCGCCTCGGCATCGTCAGGCGTCATGTTCGGGCGCATGAGGAGGGCTTGAAAATCGTTGCCCGCCGCCATGCTGAGCCCGGAGAATTTGGCCACCGTGATCGTGTCGGGGCCCAGCGAGGCGATCGAATCACGCAGGGACTGGTCAAATCCGCGGATGAGCGACGTCATTCCGACAATCGACGTGATCCCAATCACGATGCCCAGAACCGTGAGGCTGGAGCGCATCTTGTTGGTCCGCAATGTATCCACGGACATTACGAAGATTTCGTTGAAGAGTCCCCAGCGCATGCCGTCTATTCCTTCCGCAGAGCTTCGATTGGGTCAAGCGCGGCGGCGCGCATGGCCGGATACATTCCAAAGAACAAGCCCACAATGGCGGTCACCGAGATACCAAGCATCACCGACCAGGTTTCCACGACGGCCGGCAGCGGCGTCACCTTGCTGATGCCAAACGCCACGAGAAAGCCGAGGGTGGTGCCCACAATCCCGCCGAAGGTCGACAGGGTGATCGACTCGGTCAGAATCTGCCACAGGATGTCGCGCCGACGTGCGCCCAGTGATTTGCGCAGGCCGATTTCACGCGTGCGCTCACTGACCACCATCAACATGATGTTCATGATGACGATGCCGCCAACGACGAGTGAGAGGCTGACCACGCCAATCAGAATCGCAAAGACACCGGATGTGACCTGGTCGTAGAGCGCAAGAAAGGTCCCGGAGGACACCACGCCGAAGTTGTCGGGTTCGGACGGCCGCAGTCGGCGCTCGATCCGCAACGCCAGGGTCGTGTCGTCCATCGCCTCACGGACGACGGTCGGGTCGGAAGGCATCACGGTCAGCGCCAGCGACTGCCGCGTGCCGAACATTCGCTGGAACGTGCCGAGTGGAATGACGGCGTATTCGTCCTGCGACTGGCCGAAGACCGCGCCCTTCTTCTTGTGGACGCCGGCCACACGGAACCGCACACCCGCCAAGGTGATCTCCTTGTCGATGGGATCGAGCGCGCCGAAGAGCCGATCGGCGGCATCCCACCCGAGGACCGCGATGTTGCGTCGACTGTCGAACTCCGACATGGAGATCGTCCGGCCGAACTCGATGTCCGTCGTCGGCAGGAGCGAGTACTCGCGCGTGACGCCGCGAATCTGCAGGGATTCGAGCGTCTCACGGCGGGTCTTGGCTTCACCCGACGACTGCGACGATGCCATGACCAACGCGATGCGCGGGCCCGCTGACCGGATGGCCGCCGCATCCTCCAACGTCACGCGGGGGTTGCTGGCCGCGCGGAGCTGTTCCTCTTCGCTGGCCGTCGGCCCGGTGCGCCGCACCATAAACGTGTCGGCACCGACCTGCGACGTAATCGTGTCGGACACCGACGCATTCAGCCCTTGTACCAGCGACACGACCGCGATGATCGACGTCACGGCCACGATGTTGCCGAGCACGGTCAGAAACGACCGAAGTTTGTTGGACCAGATCGCCTGGAGGGCGATGCTGGCCGCCTCGTAAAACTGACCCACGTTACCGTCCCGTCGTCGTTGCCGGGCGTGCGCCTGGCGTCGTCGTGACCTTCACCGGGTCGCCATCCTTGAGCGTGCGCACAGACGCGAACGGACCGGTGATGACCTCGTCACCTTCCGCGAGCCCTTCCAGGACCTCGAAGAATTTCTCGCCAGCGATGCCGACCTTGATCGGTGTGAACACGGCGTGGCCATCCTTGATGACAAATGACCCTTCGATTTCCTTGCGGGTCTGGCCCGGCTGGAGTTCGGTGGGCGTCGTGACACGACGCGTTGCCGGCTGCCCCTCGGCGGACGCAGCCGCGCGCACCAGACTGCCGTCCGCGTTCACGACCATCTCGCGCACGGTCGTCGCCTGAATCGGCACGGCGACGGCCTTCTGCCGAGTCGCGGTCGTGATGGTGGTGGTGCACGTAAAGCCGGGGCGCACGTTGGGCACTTCGCCTTCGAGCGTCACGATGACCTTGAAGTTGGTGGCGCGCTGGGCAGCGCCGCCGGCCGTCTGAATGGCACTGTTGCCGACCTCTGTCACGCGTCCGTTGAATTCCTTGTCGGGGAACGCGTCGATCTTGATTTTCGCGGGCTGGCCCAGTTCGATGAAGGGGATGTC
>CAYZLT010000285.1:0-4874 GCA_964479175.1 uncultured Solibacteraceae bacterium | reverse complement strand
TCGCCACTGCCGCTCACTCCAGACATCCGCGCATCGCCAGTGACGATGTAGTCGGCTGTGGTGCCCGACGAGAGCAGGTTCATCGGCACCATCGAAAACTGCAGACTCGCGCCACCCTGGAGAAACAGAATCTTGTAGTTGTCGGGAATGCCGGCGAGGGACCGCATGTCCTCCTGGGCCGACGCAAGGATGGCCTCGAAGGGCTTGGAGCGGTGGCTGATCTCCATCACCGACATGCCTACGCCCGGCAGCGCGATCAAATCCCGCTGGGCTTCCTCAAGGACGGGCAGCGGCAGGACCGCAGGACCGGCCGAGAAGTTGTAGATGCGATGGACGGACATGTCAGCCTCAGATTCTGTGCACGAGTAAACCGTCGCGCAGTTTCGGTTCAAACCAGGTGGATTTCGGAGGCATGATGTCGCCGGCGTCGGACACCGACAGCAGGTCATCCACCGAAACCGGATACAGCGAGAAGGCCACCGCCGCGCGGCCGTCGTTCACCGCCGCTTCGAGCGCGGCGATGCCGCGGGCACCGCCGACAAAATCGATGCGTTTGTCGGTGCGGATGTCGCCGATCCCAAGCACGGGGGTCAGGACTTCGCGTTGAAGGACCGCCACGGCGAGCGCATCGGCGTGTGCGGTGCCCGCCGGCGCCGCGGGAAGGGTCAGCACATACCAGCGGCCGCCCACGAACATCGACACGTCATCGGCGCGTAACGGCACGGCACCGCCCTCGCGCACGGGCAGGCGGGCACTCAGCGCCTCAAGGAAGGTCGACGGCGTGTGACCGTTGAGGTCCTTCACGATGCGGTGGTACGGCAGAATCTTGAGTTGCCGATCCGGAAACGCCACCGCGATGAACGTGTCGGCCTCGGTGGCATCGTCGCCCCGATCGCGCATCGTCGCGCGTGCACGGGCCGCACTGGCGGCGCGGTGATGTCCGTCGGCGATATACAGCGCGGGAATCGACGCAAACTGCGCGACCAGTGATGCCGCGTCGCCTGAGAGCACGGGCCACACGGTGTGCCGGATGCCATCCGGTGCGGCGAAGTCGTACAGGGGCTCAGTCGTACACACGCGCGCGACAATCGCGTCCACGCCGTCCACGGCGCGGTAGGTGAGAAAGACCACACCCGTCTGTGCGCGTACCGTCGTGATGTGCCGCGTGCGATCGTCTTCCTTGTCGGGTCGGGTTTTTTCGTGTTTTTTGATCAGGCCGCGTTCGTACTCATCGACGCTGAAGCACCCGGCCAGCCCCGTCTGAATGTGATCGCCCATCTGCTGGCGATACAGATAGAGCGTCGGCTCCGGGTCTTCCACAAGCGGCGCCCCGGCTTCCAGGGCCCGGAGGTTCTTCGCGGCCAGGGTGTAGACCGCGGGGTCGTACGGGTCTGCGCCTTCCGGCAGGTCTATTTCCGACCGGGTGACGCGGAGAAAACTCAGCGGGTTGTCTGCGGCCAGGGCCCGGGCTTCGTCGGTCGAGACGACGTCGTACGGCACTGAGGCCACCCTCGAGGCCGCTGAAGGTGCCGGGCGCAACGCCCGGAACGGGGTGAGGTGCGCCATGGTGGGGTTATTGTCCGGACGCTGCGGGCATCACGGGAGGGGCTGGCGAGAGTGCCAGCCGGAGTCCGTTCACCAGACCGTCGCGCGTCGCCCTGAACGTCGGCAGCTGGTCGGCTGAAATCGGCACGCCAGGCGGCATGTTGCGATGTTCGGTCACCGGGTTCACGTGGGTGCCGTTTTTCTTGAGCTCGTAGTGCAGGTGTGTGGCCGTCACGGTGCCGCTGTTGCCCACACGACCGATGACGTCACCCTGATCCACCTTCGAGCCGACCGAGATACCGGGACCAAACGCCGACAGATGGAAATACGCGCTCTCGTAGCCGCTCGCATGACGAATCACCACCCGTCGTCCGGCGCCGCCAGACCAGCCGGAGGCGACCACCGTGCCCGACGAGACGGCGAGCACCTTCGTGCCGTACCCCGCGCGATAGTCCACGCCGCGGTGCGCGCGACGCACACCCAGCACTGGGTGCAGACGGCTCGCCGAAAACCGTGACGTCACAAACGGCTGAAACTCGAGCGGCGATTTGAGGAACTGACGTTTGCGCGAGCGGCCCTCCGCGTCGTACCAGGCCATCTGTCCGTCGGGGCCCTCGTGGCGAATGGCCGTCAGTGTGCGATCACCCGTGTGATACATCGCGACCTGCACGGCGTCGTAACCCGAGAACTGCCCGTCGCGCAGCACACGTCCGAACAACAGCTCGAAGCGGTCGCCATCCTGCAAATCGGAATTGAAGTCCACGTCACCAGAGAACGCATCGGCGAGCAGCAGAGCCAGCTGGATGTTCTCGCCCTGATCCTGCAGTGCGGCCGCCAGTGATGGTCGCGCTGTGGTGATCTCCACCTCGACGGCACTCGTCACAATTTCTTTGGGATACGGAACAACCTCGACATCAAACTCCGGCGCATCGGCCGGGCTGTCGTCCTTGAGCGCCACCCGGAGAAACCTGTCCGCGTCGAGCCTGTAGCGGAACTCCTGGAACAACCCGTCGAGGGTCGTGGTCACGCGATAGGGGCGATTGGCCTGCAGGTGCCGCGGGTTGAACACGTCGCGTACGGCGCCGACGATGGAATCTGCAAATTGTGAGGTGCCGGGATGGCTCTTCAGGACGCTCTCAAGCGTCGCGTTGCGCGGGACGAGGGCATCGACGATATCCACGTCCCTGGGGAGCAGGACGTCCTGATGATACGGTTCGCGGGAGCGGCCGATGCCGAACGGATCCAGCACAGCCACCATGGTGACAGCGGTAACGCCGGCTGTCGCCAGCAGCACCGCGACCAGTCGCGACCTAGACATGCTTCACACGCTCCATGGTCAAAACCCCCAAAGCCAAAAAACCCTCCATACCTTACCATCCGCAGTCAGTTGTGGGAACCCCATTGGCCCCGGCTTGCTTGGACTCTGAAAACAAGCCCACGGCCGGGAGCGGACCCTTGGGTTCCATGGGGGTGAGGGCTGGGTGCCGACATGCGTGGCACGACCGAGGTACTCGGCACCGTTGAGCGTCACGATGCGGACCGCTTCGGGGAGCGTGAACCCGGCTTCCACGAGGAGCTCAATCGTCCGCTGATTGGAGAACCCGGGAATGACACCGCCGCTGCCCGTGGGATCGGTGCCCGCGACGAGTTTGCCGCCCGCGCGGAAGAACGCGAGGGCATCTGCGAAAAACTATTGGGACCGTTGAGATACGGCGCGGTCGCATCGATGGACGGGCCCGCCTTGCGGCCGGCATCGATCAGGCGTTTCATATAGAGATGTTCGTGCACCATCACCATGCCGGGCATCACGGACCCACTGTTGTTTCATGACGGCGGATTATTACCGGTCGGCCTCATATAATTGCCGCATGTCGAAGAGTGCTCTTGTACGCGTGTCATCCTTTCTTGTGGTGAGTGCGGCGGCTGCCATTCCGGCGGTCGCGCAGACCACGACGCAGAATCCGCCTGTGACCATCACGTTGCCTGAAGTGACGGTCACCGCGCAAAAGGAACCTGCCAAAGCGCAGGATCTTCCCGTCAGCGTGACGGCCATCACGGCGGAAATGCTGGCGCGTATCGGCGCTTCCATCGTCAGTGATGCCGTGATGGCTGTGCCCAACTCCGTCTTCACCGAATTCACGGCGCGCAAGTTGAGCAATGCGCGATTCCGCGGACTCGGGTCCAGCCCCGCCAACCCGGCGATCACCACGTTTGTGGACGGCGTGCCGGTGCTCAACGCCAACGCGTCGAGCATGGAACTTGTCGATGTGGATCAGGTCGAGTTTGTGCGTGGTCCGCAGAGCGCGCTGTTTGGCCGCAATACGCTTGGCGGGCTGGTGAACATCTCCTCCGCGCGTCCGTCGCTCAGTGGCTGGACCGGCCGGTTCCTGACCCCCCTGGGCGACAACGGCAGCCGCGAAGTGCGCGGGTCGATCTCGGGTCCCCTGACGCGCACGCTGGCCCTGGGCGTCGCGATCGGGCACGGTGAACGCGACGGGTTCACGACCAACCGCATCACCGGCAACACGATCGACGACCGCCAGGGCACGTTCGGCAAGGCGCAGTTGCTTTGGACGCCGACCGTTCGCTGGGAGACGCGACTGATTGTGAGTGGCGAACGCTCACGAGACGGCGACTACGCGTTGAGCGACATGGCCGGTCTGCGTCAGAACCCGTTCACGGTCGCGCGCGACTTCGAGGGCTACCAGAATCGCGACCTCGCGTCTGCGACGTTTCTCGCGCGGTACGAGGGCGACCGCGTCAGCGTCTCCTCGACCACCGGCTACCTCCGGTGGGAAACACGGGATGTCACCGACCTCGACTACACCCCGCTGAGCCTCATCACACGCGACAACTCAGAGGAAGCGCGCCAGTTCAGTCAGGAAGTCCGCCTGGCCTCCGCCGCCAACGCCCCGGTGAAACTGTCTGACACCACCAGCCTGTCGTGGCAGGTCGGCGGCGTGATGTTTACGCAGAACTACGAGCAGGACGCGATCAACCGCTTCTCGTCGTTCCTGCTGTCGCCGTTCCTCGGGTTCCCGATCAACCAGCACTCGCCCAAGGGCACGATCGACGACCTGGGTATCGGCGGTTTTGCGCAGGCCACCGTCTCGTTCTCAGACCGCGTGGATTTTGCGGTGGGCGCACGCGCCGACCGCGAGACCAAGGAAGCGGCGCTCGACACGTTTTTTGATCCGATCATCGCGCCGCCGGCGGCGATCAACGAGAAGGTCACCTACTCCAACATCTCGCCGAACGCGGCCCTGACTGTCCACCTGCGTCCCGGTGCCATCGTCTATGCCACGGCCGGCCGTGGGTACAAGGCCGGC
>CAYZLT010000284.1:643-4876 GCA_964479175.1 uncultured Solibacteraceae bacterium | reverse complement strand
GACCAAAAGGACCCCTGGACCCCTGGACCCCTGGACTCCTGAAACTGTCCCCGTCTCCAGCCCTGGACTCCCTGCGATCATCCGGCGTGTCCGAATTCGCCCTCCTGAATCCCGGCGCCGCGTGGCCCAACAAACAATGGCCGCCGGAGTCGTTTGCGGCGGTCGCGCGATGGCTGCATGCGACGTATGGATGGACACCCGTCGTCTTGTGGGGCCCTGGCGAGGAAGTGATTGCTGACGCCATCGTCGCGGGCGCAGGCGGCGTCGCTGTGCGAGCGCCGAAGACGACGTTCAACGACCTGTTGTCTCTCGCCCGCGAGTCGAAGGTGTTTGTGTCCGGGGACACGGGGCCACTGCACCTCGCGTGTGCGATGGGGGCGCCTGTCGTCGCATTGTTTGGCCCGACGACGGAACGACGCAACGGTCCGTGGGATGATCGGGATGTGTCGATTTCGCGGTACGACCGATGTGATTGTCATTACGAGCGCGTGTGCCGACGGGCGGCCGCTGACTGGTGCCTGGGCACCATCTCGGTGGACGAGGTGACGAGCGCCATCACGCGTCGGCTGGTCGCCTCATGAGCGGCATCAACTGGATCAAGGTCGCGCGGTGGCGCGTGCCGTTGGGCTTTGCGACGTTTATCGCCGCGTTTGTCCTGGCCACGCCAACGCCGCGAACGTTCCTGATCGGTGCGGTCATCGCGGTGATGGGCCAAACCTTGCGCGTGTGGGCAGCCGGCCACATTGAAAAAGGGCGCGAGGTGACGCGCAGCGGCCCGTATCGCCATCTCCGTCACCCGCTGTATGTCGGGTCGTTGCTGATGGGTGCGGGGTTTGTCATCGCCTCCGCCTCGGTCTGGACGGCCGTGCTGGCGGTCGCGTATTTCACCGTCACGTATGTCGCGGCTGTGCGAAGCGAGGAAGCCACACTCGACGCCCGTTTCGCCGGCGAATACTCCGCCTATCGCGAAGGCCGCGCCACCGCCGCCTCGGCACCCTCGACGCGCCGGTTCAGTGTGGACCGCGCCTTCGGCATGAACAAGGAATGGCGGTCACTGGCCGGCCTGGCCGGCGCGTTTGCGCTGATGGCGATGCAGACGTTTTAACCCCGGGGTCGATCGCGAATCCAGTCGGCGAGAGCGTGCCGATTCGCCAGCCGACTCTTGATGGTCTTCTGGCCAGGAAGTTGCGCTTGCAACAGCCAAAACCCGTGGCGCTGAATCAGTCCAACCGCGCGCCGAATGCGTGATTCCGGGATGGGGCGCCGAAGTCGATCAAGGACCACGCGAATTTTTCCGATGATGCCCGGCGTTCTCGCGAGCGTGGCAGTTGCCTCAGAGGTGGCGCTCGGTGTGCCGAAGATCTGATCGAGCGCGGCATCCACAACATGAGAAGGAGGCTCGGTATCGATGGCAGAGGAGACATCCAAGGGTGTTGCCACACCCAGGTGTCGCCGGCAGAGGGTGAAAATCAGCCCGACGCTCCGCTCACACTGCCATTCCTTTGCCGTGGCTGCGACCAACGGCCAGTCCAGAGCACGGTCGAAGTGCTTGAGCACAGCTTGGACGTCGACCAACCCTCGGAGGCCAGATTCCATCAGGTGGCCATCTGCCGCGTGCATGCACAGGTGCACCAGCAGGTCTTCGGCCGACAGGAACCTGATGTTGGCGGCAAGGCCGGTGGCCACTGAGCGTTGGAACAACGCGTTGAGTGGTGCCTTGATGCCATGCTCGCGCGAATCAATGTGCTGATGAAATTCAAACACCACCCGATCGCGAACGACCGGAGGCAGGTGATGACTGGAAAAGCCCGAGGAGGGACTGGCATATCCGAGACTGCCTGCGCTTGATGTAAGCGCCGGAAGAGCGTCTTCGCGCACCAGCACATCGATGTCACCCATCTCGCGAAGAACGGCGCTCGGGTAGACCGTGGTCGCCAAGTGCATGCCCTTGAGCACGATGAGATCGATGCCGAGCGGCGCCACGCTGCCCGCCAGTTCACGAAGGGCGGCCTGTTGTTTGAGCACCCGCATCGCAGAGAACTGAGCGCGCGTCCGAAGTGTGGCCCGGACCGATTCCGGGAGTGGCAGGCTTGGCCGGCTCAGCAGGAGTGGGCCAACCCGCTGCCGGATCGCCAGGTCCGCCACCTCGGTCCAGCCCGATTCACCCAGGTTCGCGAGCAGGCCGTCGTTTCGCCCTTCCAGCTCATGGAGGGCGGCGAGCAGGTGGCGTGCGGCGGACGTCATTTCTGTTCAGTATGCCGGAATCGTGCTTGTCAGGGCGCCTTGCAAAATGGGATAATCCACCGGTTGTCAGCACGGGCGGTTAGCTCAGCGGTAGAGCACTGGCCTTACACGCCGGCTGTCACAGGTTCGAATCCTGTATCGCCCATTTTGCGGGGTCGTAGTTCAGTTGGTTAGAACGCTGGCCTGTCACGCCAGAGGTCGCGAGTTCGAGTCTCGTCGGCCCCGCCACTTTTTGGGTCTTCTTCTCATCGCGCTCGTCCTGAGCGCTCCATGTACAGCAGCCACACAGGGTCGCTCGGGCCCCGTGCGCCTTGAGGGCACCCGCTTCGCGGACGCCAATGGCCCGTGGCCCGCGCTGGGCACCACGATGTTCTGGGCGTTGTGGGGCGAAAAACACGACCCCGAACGCCTCGACAAAAATCTCGCCTTCGCCGCACAACACGGCATCGACTACATCCGCATTCTTTCGATGGTCGGCACCCAGACGTGGAAGGATCGCGTCATCGATCCCACGTGGCCGGACTATTGGGACGTCGTTGATCGGCTTGTCGAACGCACGAAGCGTCACGGTCTGCGCCTCCAGGTCACCGTGTTCGCAGACGCGCAGGTGATGATGCCGGGCCAGGCGGACCGCGAGAGATGGATCGACGCCTGGGCCGCGCGTGTGTCGAAGGCGCCGGAGCGTTTTCTCCTGGTCGAAGTGGCCAACGAATATTGGCAGAACGGTTTTGATTCGCCGGACGCGGTGGGCGTGCTCGGCGCGCGTCTGAAGACGGCCACGTCGGTGCTGGTGGCCCCATCGGCCCCCCACTGTCTGTATCCCGCGAGCGTGCAGACCGACGATGACCGCGCCTGTGTCGCCGAGTGGCGCGCCCTCCACGCGGGCGGCGTGATCGACGTCGCGACGCCACATTTCAGTCGGGATCTGCGCGGTCCACTCGGCGCCCGAGGGCCCGTGTGTGACCCCCTCTCGATGCGCAACGTTCCGCGCGAAATCACCCGCGCGTTTGTCAGCAACGAACCCATCGGTCCGCAGTCGAGTGTTCAGCAGGATGCCGATCCCACGCGCCTCGCAGATGCGGCGCGTGTGACTTGGCTGACCGGCGGTGCGGCGTACACCCTTCACACGGGCGCCGGTATCCGCGGCGGCGGCACGTTTGATCGTGATCGCGGACGCAGCGCGAATCTCTGGGAGGTCCCGGGGATCGTCGACATCCTTGAGGCCCTGCGACAGGTGCAGTCAGTCGCGTCGCGCTCCCTGTCCACGCCGACCAGCGACGCGGTCCGAGGTTGTTGAGCGAACTGTCCGCGAGACGTGTTTGCACGTAAAATCTTCCTGTTGTGCCGAACTCCTGGCCCGTCATTGGGCATTCCCGCCTGCGCGATGTGTTGACGAAGGCGATCGTGGCCGACCGCGTGCCGCAGACCCTGCTGTTCGCAGGCCCGGCGGGCATCGGCAAATTTGCCACCGCCATCGCCCTCGCACAAGCCGTCAATTGTCCGAACGCGACCGACGGGTGTGCCTGCGGCACCTGCTCGTCGTGTGCGCGCATCTCGCGCGGGCAGTTCTCCGACGTCATCGTCGTCGATCGTGGGGAGAAGGCCTCGATCGGCGTCGACGTCGTGCGCGACAAGATTCTGGCGCTGGTCGGCTATCGGCCTTTCGAGGGCCGCAAGCGAGTGTTCATCATCAACGGCGCGGACGATCTGCGGTGGGAAGCACAGTCCGCACTGCTCAAAACGCTCGAAGAGCCGACCCCGGCGGTGATCCTGATTCTCGTTGCGGCGGCCCCAGACTCCCTCATGGCCACCGTCCTCTCCCGCTGTCGTCGCCTGCGCTTCGGCACGCTGAGCGACGATGAAGTGACGCGTGTGCTGGTGGACCGTGTGGGAATGGACGCGGCGTCCGCGCGGTCACGCGCCGCGATCGCCGGCGGAAGTGTGGGGCAGGCGCTGGCGATTGACGGCGGCACACTCGAGGACGACCGG
>CAYZLT010000284.1:0-633 GCA_964479175.1 uncultured Solibacteraceae bacterium | reverse complement strand
ACGACCGGGAGACGGCGGCGGCGTTGCTCGAAGCCTCCGCCGGGACCTCGCTCGGTCCGAGGCTGAAGGCGGCGGCCGCTCTGGCGACCGTTGAAAAAAAGCGCCGCAGCCGCGAGGCGGTGAGCACGCGGTTGGCGCACCTCTCCTCCATGTTGCGCGACCTCGGCATTTCAGCCGCCGGCGACGCCCCGCTTGCCAATCAGGACATGGCCGACACCCTCTCGCGCATCGCCCGCGCGTTCCCACCCGACCGCCTCATCCAGGCGTTTGGCGTCGTCGCCCGCGCCCAGAACGCCCTCGACCGCAACGCCAGCGCCAAGATCGTAGCGGATTGGGTCGCCGTCGGGCTGTGACGTGCGGAGTGCGAAGTGCGAAGTGCGGAGTGCGAAGACTCGGCCCCCGCACCCCGCACCCCGCACTCCGCACTCCGCACTCCGCACTCGCCGGGTTAGACTAGTGAACGCTTATGTCTCAGCCATTCACGTCCGAGAACCCCCTCGCTCAATCACTCCTTCAGAAACTGACCACCCGCACCGCCAAAACGGGCGTGGTTGGCCTCGGCTACGTCGGACTCCCGCTGGCCGTCGAGTTCGGACACGCCGGGTTCACAGTCGTCGTCATCGACCTCGACAA
>CAYZLT010000283.1:3725-4910 GCA_964479175.1 uncultured Solibacteraceae bacterium | reverse complement strand
CACCAGGACCCGGCGTGGTCATGAACACCATGCGCACTGGGGTCTTCTCGGGGATCGTGACGTCCGTGTTGGCCTTGAGAAGCCCCAGAGAGGAGGCGATCAGGAACAGGGCCAAGAGCGCCGCGTGGAGTGTGCCGGAGGCGGCAAGCGGGAGGCCGCCTCGGCGCCGGGTTTCCACGAGTGGGGAAAGAGGGGAGCGACCACCAGGAGTGGCGTGCAGACTCCGCACGAGTGCCACCGCATCCGCTTCGCGCATGAGGCCGTCAACAATCAGGAGTTGGTCGGAATCGGCCAGCTGCATGACGAGTTCCGCCGGTACCTCCGCCGCAGCGGCGATCTCCCGGATCGTGTAGAGCTCGCTCACCTTTGTGATCTCGGCAGGATGGAGGCCCGGCAACAGACCCCGCGTACACTCCGCGCATGACTACTCAGACGACGAGCGCAGCGTGGGGTGTGGGGCGGGTGGCGATCGTGACCGGGGCGTCATCCGGGATCGGGAAGGCGACAGCTCTTCGGCTGGCCGCAGACGGACTGACCGTGATCGGTGTCGGCCGCGACGAGGCGGCGCTCAGAGCCGTGTGTCAGGACGTCGTCGTCGCGGACGTCACCCAGGCGGGTGCGCCGGCCACGATCGTGTCCGGTGTCGTGTCGCGGCACGGCCGCGTGGACGTGCTGGTCAACGCGGCCGGGGTCATCGCGTCTGCCGGCATCCGCGAGACGACTGACGACGCGTTTGATTCGATGATGGATCTGAATCTTCGCGCGACGTTCCGACTGCTGCGTGAGGCGATCCCGGCGCTTGTCGAGTCCAAGGGAACCGTGGTGAACCTCTCGAGCGTGGCGGGGACCCGCGCCTTTCCCGGACTGTTCGCCTACTGCGTGAGCAAGGGCGCGGTGGACCAGTTGACCCGCTGTGCGGCGCTGGATTTGGCGCCGCAGGGCGTCCGCGTAAACGCCGTGAATCCCGGGGTGGTTGTGACCAATCTGCATCGCCGTGGCGGGATGGACGAAGCGCGCTACGCCGCGTTTCTCGAACATTCCAAGGCGACCCATCCGCTGGGTCGACCCGGTACACCGGAGGAAATCGCTGATTTGATCGCATTCCTGGCCTCGCCCTCCGCCGGGTGGATCACCGGCGAGACCATTTCGATTGACGGCGGCCGCCACCTGACCTGCTTACGCTAA
>CAYZLT010000283.1:0-3625 GCA_964479175.1 uncultured Solibacteraceae bacterium | reverse complement strand
GGGCGGGCGGCTTCGAAGTAGGCGGTGCCGTCGAGAGAGCCCAGGTGGCGGGCGGCGCGCAGGCCGGCCGCGGTGAGTCTCGCGACCACGTCCTTCGGATCGGTCAGTGGCGCCGTCTGCGCCAGTCGGAAGAGTCCCTGGCGGGGGAGTGGCTCACAGATGGTGATGCGTCCGCCCGGGCGAACCACGCGGATCGCTTCCGCAAGGACTGACGGCGCATCGGTGCCCAGCGCGGCGAGTCCGGCGGGAAGGACCGCCATGTCGAAGGTCTGGCTGTCGGTGGGCAACAGGGCAATGGGTGCCGCCACAAAGTCCACGAGCGCCCCAGCGCCGGCGGCGGCGGTGGCGATGCGGTCCTTCGCGCCCGGCGCCCGGTCCACGACCGTGGTCTGGCCGTTCAGACCGGTCACCGCGCCGATGGCTCCCGCCAGTTCCGGCCTCGCGGCACCGAGCAGCAGGACCCGGTCCCCCGGTTTGATGCCCAGCATGACGACGGCCCCCTGCTCCGGCTGACCCTTGGCCTTTCGCAGCATCTTCAGAATCGTGAACATTCCCGAATGATATAGTTCCCGTTCGTGAGTACTGGAATTTCTCTCGCTCCCGTGGACGGCAAACTCGGCATTCTTCTGGTCGGACTTGGTGCGGTCAGCACTACCACCATCGCGGGCGTGATGGCCATCCGCAAGGGATTGGCCAAGCCGATCGGCTCGCTCACCGAGATGGGCACCGTCCGTCTCGGCAAACGCAACGAAAACCGGACGCCCACCATCCGCGAGTTTGTGCCCCTGACCGAACTCAACGACATCGTGTTTGGCGGCTGGGACATCTTCGACGACAACTGCTATGAGGCCGCCAAACACGCCGGCGTACTCGAGGAGAAATTGCTCGATCAGGTGAAGGACGAGCTGGCGGCGATCAAGCCGATGTCGGCGGTGTTCGATCGGCACTACGTCAAACGCCTGGATGGTCCGAACGTCAAGACGGGCAAAAACAAAAAGGACCTCGCCGATCAACTGATCGCCGACATCCGAAAGTTCAAGGCTGACAACAACTGCGCGCGCCTGGTGCTCATCTGGGCCGGGTCCACCGAAATTTATCTCACCGAGTCGGCGTGCCACGCTAGTATCGCCGCCTTCGAGCAGGGGCTGGTCGACAACGACCCGGCCATCTCGCCGAGCCAAATCTACGCGTACGCCGCGATCAGTGAAGGCCTGCCGTATGGCAATGCCGCACCGAACCTCAGCGCGGAAGTGCCCGCGTTGCGCGAGCTCGCGGCCAGGACGGGTTCGCCCATCACCGGCAGCGACATGAAAACGGGCCAGACGCTGATCAAGACGATCATCGCGCCGGGCCTGAAGGCGCGCCTCATCGGTGTGGCCGGCTGGTATTCGACCAACATCCTCGGCAACCGTGACGGCGAAGTGCTCGACGACCCCGAGTCGTTCAAGTCCAAGGAAGAAAGCAAAAAGGGCGCGCTCGACTACATCTTCCAGCCGCACCTTTACCCGGATCTCTACAAGGACATCGCCCACGTCGTGCGGATCAACTACTATCCGCCGCGCGGAGACAACAAAGAGGGCTGGGACAACATCGACATCTTCGGCTGGCTCGGCTATCCGATGCAGCTCAAGATCAACTTCCTCTGCCGCGACAGCATTCTGGCCGCGCCCATCGTGCTCGACGTGGCGCTGTTCCTCGACCTGTCGAAGCGGGCCGGATTCTCGGGCATTCAGGAATGGCTCTCGTTCTACTTCAAGAGCCCGATGCATGCGCCCGAAATCTACCCGGAACATGACCTCTTCATTCAGTTGATGAAGCTCAAGAACACGTTGCGCTATATCCGCGGCGAAGAACTCATCACGCACCTCGGTCGCGAGTACTACGACTAAGCCCAGGAGGCTCATTTGGCTCGTTACCAGCCTGCACTGCTCGGCGGTCTCTTCATCGGCATCCTTTCGGCGTTGCCGATCATCGGCGCGTTTAATGCGTGCTGCTGTCTCTGGGTGGTGGTGGGCGGCCTGCTGACCACCTACCTGATGCAGCAGAACGACCCACTCCCTCTGGAGACCTCCGCCGCTGCCGTGGCCGGGTTGATTGCGGGTGGTGTTGGCGGCGTCGTCAGTGTCGTTGGCGGTGCGCTCGTCATGATGGTGTCGGGCGGCGCGGTGGCGCAGCGCGAGGCGATGGATCAGGTTTTCAGTCAGATGGGTGATGTGCCCCCCGAGATGGTGGAGATGATCGAACGATTCTCCACGGGGCCGGCGGCGCTGTTTATCACCGCCGCGGTGACGATTCCGGTCTTCGCGGTGTTCGGTCTGCTCGGCGCCTTGCTGGGCCTCGCGTTTTTCCGCAAGAAGGCGGGACCGGCGGCTGCGTGAGCGAGTCGTCAAAGGCCCACGAAATAAACGCGCTGCTTGATGAAGCGCGCGTCTTTGAACCAACATCCGAGTGGCGGACCAACGCCCGGGTGATCGACCCCGACATCTACGAACGTGCCGCTGCCGACCCGGAGGCCTTCTGGGAAGGCTGGGCGCGTGAACTTGAGTGGATGCGTCCCTGGACGAAGGTGCTCGACTGGCAGCCGCCGCACGCGAAGTGGTTTGTCGGCGGTCAACTCAACGCCAGCGTCAACTGCCTCGATCGCCACGTGCGCACCGCGCGACGCAATACCGCCGCTCTCATCTGGGAAGGTGAGCCGGGGGATCGCCGCACGCTGACATACTTCGATCTGTATCGTCAGGTCTGCCAGTTCGCCAACGTCCTGAAGGGACTCGGCGTTCGCAAAGGTGATCGCGTCGCGATCTACCTGCCGCTGATTCCAGAGCTCGCCATCTCCATGCTGGCGTGCGCACGCATCGGCGCAGTGCACTCTGTGGTGTTCGGAGGATTCAGCGCGGAAGCGCTACGTGATCGAATCAACGACGCGGAGTGTTCACTGTTGATCACCGCCGATGGCGGTTTTCGCCGCGGGCAACTGGTCCCGCTCAAACAGACGTCCGATGAGGCGCTGGTCGGTGCGCCGACCGTCCAGAACGTCGTGGTGGTAAAGCGCCAGGCCGGTGAACCTTTTCCCGTACACATCAAGGAAGGGCGCGACCACTGGTATCACCGGCTGATGCAGGACGCGCCGCTTGAGTGTGCCCCCGAACCGATGGAGAGCGAAGACATGCTCTACATCCTCTACACGTCGGGCACCACGGGCAAACCCAAGGGCATCGTCCACACCACGGGCGGCTATCTCGTCGGGACGTACGCGACCACCAAGTGGGTCTTTGACCTGCAGGACACCGATGTCTACTGGTGCACCGCGGATATCGGATGGGTGACCGGGCACTCGTACGTGGTCTACGGTCCGCTGCAGAACGGCGCCACCGTCCTCATGTATGAGGGCGCGCCGGACTGGCCGAACAAGGACCGTTTCTGGTCTCTCGTTGAGCGCTACGGCGTGACGGTGTTCTACACCGCGCCGACCGCCATTCGCGCGTTCATGAAGTGGGGCCCCGACTGGCCGGCCGCACATGACCTGTCGAGTCTGCGGCTGCTCGGATCGGTGGGCGAACCCATCAACCCAGAGGCGTGGATGTGGTACCACGAACACATCGGGGGTTCACGCTGCCCGGTCGTC
>CAYZLT010000282.1:0-4913 GCA_964479175.1 uncultured Solibacteraceae bacterium | reverse complement strand
GCAACCACGCACCGAGGCTGGCCGCCATGGCGGCCAGCCTCGGTGCGTGGTTGCTTATGTTTTAGGGGTGTCCTTGCTGGTTTCCTTGAACAGTTTTGATGCCATGGCGATCATCCCCGCGACATCCGACACACTGGCCGGCACAATCATCGTCGTGCTCTTCTGCGCCAACTGGCCAAACTGCGTCACGTACTGCTCGGCTACACGCAGCTGCGTGGCCTCGACGCCACCGGGCTGACGAATGGCTTCGGCCACCTGGCGGATGCCTTCGGCGGTCGCCGACGCGACCGCGAGAATGGCGGACGCTTCGCCCTCGGCTTCGTTGATCTGCTGCTGCTTGCGCGCTTCCGAGGCCTTGATGACCTGCTGCTTCTCGCCTTCGGCTTCATTGATGGCCGCGTCGCGCTGCCCTTCCGAGTTCAGAATCACCGCGCGCTTTTCGCGTTCGGCGCGCATCTGTTTTTCCATCGCGGCCAACACGTCGTGCGGCGGCGTGATGTTCTTGATCTCGTAGCGGAGCACCTTGACGCCCCAGGCCTCACTGGCCTTGTCGAGCTCCTGCACGATCGACTGATTGATGTTCATGCGCTCTTCGAACGAGCGGTCGAGATCAATTTTGCCAACCTCACTTCGCAGCGTCGTCTGCGCCAGCTGCGTGATAGCAAAACCGAAATCCGAGATGCCGTAGGACGCCCGCTCGGGGTTGAGCACCTTCAGATACAGGATGCCGTCGACGCCCACCTGCACGTTGTCGCGCGTGATGCAGACCTGTGCCGGAATATCGAGCGCAATCTCCTTGAGCGAGTGCCGGTACCGGATCACGTCCATGAAGGGAACCAGCAGATGGAAGCCGGCCGACAACACACCCGAGAACCGGCCGAGGCGTTCCACGACGAAAGCACTCTGTTGCGGAACCACCACCGCCGTCTTGGCGACGATGATGATGACGAGCAGGGCGAGGACAGCGAGGACGATGGCGCCTTCGTTCACGAGCGGACTCCTTCTGGTTCAATTTCAAGGGTGAGGCCGTCCACACGGACGACACGAATGCGGGTGCCGCGCGAGACGGCTATGGCGGTGGTGTTGCGCCCGGTCCAGGCGGCGCCGCGGACTTCCACGCGACCGACGGTGCCGGGGACCAGTTCCTCACTCGCCACGCCGATCTCGCCCACAAGATTGTCGACCTCCGGGCGTTGCGGATCGTGCTGCACCCACGTGAGGAGTCGCGCACGGAACAACGCGAGTGTCGCCACCGACAGGACGGAGAACATCAGCAACTGCACCCAGAGGGGCCCCGCGAGCCCAAAACCGGCAAGCACACCCACCGTCAGGGCGGCGATACCGAAAAAAATCACATAAAACCCGCCAGCCGTGGCCAGTTCCGCGAGTACAAGCAGCAGGCCCAAGACCAGCCAATGCCACCACAGGATTTCCATAGGGTTCACTCCGTCGTAATCATATACGGACAAAAGCGGACACTCGGTCCACGCTTCGCGGGGTGCGGGGTTCAGGGTTCTGGGTTCTGGGACGGTATGCCGGGGGTGGGGGTCGAACCCACACGACCCTTGCGGGTCTCGGGATTTTAAGTCCCGTGCGTCTGCCAGTTTCGCCACCCCGGCGCAGGGGTCCGACAAGTGTACCGCGGGCCCCCGGCACCGCGCCGCCCCAGAACCCTGAACCTTGGACCCAGAACCTCGTCTGTAGACGTGATGCTTTCCGACCTTCGCTACGCCCTCCGCGGCATCCTCAGACGCCCCGGCCACACATTGCTTGTGGTCTTCACGTTGGCGCTGGGCTTGGGCATCAACACGGTCGCCTTCTCCAGCGTGAATGCGCTGGTGTTCCGGCCATTCACCATCCCGCACGCGGCGTCGTTCGGATGGATCTTCGTGAGTGAGGGTGCCAATCCCTACGCCAATGCGAGTCGCCAGACCTACGAGACGCTCCGGACATCGGCGACCACCCTTGACGCGATTGTCGCCGAGGGTCGCCTGCCACTCTCGTCGCAGAGCGAGGCGGGCCCCGAACACATTTGGGCACTGGCCGTGTCCCCCAACTACTTCTCGGTCGTGCAGGCGCCGATGCGCACGGGGCGGGTGTTGTCAGAAACCGATGTGACGGCCGACGCCGTGCCGGTCGTCATCAGCGAGCGCTACTGGAAGACCCGCTGGCATGCGGCCGACGATCTCGCCACCATTCGCCCCGTGCTCAATGGACAAATCGCCCGGGTGCTCGGCGTGGTGCGTGATGACCACCAGGGCCCCGGCGGCCTGTTTGAACCCCACGTGTGGTTTGCCTTTGATGCGCTGCCCACCTTGCAGCTCACGCCCGGCGGCCAGCTCGATGCGACCTGGCTCACGATGATGGCGCGGCCCAAAGCCGGCATGTCCGCCGCACAGGTCGCGTCGGAAATCAGCACGCTCACCCGCGCCATCGCCCCGCCGGCCGTGCGTGACCGCGTGCGCGCGCAGTACGTCCCGGTGGCGGAGGGACATCCCGAGGCCCGACAACTCGGCGCCGCGGCGGCTGTCGCGATGGCCGCGGTCGGACTGGTGCTCCTCATTGCCTGCTTCAACGTGGCGGGGCTGATCCTCGCGCGTTCCGTCGAGCGACAACAGGAACTCGGTCTGCGTGCCGCGCTCGGCGCCGGTCGCGGTCGGCTCACGCGCCTGCTCTTCGCCGAGGGCCTCATCGTGGCGACGCTCGCGGGCGCCGCGGCCCTGTTGATCGCCAGTTGGAGCGAGGCGCTGCTGGGTGGCCTGAGTCTTCCCGCGCCCATCCCGCAGCGCCTGCACTTCACCACTGACTGGCGGATGGTCGCCTTCACCCTCGTGCTGGTCATGGTCGCGGCCATCGTTCCCACACTGACTCCCCTCTGGCGCATCGTCCGCGTGGATCCCATTCGATGGCTCAAGGCCGGCAGCACCGGCGCGGTGGGTGGCCTGGCCCCCGCGAGAGCCCGACGGGCCTTCGTGGTGCTGCAGGTCGTCGGCTCGACGGCGTTCCTGACACTCGCGATGATGTTTGTCGCCAGTTTTGTGGCTGCCCTTCGCACCGACACGGGGTTCAACACCACCCAGACCGCGGCGATGCAGGTCCCGGCGGCGCACGTACCGCTCCTGCTGGAGCGCCTCGCCTCGCGACCGGAGATCGCGGCCGGCGCCGCCGCTGAGCGCATCTCCTTTCACGTGGGGGATCACGGTCGTCGACCGGTGTCGTCGGATGGCCGTCCGTGTGAAGGCGCCGCGTGCCCCACGATGCCCATGACGGCGGTCACGCCGCCGTTTTTCGACGTCCTGCAGATCCCCATCACGTCTGGGCGCGCGTTTACCGAGGCAGATGCCGACACCGTGATCGTCAACGAGGCGGCCGCCGCGCTGCTGTGGCCCGACGCGCCTCCGCTGGGACGCTGGCTCAGCGACGCCGAGGATCGTCGGCCCCTTCAGGTCGTCGGGGTCGTCAGGACGGTTATCAACGGGATGATGTCGGAGCAGCCGCAGCCCTACATCTACCGGCTGTGGAATCCCCTGCGGTCAGCGGACACACTGACGCTGGTCGCGCGGTCCCGAACCGATGGCCAGGCCACCGCGTCCGCCCTGCGGGACACCTGGCGCACGCTCGACAGCAACGTCGCTCCGGCGACCGTGCAGACGATGCAGGAGCGAATGGCGTTGCCCTTGTGGCCCAGTCGCGTCAGTGCCGCCTTTTTCGCCACATGCGGCATCGTCGCCGTCATCCTCGTGACCGTCGGACTCTTTGGCGTCACGTACCACGTGGTGAGCCAACGCACGCGCGAGTTTGGCGTGCGGCTCGCCCTGGGTGCCACCGCGCAGGATTTGCGGCGCATGGTCTTGGGCGAATCACTGCGACTCGCCGCCCCGGGATTGGTCATCGGACTTGTTGTCGCCGCCGCTGCGGCATCGGCGGCCGGCAGCATGCTGGTCGGCGTCTCCGCACTTGACCCGCGCGTGTATCTCGCGGCAGTCACTCTGCAGTTGGCCGTCACGCTGCTCGCGAGCTGGGCCCCCGCACGTCGCGCGTCGCGCGTCTCCCCTCAGACCACCATGCGCGCCGAGTAAACCAGAACCCTGCACCCTGAACTCAGAACCCTGAACCACGATAGTCTCTCCACGTGAAAACCCTCGGGGCCCTGGTCACATCGTCTCTCCATAGCCGGCAACAGCGGACCAACCTGCACGTGCTGGTCAACCTGCTGATCATGTTGACCGCCATCGTCGCCGCGTACACCGTCGCATTCCACCTCATCATGGCGCGCGAGGGACAGGACCACTCCTGGCTCTCTGGCTTCTACTGGACGATGGTCACGATGTCGACGCTGGGATACGGCGACCTCTCGTTCCACTCTGATTTGGGTCGGATGTTTGCGGTGGTCGTCGTGATGTCGGGCACAGTGTTCATGTTGATTCTGCTGCCGTTCACGTTCATTCAGTTTTTTTATGCGCCCTGGCTGGAAGCGCGCAACTCTGCACGTGCCCCAAAGAAGCTGCCGGCCACCACCCACGGACATGTGCTGCTCACGCAATACGGCCCCATCGACGCGGCGCTGATTCGGAGACTGGCGCAGTTCAACACGCCGTACGTCGTGATCGTGCCGGAGGTGACCGAAGCCCTTGCGCTGCACGACCAAGGCATCACGGTGATGGTTGGAGACCTCGACGACCCCGAGACGTACCGCGCGGCTCGTGCCAATCGTGCGGCCCTG
This sequence comes from uncultured Solibacteraceae bacterium, assembly GCA_964479175.1. GTDB lineage: Bacteria > Acidobacteriota > Vicinamibacteria > Vicinamibacterales > SCN-69-37 > SYFT01. The sequence continues at coordinate 190 of CAYZLT010000282.1, read as the reverse complement.
GTGGCGACGACACGTACGGACATCACCAACACCAACGTGGCCTTCACCGTCCGGGAAATTGCGCCGGACGTGCCCATTGTCGCCACCGCCTCGTCGCCGGCTTCCGTCGACAACCTTGAGTTGGCCGGCTGCCGGCAGGTGTTGCAACTGGGGAACCTGCTCGGCCGATTCCTTGCCAGACGAGTTACCG
>CAYZLT010000281.1:2495-4924 GCA_964479175.1 uncultured Solibacteraceae bacterium | reverse complement strand
CCGCCGGCACCGACAGCCGCCGCGACGCCAAGCAGGAACGTCACGACGGCCAGGGCCACCAGGGAAATAAACAAAAAGGCCAGCTGTTTCCCGCTCAGCTGGATCTCATGGAACTCACGATCAGTCATGACGACCCTTCGATCTTACACCTTCATCCCCGCCGATGCGGGCGAGAAGCTCACGCGCCGGTGCGGACTCCGGGTCGAGCGCGACCGCACGTCTCGCCTCGGCAATCGCCAGTGTTATCTCACCACGATCGTGGAGGGCTTCGGCGAGGCGCATCCGCGCGGCGACAGATTCACGCGACCACACCGCAATACGGAACGCATCAATCGCCTCGGCCAGTCGGCCTGCCCTGCGGTAGATCTGTCCCAGCAGCAGATGCGGTTCGTCATCGTACGGGCGCAGGTAGATGGCGCGCCGCAGCTCATTGGTGGCTCCGCGGTCGTCCTCCTGCTCAAACAGTCGGCGACCTCGTGCGAGATGAAACGCGGCCAGTTCCTGTTGCTCCCGCTGCGCGGGATTGGCGATGGCCGCCGCCACGTTGGCCAGTGCCCTGGTTTCCAGACGACTGGTCAACCGCTCGAGACCCGGCGCGACGCGATCGGCGAGTGCCAGCGCTTCCGCATCGAGGCTGGTCCCGAGCTGGCGCGCCAGCTCAAGTTCCCGCTGCGCCTCCACACGTTTGCCGGCGGCCATCAGCATCTGACTCATGACGAGGTGGGCATCACCATCGGCCGGATCAAAACGGACCACCTCACGCAACCAATACAAGGCGGCGTCCGTGTTCTTGATGCGCGCATAGGAGTAGCCGAGATTAAACAGGTATTCGGTCTGGTCCGGCGCTTCATCAACCGCACGTGTGAAAAAATACGTCGGCAGTCCGGTCTGCGGCGTACTGCCGCGTCGCACCTGAATCACGCCGATCGCATTGGACAACACCGGAGAGGGTTGTTCGCCATGCAGTGCCTGCAGCCCCTGGTACGCTTCATCGAATCGACGCAGTTCGATGAGCGACAGCGCCACCGCATACCGCGCCTGTCGATCGAGCCGGGCGTCACGACTGACGCTGGTCGCCGCCGCCAGCGCCTTGTCATGCGCGCCCTGCGACGCATAAAACTCCCAGACAGCCAGCAACACGCGATCGTCGGTGGGGACTTGCTGCCGCGCCGCGTCAAGGAATCGTTGCTGCACGGCAGGCGTGATCGCGACCAGCCCCTTCACGTAGTTTTCAAACGCGCCGAGCGGGAGACGACGGTCGACATGGCGAGCTTGGCCACTCCCCTGTGGCGCCAGCTGCGCCGCGATGCGTTCGACCACGCCGTAGATGTCGGTCTGGGTGCCGTCGGCCTTCGCGTGCACACGTTCCCGCGCCGTTTCCAGGCTGATGGTGCGGGCGGTGATGGTCAGCCGTGTGCCGAGGCGAATTTCGCCCACCACCAGCTCCGTGGCACCGACCAGTTCGCCCACCCGAATCATCGTCGCCCTGGTGAGGGGCGCCGTCACCGGCAACTGCAGGGACGCAAACGCCGCCACACGTTCCGATCGGGAAAACACCGCGATGTCGCGCGCGTCGAGTTCTTCAGCGAGCAGCAAGGCCGCCGCTTCACCCAGCCAGAACCCGGCCCCTTGTCCGCCGGGCACATCGCCGTCAACCACGACGGCAAACGGCAACACCAGCGGACGCTCCACCACGACCGACTGCGCGGACGCCGGCGGGCAGGCCGCCACCACAATAATCAGGGCGCCGACGACACGGCGAAGGTTCCAACGCATGCACTCTTTCCTTCCAGAGGACCATCGGCGCCGGCGCGTGCACGGCACCGCTCCATCTGTCCTGACACCACGAGGCCGACCGACGCAAACATCGCCATGGCCACCGCAGCGTAAAACCCGCACAACGGGGACGCCGGCATTTCGCGCGCCCCACAAAACACCGACTCTCCCACCTCGAGCGTCACCACGCCGCGCGTCACGCGCGTCTTCGCGAGGGTCGCCGGACAGGTATCGGCCATCACCACCCTGAGGCGGCGACAGACGGCTCTGATGCGCCACCATCGCGGCAGGCGCGGCACCCACGTGCGCGTCCAGCCTCCCGCATCGTTCCACGTCCACTGTGCGACCAGGCGCCCCGCCGATTCCACGACGCGGTCGTAGGCCGGCCCCTCCGTCCGGAGGAACCCGAGCACGGCGATCATCGGCGCCTTTCCCAGGGTGCCATCCCGGCGACCATCCGGCCCCAGCCAGTGGTCATAAAACTCCGTCCGAGTCGGCAACTCTTCAGCAATCGCTTGTTGCAGAGCGGCCACCAGCACCCGCCCCACCCGTACATCCCGTGTCATGATGCTCCGCGCATGTCAGACCAGACGATCGCCGGCGCCATTTTGGCCGGAGGTCAGGCCCGCCGGTTCGGCGGCCTGGACAAGAGC
>CAYZLT010000281.1:0-2485 GCA_964479175.1 uncultured Solibacteraceae bacterium | reverse complement strand
CCACCGAGGCGGTCGACCTGCTGCGACGGGTCGCGGGGAACCTCTGTATCGTCACGACGGTGACGGACCACCAGTCCCGCCCGGATCGATTTGCCGACCTCCACGTCCCGGTCACCACCGATGCCATTCCGGACGCAGGGGCCCTCGGGGGCATCCATGCCGCACTCTGCCAGGCGGCCGCCACCTCTGCGAACATCGACCGGGTGCTGGTCGTGGCGTGTGACCTGCCCAATCTGACAGTGGACCTGCTCACCGCCCTGTCCGAACTCGCGCGCGAGGGTGACGGCGCGTGGGTGCGCAGCCACCGCGGACCTGAACCCCTCATCGCCTGCTACCAGGTCCACATCCTGCCCCGAGTCACCGCAGCGCTGGAGGCCGGCGAACGTCGCGCCCACGCACTGGGCGAGCGTCTGACACTTGGGGAGTTGGGCCCGGAGGCCCTCGCGGCGTTCGGCGACCCCGACACACTGACGGCCAACGTGAACACACCGGAGGAGTGGCGCCGGGTACAATAAACGGCTACATGATTCTGCCCGTTCACGCCCGTGTCCGTCAGCGCCTCCAGACAACGCTCCAGCAGACGTTTCAGCTGGACGCGTCCGCCATGCCCACCATCGTCATTGAAACACCCCCACGCCGCTCGCTTGGCGACCTGGCCGTGCCGGTGGCGTTTGAGCTCGCCCGTGCGCTGCGCAAGGCACCACGCGCCATCGCCCAGCAATTGGCTGAGGCCCTTGGCCCGATTGACGGCGTCAGCCGCGTGGAGGCCGCCCCAAACGGCTACTTGAACTTCTTCCTCGATCGCCGCGCGTTTCTGCTCGCGCGACTGCAGGACGATGTGACGTTGCAGCCGGCGGCGGCCGGTGGCAAGGTGATCGTTGAACACACCGCCATCAATCCGAACAAGGCCGCCCACATCGGCCACCTTCGCAACTCGGCGCTCGGCGACACCCTCGTGCGGTTGCTGCGATTCCAGGGCCGTCCCGTCGAAGTCCAGAACTACATCGACGACACGGGCGTGCAGGTGGCCGACGTCGTCGTGGGTTTCACGGTGCTCGAGGGCAAGACCCTCGCGGATGTGACCGCGATGGTCAACGACCCTGCCGTGCGTTTCGACTACTACTGCTGGGATCTCTATGCCCGCGTCACGGAGTGGTACGAGGCCGACAAGGCACGTCTGAACATTCGTGCAGACACCATGCACGCCGTCGAAGAGGGGGGCAACCCGACCGCAGAGATGGGCGCCCTCATCGCCGACCGCATCGTCCGGTGCCATCTCAAGACGATGGCCCGGATGAATGTGGACTATGACCTCCTCACGTGGGAGGGCGACATTCTGCGGCTGCAGTTCTGGGCGAAGGCGTTTGAAGAACTCAAGGCATTGGGCGCCGTGTATCTGCAGACCGAAGGCAAGCTGGCGGGCTGCTGGGTGATGAAGATCGACGAACACGTCGGTGAAGAGGCGGACGCCCCGGCTGGTGACGACGAGCCGCGCGTCGAAGACACAGACGCGCAGCGCGAAAAAGTCATCGTGCGATCCAATGGGACGGTCACATATGTCGGCAAGGACATCGCGAACCAGTTCTGGAAGTTCGGGCTGCTTGGGCGCGACTTCCACTACCGCGTGTTTGATGATCGTGCCGGCCGTCCGTTGTGGGCGACCACGTCGACGACCGGTCTCGACGTCGGGCAGACGCCGAGTTTCGGCAAGGCGACGGCCGTGTACAACGTCATCGATTCGCGTCAGGCGTATCTGCAACAACTGCTGAAGCAGTCACTCGCGGAAATGGGTTTCCCTGCGCAGGCGGCCAACTCGACACATTTTGCGTATGAGATGGTGGCGTTGTCGCACGCGACCGCGCGTGAACTCGGGTACGCCGATACGGAAGGGTCGGGCAAACCGTTTGTCGAGGTCTCCGGGCGCAAAGGCCTGGGGGTCAAGGCCGACGACCTGCTGGATCGGCTCATTGCCACTGCGTCGGAAGAGGTACGGTCCCGGCAGCCTGATCTGCCTGCGGACGTGATTCACGCCACCGCGAGTCGCATCGCCGTGGCGGCGGTGCGCTACTTCCTGGTGAAGTTCTCCAAGGGCAAGGTCATCGCCTTTGACATCAGTGAAGCGCTGAGTTTCGAAGGCGAAACGGGGCCGTATCTGCAGTACGCGATTGTGCGCGCGCGCAAGATTCTCGCGAAGCTGCAGGAGCGCGACCAGGTGACCGGTGACTCGTTGCCGTCGCGTGTCTCGGCCCTGTCGGCGGCGCCGCTTGATGCCGGCGACGAAGGCGACGAACTGTGGGGCCTGGTGCTTGAGGCGGCGCGTCTGGATGAACTCGTCGACTCGGCGATCCGGTCGCTCGAAATTTCACACGTCGCCAAATTTGCGTTTGGCCTCGCGCAGTCGTTCAACGCGTTTTATCACCGGCAGCCGATTCTCAAAGAAGAGCGTGAAGACGTGCGTCTCTGGCGCGCCGCCGCAGTGCTCTAC
>CAYZLT010000280.1:0-4935 GCA_964479175.1 uncultured Solibacteraceae bacterium | reverse complement strand
GCTCACGGAGCCGATTTCCTTGAGCAGGTGCAGCACGGCTTCGTTGGCGCCGCCGTGCAGCGGACCATACAGCGCCGCCGCCGCACCGGCCAGCGACGCATACGGGTCGGCCTGGGAGCTGCCGATGCCGCGCATCGCACTCGTGCTGCAGTTCTGCTCGTGGTCGGCGTGCAGGCTGAACAACACGTCGAGTGCGCGCTCCAGCACCGGATGGGGCTTGTACTTGAGCTCGGTCATCTTGAACAACATGTTCAGGAAGTTGCCCGTGAAGCTCAGGTCGTTGTCCGGGTAGATGTAGGGCCGGCCGATGCTGTGCCGGTAGGCATACGCCGCGATGCTCGGCACCTTCGCAATGAGGCGCCGCACCTGCAGGCGCCGCGAATCGGGGTCGCTGATGTTCTTGGCGTCGGGATAGATCGTGGACAACGCGCCGGCCGTCGAGAGGAAGATGCCCATCGGATGGGCGTCGTACTGGAACCCTTCCATGAACTTCTTGATGTTTTCGTGCAGCATCGTGTGGAGCGTGATCTCACGCGTCCACCCGTCCAGCTGCGCGGTGGTCGGCAGTTCCCCGAAGAGAATCAGGTAGGCCGTCTCCAGATACGTACTCTGCTCGGCGAGCTGGTCGATGGGATAGCCCCGGTACTCGAGGATGCCCTTGTCGCCATCAATAAACGTGATGCTGCTGCGGCAGGACGCGGTGTTCTGGAACGCCGGGTCGTATGTCATCAACCCGAAGTCATCGGCATCCGCCTTGATCTTGCGGAGGTCGAGGGCCTTGATGGTGCCATCGGTGATGGGGACGTCGTACTGCTTGCCGGTGCGGTTATCGGTGATGGTCAGGGTGTCGGCCATAAAAAACGCGGGAGCCTTTCACGTGTCAAACATCAAACGGGCCAGGCACGTCGTCATCCTCGTCGGAGGGGGCGCGCCCGGAGTCCACGGATGAACCCGGAACCCGGTAGTCTCCCTGCAGCCAGCGACCCAGGTCGGCCTGACGACACCGTTCACTGCAGAAGGGTTGCCACTGACTGACCGCGGGTTGATGGCGGCAATAGACACACGTCGGTGCCGGCATGGGCCTATTGTACTACTGGTGTCGCACGTCTCTGGCGGACACCATGAAGATCACGTCCTCGGCGACGTTGGTGGCGTGGTCGCCGATCCGTTCGAGGTGTCGGGAGATGAGGATCAGGTCCAGGGCCGGCTCGATGGTCGGGGTGTCCCTGAGCATGTAGCCGAGCAAGTCACGAAAGACCGCCGTCTTGAGCGCGTCGAGGGCATCGTCCTGGACCAGGACGTGCTGGGCGAGGTTCAGGTCGCGCCGGACAAAGGCGTCGAGCGCGTCGCGCAACATGTCCTGGGCGAGTTCGGCCATCCGCGGGATGTCGATCAGCTCCTTGACGGGCGGGTGCTGGAGGTACCGGCGCGCGGCCTCCGAGATGTTGACGGCGAGGTCGCCCACACGTTCGAGGTCCGTGTTGATTTTGACCGCCGCCACGATGGCGCGCAGGTCGACGGCCATGGGTTGATGCAGGGCTAGCAGCTTGAAACACCGGTCATCGATGTCGATGTGCAGCTGGTTGATGGCGCCGTCACCGATCAGGACCTTGTCGACCAGCGTCCCGTCGCGCTCCACGAGGCCACGTACGGCGAGCCGCAGACGGTCTTCGGCCAAGCCCCCCATTTCGAGCAGCCGGCTCTTGAGTTCATCGAGTTCTTCCTGAAAATGTCGAACGTGACGTTCCATTTCTCGGTCCTTCTGCGGGGCTTAACCGAAGCGCCCGGTGACGTAGTCCTCCGTCAACTTCTCGGCAGGATTGGTGAAAATCTTTTCAGTGGGCCCGTACTCCACCAACCGACCCAGCCAGAAAAAGGCGGTCGAGTCGGAGACGCGGGCGGCCTGCTGCATATTGTGCGTCACGATGATGATCGTGTAGTCACGTTTCAGCTGGTAGACGAGTTCCTCGATGCGCTGCGTGGCGATGGGGTCGAGGGCCGAGGCCGGCTCGTCCATCAGGAGAATCTGCGGCTGAATCGCCAGCGCGCGTGCGATGCAGAGGCGCTGCTGCTGACCGCCTGACAGGGCCAGGGCGGACGTCTCGAGTCGGTCCTTGACCTCATCCCAGATGGCCGCAGCCTTGAGGCTCTCTTCGACGCGCCCTTCCAGGTCCCCCCGGGACGTGGCCATACCGTTGATGCGCAGCCCATAGGCGACGTTTTCAAAAATCGACTTCGGAAACGGGTTGGACTTCTGGAAGACCATGCCGACCCGTTTGCGCAGGTCGACCACGTCAGTGCCCGGGCCGTAGATGTTCTCGTCGTCGATGGTCACCGACCCTTCCACCCGGGCCGACGGGATGATGTCGTTCATCCGGTTCAGCGTGCGCAGGAAGGTGCTCTTGCCGCAGCCCGAGGGACCGATGAAGGCGGTCACGAGGTTGGCGTGCAGGTTGATCGTGATGTCGGTGAGTGCTTGCGTCTGGCCGTAAAAAAAGTTCATGCCGGCGACGGCAATCTTCACCGGCGTGATCGGCTTGGGCTGGCCGGCGGGGACCATGGTCGAGAGCGGGCGAAGAGGAGTCGTCATGACCGCACTTTCTGGAAGCGGTCGCGCAACACCACCGCCACGGAATTCATTGTCAACAGCAAGAACAGCAGCACAATGATGCCGGCAGCTGCATTTTCAAGAAAGGGCGCTTGCGGGCGCGAGACCCAGTTGTAGATTTGAATGGGCAACACGGTGAAGCGCGAGTCCAGGCCCGTGGGCGCAAACGGAATATACGTCAACGCGCCGATGGTGACCAGCGGGGCGGTTTCGCCGATCGCGCGCGACATCGCGAGGATGAGCCCCGTGAAGATTCCTGGGAGCGAGCTGGGCAGCACTTGATGCCAGATGGTCTGCCACTTGGTCGCGCCCAAGGCATACGACCCCTCGCGGGCCGACATGGGGACGGTGCGCAACGCTTCGCGCGTGGAGAGAATCACGACCGGCAGGACGAGCAAGGCGAGTGTCGCCGCGCCGGCCAGCACGCTCGGTCCGAGATTCATCCACCGGACAAAGAGGCCAAGCCCGAGCAGGCCGTAAATGACCGAAGGCACACCGGCGAGGTTCGCGATGTTGACCTCAATGATGCGGGCCATACGGCCGCCGCCGCCATATTCCTCCAGGTACAGCGCCGCCGCGATCCCCATCGGCAACGTGAGCGCCGCCGTGACGAGCATCACGTACAGACTGCCGAGCAACTGGGGATAGATGCCCGCCACCGCAGGAAAACGTGACGGGGGACTGGTCAGAAATTGCCAGCTCAGTCGCGCCCAGCCGTCGGAGAAGACGTCCGCGATCAAGGCCCCCAGGGTCACGAGCGCCAGGCCCAACACCAGAATGCCCGACAACTGCAGCAGACGATCGCCTGCGAGTCGGGATGCGGCCGTACTCATCAGTAGACCTCCCGGAACCGGCGGCGCAGCCAGTTGCTGATGAGGTTGAGCGCAAAGGTCATTACAAACAACAACATGCCGACGGCGAAGATGGTACGGAACTGGAGGGAGCCGGACGGACTGTCGCCCAGGCTGACCTGCACGATATAGGCGGTCATGGTCTCGACCGACTCGAGGGGATTGAGCGTCATCTTGGGCTGCTGACCCGCGGCAATGGCGACGATCATGGTTTCCCCGATGGCGCGTGACGCCGCGAGGATGAACGACGCGGAGATCCCCGAGAAGGCCGCAGGCACCACCACGCGCAGGGCGGCCTGCATGCGGGTCGCGCCCAGCGCATACGCGCCTTCGCGCAGGCCGTTGGGCACCGCGTGCAACGCGTCCTCCGACAACGATGACACCAGCGGGAGAATCATGATGCCCATGACCAGCCCAGGACTCAGGGCGTTGAACGCCGACATGGACGGAAACACCTGCTGAAGCAGGGGTGTGACGTAGAGCAGCGCGAAGTAGCCGTAGACGACGGTCGGGATGCCGGCCAGGATTTCCAGAATGGGTTTTACCACGCGACGCACCGACGAGGGCGCGTACTCGCTCAGGTAGATGGCGGCGAGTACGCCCGTCGGCAGCGCAAACAACATGGCAATCGAGGAGACGAGCAACGTGCCGGCCACCAGCGGCAGCACACCGAACTGGCGATCACTGAAGAGCGGCGTCCAGACGGTGCCAAACAGGAAGTCCGTAACCGGGACCTCCCGGAAAAACCCCACCGTCTCAAACGCCAGCACCCCGATGATGCCGACGGTGACGAGTACCGACGCCGCCGCGCACACGAAGAGGAGGCGCTCGATGACAAATTCGAGACGCCTCCGCGTCGCACGTGTCACCGGGTGCCGCCCTGCAGGCGCTGTTCAAGCGTCTTGGGCGTGTGGTCGGTCTCGTTAAAGATGGACCCGGTGGTCTTGGCCGAGTAGCGGGCATTGACCAGCGCCACTTCGGCGTCGGCGAGCGCCACGAAGCCCACTTCCTGGGTGAGTGTTGCCGTGTTGGCGAGGTAGAAGTCCACAAACGCTTTGACTTCGGGACGTTCATTGAGCGCCTTGGTGCTCACGTAGATGAACATCGGCCGCGAGAGCGGGCGATACGTGCCACCGCGCACGGACTCAAACGACGGCGTAATGGCACCCGCGCCGTTGGTCGCCACCTCATCGTCGACGCCAAGCAGCTTCAGCTTGTCTTTGTTTTCCTCGTAGTAGGCCAGGCCCATGAAGCCGAGGGCGAGTTCGTCGCCGGCCACGCCCTGCACGAGCACGTTGTCGTCTTCGCTCGGAGTGAAATCGCCGCGGCTGGCCTTGGCCTTGCCATTGATGACCTCGGTGAAGTAGTCGAACGTGCCCGAGTCGGCGCCGGCGCCATACAGGCGGATGTCACGGTCCGGCCAGCTGGCCCGCACCTGATTCCACTTCATGATTTTGCCCTGCGCTGCCGGTTCCC
>CAYZLT010000279.1:0-4957 GCA_964479175.1 uncultured Solibacteraceae bacterium | reverse complement strand
GAGGTGCCTTCGATGATGGTGCCGCCGGGACGGAGGCGACCATCCTTTTCTGCGTCCTCCACCATCTTGAGGGCCATGCGGTCTTTGATGGAGTTGCCGGGGTTGAAGGTCTCGACCTTCGCCAGCACCGTGGCGGGGATGACCCCCCTGGTGATGCTGTTGATGCGGACCATCGGCGTGTGGCCGATCGCCTCGAGAATGTTGTCGCAGATCTTTTTCGTGGGCACGGATACCTTTCCGTTGCTGATTCTAACCCTTCGACTCCGCGAGAGACGCGGGGCGCAGGGTTGGGGCATAATCTGCCGCATGCGACGACTGTGTCCCGTTCTGATGTTGGGGCTGCTGCTGGCAGCCTCCGGCCATCCCGCTGCCGCCCAGGCGCCGCAGCCACCCTATCCGACGAAGTTTACGCCTGAGATTGCGGCGCGTGCCGACGTCAAACAGGCACTGGCCTTCATCGACCAGAACTTTGCGGCTGAAGTTGACGAGTGGGTGCTTCTGACCGAAATTCCCGGGCTCTCCGGGCATGAGCAGAAACGCGCGGAGTACATCAAGGCCGAACTGGTGAAGATCGGCCTCACGCCGCAGACCGATGACATCGGCAATGTCTGGACGGTGCGCAAGGGCACGGGCGGCGGTCCCTCCGTGGTGTTTGCGGCGCACATGGACACCGTGCAGCCGCTGGACGCCAATCTGAAGGTGCGGCGCGAGGACAACGGCACCATGCACGCGCCCGGCATCACCGACGACACGGCGGCGCTGCCGGCGCAACTTCAGGCGTTGCGCGCCATGCGCGACGCGAAGATCGAGACCAAAGGCGACCTGGTGTTCCTGTTCACCGTGCAGGAGGAGGTCGGCCTCAAGGGCATGTACTTCTGGGCGGAGCGCAATCGTGCGATTATCGACATGCTCGTGGCCGTGGACGGCGGACTAGGTCCGGTCAGCTACGGCGCGCTGGGCATTTATTGGTCGCGCATGAAGTTTTCGTCGGAGGGCGCGCATACGCTCAGCTCACGCGACAAGCCCAATCCCGTGCGCGCGGCGGCCACCTGCATCAATGACATCTACACGGTGCACCTGCCGCCGGCCAACGACCCGGTGCCGGCCATCTACAACGTCGGCGGTCTCATGACCGCCGGCAACGTCGTCAACGCCATTCCTCAGGACGTGACGTTCTCGGTGGACCTCCGCACGGTGGATCCAGTGATCCTTCAGCGGCTCGACAGGGAGATCATGGCCAAGTGTGAGGCGGCGGCCGCCGGCCAGAAGGTCACGTTCACGCGCGAGTTCATTCAGCGATCGGAAGCCGGTGGCCGCCCCGAGGATCTCGCCGATCGCCGTGCGCACCCTGTGGTGCAGAGTGCGATCGATGTGCTGAAGTTTCTCGACGTGTCCATGCCGGCCAGCCGTGAGGCGATTGCCTCCGGCGCGACGGACGGCAACGTCGGTGTGTTGCTCGGGATCCCGACCGTGTCGATCGGCGCCGCCAACGGCGGTGGCGGTCACACGCTCAAGGAATGGGCACGCACGGACTCGCTCAAGACCGGCACCCAGCAGGTGTTGCTCCTCGCCGTGTCACTGGCCGAGCCATCGGGGCGTTGAGGTTCAGGGTTCAGGGTTCGGCAGGAACGCTGAACCTCCCTTTTACGAGTCTTCATTCACACGGCGACCCGCAAACACCGCGGTCAGGCTCGCGGCGTCGATCTCCCACGCCCCGGGTGTTTCACCGGTGAAGTGTTTGAAGTCGTTGATGAAGTGCGCCTGATCGTAAAAGCCGAGGCGCGCTGCGACGTCCGCCCAGCCCGAGGCTGTCGCCGAGGGTTCCCGTAGCGCGGCGGTGAGGATTCGGTCGTGCTGGTCTCCAGGACCCAGAAGCGATCTACCAGTGACTGCAGGAAGGGCTCGGCGGGCCGTTCGTCATACCGCATGCGAGGGTGACCACTATACTGGTGGAGCCGATGAAAGTCCTCCTCGCCACGATCCACGCCTATCGGAATGCCCTCCCGCTGGCGCTGATGTACATCCAGGCCAACCTGGTGGATGGGCATGGCCATCCGTTCGAGGACGTCGAGGTGCTTGAGCTGCCCCCCGACGCATCGCCCACGCAACTGGCGGCTCTGCTGGCCGAACGCAAGGCCGACGTTGTTGGTCTGTCCTGCTACATCTGGAACGGGCGCACGCTGATTGCCGCCGCGCGTGAGCTGCGGGCGCTGCAGCCGGGCGTGAAGATCGTCATGGGCGGCCCCGAAGTCGGGACAATCGCGCGGGACGTGATCACCGCCGAGCCTGCGATTGACGTGATCGTTCGGAGCGAAGGCGAGGTGCCCTTTGCCGAAATCATTGACGCCTGGAAGGCCGGCCGCGATCTCGATGATGTGGCCGGGATCTGTTTTCGCAGGGGCGACCAGGTAATCGACACCGCCGACGCCGTCATCTTGCGTGACCTGAACCTGCTGCCCTCACCGCATCAGGACAAATACGTGACCTTCAAGGGCCGCGTCGCCCAGATTGAAACGCAGCGGGGATGTGTCTTCCGCTGCAACTTCTGCTTCTACAACAAGGACCTCTCGATTCGGAATCGACGTTTCGAACTCGACCGCGTCAAACACGAGTTGCTCTACTGGCTGAACCGCGACGTCCACTCGATTTATTTGATGGACCCGGTCTTCAACCTCAACGCGGTGCGCGCAAAAGAAATCTGCCGATTCATCGCCGAACACAATCACCAGAAGATCAAGGTGCACTCGGAGATCTGGGCGGAGTTCATGGACGATGAACTCGCTCGGTTGATGAAAGCCGCCAATGTGTACTGGCTCGAGGTGGGACTGCAGACGACCGATGACACGTCGCTGGCCGCCATCGAACGTCGCCTGCGGATGGAGCCCTTTCTTGAAGGCATCAACAGCCTCAAGCGAAACAACCTGTACTTCGAGCTGCAGCTGATTTATGGACTGCCCTTCGAAACACCGGAGACCTTCCGCCGCTCGCTCGATTTTGCCGCGAAGTTGGAACCCGCCGAACTGAGCGTCTTCATGTTGCTGGTGCTGCCCGGCACGGAGCTGTGGAAAAAAGCAGAGGCGATGGGGATCAAGTTTGATCCCGATCCTCCCTACCGGATTCGTTCGCATCCCTCGATGGACGAAGCCACCATTGAGGCCGGACAACGCATCGTGGAGGCCATCGACTTGATGGTCGGGTCCATGGCGTTTCGTATCCTTCAGCGCGAACCTGGCATCTCAATGTCAGTCATCGTGGATGGCTGGAATATATGGCGCGACGCTCGTGGCCTGACCAACCTGACGGGCGCGCAGATGCGGCAGTTTGTCGCGGACTTCTGTGGGACCCATGGGATTACCTCGGCGTTTTACGAGGCCATGATCGCCAGAGAGTACCCGGCCGATGCGCCTGCCAGAGGACGCCTCGTGGCGGGCCTGCCGGTGCGCCAATATCCCGAACCGGTCGTGCGCTGATCGCGCGCTGAAGGAGTCGAGTCTCATGTCCATTCGTGCTGTGTCCCGTATTGTGTCTGCTCAACCGGCCCTCGAGGGTGCCGGCGTCAAGCTGCACCGGGGATTCGGCTTCGGCAATACGGATGAGTGTGATCCGTTCCTGCTGTTTGATGACTTCCGTGGCGATCAGCCGCGTGACTACAAGGCCGGATTTCCCTGGCACCCGCATCGCGGCATTGAGACGATCACCTACGTGCTGGCAGGCACCGTACATCACGGCGACAGCCTCGGCAACGTCGGCGCGCTCAAGGCCGGTGACGTGCAGTGGATGACCGCCGGCAGCGGCATCATCCATCAGGAAATGCCCGAAGGAGATCCCGAGGGCCGGATGCATGGCTTCCAGCTGTGGGCCAACCTTCCGAAGTCGCTCAAGATGACCGCACCGCGGTATCAGGAAGTCACGGCCACCGACATTCCGGACATCGTGGATGACGATGGCACGCGGGTGAAGGTGGTGGTGGGTAACTTCTGGGGCAAGAAAGGTCCGGTCGATGGCATTGCGGCTGACCCGGTGTATCTCGACGTGTCGGTACCGCCAAACACGCGCAAGACGTTGCCGGTCGAAACCACCCGTCACGCCTTTGCGTACGTCTTCGCGGGTGCAGGCAGTTTTCGAGATGCCTCTGCGCCGCGGGGTGTGCTCACCGATACGACGGGCACCGACATCGATGACAACCCGGTGCTCGACCTCACGGGCAACCGGTCGCTGGTTCTTTTTGATCGCGGCGATGAAGTGACCGTGCAGGCGGGACCGGAAGGCGTGCGCTTCCTCCTGGTCTCGGGCAAACCGCTGGGTGAGCCCGTCGCGTGGCACGGCCCGATCGTGATGAACACGCCCGAGGAAATCCAGGACGCGCTCTACGACCTGCGATCAGGGACGTTCATCAAGTAGATTCGGGTCGATACCGCAGAAGATCCGTCGCCGGGGGTGTGCCGCCCACCAGTCGAATCTGGGAGGCGAGCTGCCCCCGGTGATAGGTCGCGTGATTAACGACGTGTTGCAGCAGGAATCCGAGCCTGGCACGATCAACATCGCCATTGATACGCGTGAACACAATCTCGCGTTCGAGGTCTTCATCCCCCAGCCCATCGAGAAATTCGTCGCGCTGTGCGTGAATGCGGCGCCACTCTTCGCGGATGTCATCAACCGATCCGTTGGCCCACGTCGGCCACGCCCTCGGGCTCTCCCCCGTCCATCGGCACAGCCACACCCAGTCCGCCGACGCCAGATGGCCCCACGTATCGCGAATACACGGAAAACTTCCGCCAACAGGGCGGAACGTCTGCTCCGGCGTGAGCTGACCTACACAGTCGAACGTGAGCTCGTTGGCCCACTTGGTGTAGTCAAACAGGAAGCGGAGATCGGGCAGCGTCATCAGGATTAATTTACAGGGAGACACAGAGGCGTTGAGGTTTTTGTCTTAAAAATATCGCTTTCTCCGTGTCTC
>CAYZLT010000278.1:0-4965 GCA_964479175.1 uncultured Solibacteraceae bacterium | reverse complement strand
CCCAGGAGCCACACTGCTGCTGCTGGGCGTGAGCCTGGTGATGGTGTTCAGCGCGTCTGCCCGGTGGGGCGCCGAACGATTCAACTCGCAGTACCTGTTCCTCACCAAACAGAGTGCCTTCGTCGTCGGAGGGCTGATGCTGATGGTGGTCGGCATGCGCGTCGACTATCACCACTACAAAAGGCCGGTGGTGATCTGGTCCGCGCTCGGGATCACCCTGACCCTGTTGCTGGTGGTGTTCGGCTTCGCGCCGATCAACGGCACGCGGCGCTGGATTTCCCTGCCCGGATTCACCCTGCAGCCTGCGGAACTGGCCAAGCTCGCGGCCGTCTTTTTCACCGCGGCGATTCTCGAGCGCCGGATGCACCGCGTGAACGACATCAAGTTTGCGCTGATGCCGATCGGCATCATGGTCTCGGTGCTGGCGGGACTCATCGTGCTCCAGCCGGACTTTGGCACGTCCACCGCGCTGATCGGCGTCGTGCTGGCCATGGTGTTTTCGGCCGGCCTCTCCTTCCGCTACCTTGGCGCCGTCGTCGCCGTGCTGGTGCCGCTGGCGGGCCTGGCCATCTGGGCGGAGCCGTATCGCGTGCGGCGTTTCCTGATCTTCCTGGATCCGGAGAGCGATCCGCTCGGGGCGGGCTTTCAGCTGCGGCAATCGTTGATCGCCGTGGGATCGGGCGGGCCGTTTGGTCGCGGCTTCATGGACGGCGTGCAGAAACTCTTCTACATTCCGGAGCCCCACACGGACTTCATCTTTGCCGTGATTTCCGAGGAACTCGGTCTGATCGGTGCGACGGCCATCCTTGCGTGTTTTGTGGTGATCGCGGTCCGCGGACTGCGTGCGTCCATGTTTGCGCCGGACCGGTTCGGATCGCTGCTCGCGGTGGGGCTCACCGCGATGATCGCCGCGCAGGCATTCGTCAACCTGAGCGTGGTGATCGGGCTGCTGCCGACCAAAGGCATCCCGCTGCCGTTTGTGAGCAATGGCGGGTCGTCGATGCTCGTGAGTCTGTTTGCGATGGGCATCCTGTTGAACGTGTCCCAATACGCTTCGGCCGTGGATGCCGACGGACGTGTGCGCAGTGTCGCGCGCACCGTGACCACCGACGATCCAGTGGGGGTACACGCGTGACGTCCCGTCCCCTGACGGTGGTGATTGCCGGCGGCGGCACCGGCGGCCACCTGTTTCCAGGGCTGGCGGTAGCCCGTGCACTGCTCGCGCGTCGACCAGACGCACGCGTCTCTTTTGCCGGAACGGCGCGTGGACTCGAAGCGCGCGTCATCCCGAATGAAGGATTTGAGCTGGACCTGATCCGCAGTGTCGGCATCAAGGGCAAGTCGCCGGTCGATCGACTCCGCGGTGGCGCCATCCTGCCCGTCAGCCTGCTGGACGCCCTCCGCGTGGTGGCGCGGCGCAAGCCCCATGTCGTCATCGGCGTGGGCGGCTACAGCTCGGGCCCCCTCGTGCTGATGGCGGCGATGCGTGGCATCCCCACGATGGTGCTTGAACAGAATGCCGTGCCTGGATTGACCAACCGCTGGCTGGCGCCGTTCGTGCGTGCGGCGGCAGTCACCTATGGCGGAACGCTGACCTACTTTCGCGGGCGGGGCTTCGTTGCAGGAAACCCAGTGCGTCCGGAATTTCTCCAGTCGCAGGGGGCGGGTGAGACGCGTGAGGCGTCACGGCCGCCCAGGGTGCTGATCCTTGGCGGCTCCCAGGGCGCGCACGCCATCAACCTGGCCATGTTGGCGACGGCACCGGAGTTGGTGCGGCGGTGCCCACGCCTTGAAATCGTCCACCAGACAGGAACCCGGGATCTGGAAATGGTCCGCGACGCCTACCGCGCTGCCGGGCTCGAGGCGCGGGCTGAATCCTTCATCGACGGGGTCGCCCACGAGATGATCCAGGCGGATGTGGTGGTGTCGCGCGCCGGCGCCACCACACTCGCCGAGCTCGCCGCGTTGGGTGTGCCCGCGGTCCTGGTGCCGTTCCCGGCGGCGGCTGATGACCATCAGCGCCACAATGCGCTGGTCCTGGCCGATCGCGGAGCGGCGGTGTTGATGGAGGAACGTGCGCTCTCCACCGACGCTGGACGCGCAGAGTTTGTGGACGCGATCATCGGCCTGTCGACCGATCAGGTCCGACGCGATGCCGTCAGCTCGGCCATGCGGGGGTTTGCCAGACCGGACGCGGCCGATGTGATCGTCAATCGTCTGCTGGAGCTCGCCGCATGACGACCATGCTGGGGCGCACACGGCGCATTCACTTCGTCGGCATCGGCGGCATCGGCATGAGCGGCATCGCCGAGTTGCTGGCCAACCTCGGCTACGAGGTCTCCGGATCCGATGCCAAACGCTCGGAAATCACCGAGCGCCTCGCGGAGCTGGGCGTCCGCATCGCGATCGGCCACGCGGCCGCCAACGTGGGCAACGCCGATGTGGTCGTCACCTCGTCAGCCGTCGCCCAGGACAATCCCGAAGTGCTGGTGGCCCGCGCGTCACACATTCCCGTGATTCCGCGCGCAGAGATGCTCGCTGAGTTCATGCGACTGCGGACCGGCATTGCCATCGCCGGCGCCCACGGCAAGACCACCACCACCTCGATGGTCGCCCTGATGCTGGAAAAAGCCGGGCTCGACCCGACGGCCGTCATTGGTGGACGCCTCTCGGCCTTTGGCAGCAATGCCCGGTTGGGCAGCAGTCAGTACATGGTCGCCGAGGCGGACGAAAGTGATCGGTCGTTCCTGCTTTTGTCGCCGACCTTTGCGGTGGTCACCAACATCGACCACGAGCACATGGAGAGTTACGGCACCTTCCAGAACCTGATCGACGCGTTTGTCCAGTTTGGCAACAAGGTCCCGTTCTACGGCGCGGTCATCGCGTGTATCGATGACCCGGTCGTCGCGGCACTCCTGCCGAGACTGACCCGGCGGGTGATTACCTACGGGTTCTCCGACCAGGCCGATGTGCGGGGTGAAGGGGCCACCAGCGACGGCCGAACGGCGCGGTGTCAGGTCAGAACCTATACGAGCCCTGCACGCGATACGGCGGAACGTGGCGCACTGGTGATTGGCGTGCCCGGCCGACACAACCTGCTGAATGCCCTGGCTGCGACCGCGATGGGCCGCGAGCTCGGCGTGCCGTTTGGTCGCATGGCTGAGGCCCTGCGCGGCTTCCATGGCGCAGAGCGCCGCTATCAGATTCGTGGGGCGGTGTCGGGCGTGACCGTGGTCGACGACTATGGGCACCACCCGACCGAAATTGCTGCCGTGCTGCGGACTGCGCGTGAGGGCGCGCCAGGCCGGCTCGTGGTGGCGTTCCAGCCCCACCGGTATTCGCGCACCCGCGATTTGATGGCGGACTTTGGCCCGGCCCTGGGTCTCGCCGACGTGGTGGTGCTGACCGACATCTACGCGGCCAGCGAGGCGCCGATCCCGGGCATCTCGCTTGAGAGCCTCGCGGCGACCATCCGGCCGCACGTCAAGGAACTGGTGCTGGTGCCGTCGGTGGGCGACGTCGCCGCCCACGTCGCGCTGCTCGCACAGCCCGGCGATCTGGTGGTGACACTCGGCGCCGGCTCCATCGGCCATGTGGCCGACCGCATCGTCGCCCTGCTGCAGCAGATGGCCTCGTCGTCGATCGGCACGACGGGACAGGTGGTGTCGTGAGTACGGCAACTGCGCCGCGCCGTGGACTGCCGACGGGGTCGGCATCGGTGGCCGACAAACGATTCCGCCGCACCGATGTGCGGCCCGCGCACCGACGCCGCGTGCTGCAGCGGGTCTGGCAGGTCGGTCGGGTGCTGGTGGTCGTACTGGGACTCGCGGGGCTGGGGGCCTTTGCCTCGACGCGTGTGGTGGGCGCGCGGATGCTCGCGGTCGACGACGTGACGGTTCGCGGCAATCACCGCCTGACCCTGGCCGAGATCGATGCCCTCATTGGCGACGTGCGCGGCGAAAGCCTGCTGCTGGTTGACCTGGGTCGCTTCCGCGCGAAGTTGCTCGATTCGCGCTGGGTGGCGGACGTGACGGTGCGCCGGGTGTTTCCGTCGGTCGTGGACGTGCGGATTGTTGAACGCGAACCGGTGGCCGTGGCGCGGCTCGGCCAGCTGCTGTATCTGATCGACGAGACCGGGTTGATCATCGATGAGTACGGACCGCAGTACAAAGATTTTGATCTGCCGATTGTCGACGGGCTGGCGGCGCCCAAGACCGTCGACGGTCCGCCCATCGACCCCGACCGTGCCCAGTTGACCACGCAGTTTCTGCGGGCGCTGGCGCCGCGTCCGGAACTGCTCCGCGCCCTGTCGCAGGTGGATGTGTCGACGGTCGGCAACGTGGTGGTGTTGCTCGGCGACGACCCCACATATCTGCACCTGGGCGACCAGATGTTTCTGGAGCGCATCCAGACGTACCTCGAGTTGACCCCGGCGCTCGCTGACCGCGAGAAGCCGATCGACTACGTGGATCTCCGGTTCGGGAACCGGGTGTTTTTGAAAGACCGCACGTAAGACGGCAGCAGGCGAGGAGACGGCATGGCACGAAAAGAACGGTATTTGGTCGGACTCGACGTGGGAACGTCCAAGGTCTCGGCCATTGTGGGCGAGATGATGGATGACGGCACGATCGACATCATCGGCATCGGCCTGGCCGAGTCGAAGGGGATTCGGCGCGGTGTCGTCAACAACGTCGACTCCGCAGCCGAGGCGATCAAGAAGGCGCTCGACGAAGCCGAGCTGACGGCTGGTGTCGAGATCGATACCGTGCATCTGGCGCTCTCCGGTGCCCATGTAAAAGCGTTCAACAGCCGCGGCGTCGTGGCCGTTGCTGGTCGCAATCGCGAGATCGCGCGCGAGGACGTCAAACGCGCCATCGACGCCGCACGCGCGGTGGCCCTGCCGGCAGGACGTGAAATTCTCCATGTGTTGCCTCAGGACTTTGTCGTCGATGACCAGGACGGCAT
>CAYZLT010000277.1:0-4973 GCA_964479175.1 uncultured Solibacteraceae bacterium | reverse complement strand
GTTTGATAGACCTCGACAAGGCCGTCGCGCATCGTCGACAACTCACCGCGCACAAATCCGGAAATCGTCGACACGTCCCCGGCTTCAATCAGCTCGGGCGGCACGAGGGTCGACAGTCGGTCTGCGCGCAACTTCACGGCCTCCTGACGCTCGCGGTAATACTGCGCCGCGATGATCTGCGCGGATTCCAGCGCCTCATCCACCGGCACACTGAACCAGCGGTCGGCACTCGCGCGGAGAAACTCGTTGCCGATGATCAGCACCAGCGACGCCGGAATGATCGTCATCGCCAGCAGCGCGGCGACGAGTTTTGCGCGGAACCGCGCAAACGGCTCACCACGCCTCCGCTCCACCAGGAGTTTGACGATGTTGCGGCCGAGCACAAACAGAATGGCCGCCAGCATCGTGAGGTTCACGACGGCCAGCGCGTAGAGAATGACCTTGTTGTCGAGCGTGTCTTCGAGGCGGCCCACACGTCCGGGCAGCCACAACATGGCGACCAGAATCGCCACCAGCAGGAGCGCCAGCCCGGCCAGCGCACGGGGGTTGTCCAGTGTCCTCCGACGGGTCTCGGGCGGACGCGGCGTGTCAGGCGGCGGCGCGTCGAGCAACATCAGCGGGCCGCGGGCAACTCGGCGCGACCGGAGACCTCGGGGCGTCCGAACGGCCACAGCGAAAATCCGCGCGGCAGATTGTCGCGGGCACGGACGCGAATGTAGTACTCACCTGTCGTCGAGAGGACCTCCAGGTCGTCGAGGGTGATGCGCTCGAACTCGGTCATCCACAACCGCATCTCGTCTTCTTTTCGCGTTTGCTGGGACCAGTGCACCGCGCCCGCGCGCAACTTGGACACCTGATACGTGCTCGTCAACGTGTCAAATTTTACGGAAGACGCGACCGCGGCTGATGCCAGCGTCTGGTCAAACCACAACGTGGACGTCCGACGCAGCTCCGCCGTGAACGTCAACGTCACCGCCATGCCGCTCTGCACCGCTTCGCGCACCTCGGCGGTAAACACCGACGGCGCCGCAAAGGTGGCCATGACCTTGTCGTCAGCCACCACGGGGGTAATCCGAAGGGGATTGGCAGACAGCACGGCCGTCGCCACCACCACGGCAGCCAGCACCCACGCCGCAGTCCAGCGTCGCATCACGAGGGGACAAGCTCTCATGATTTGAACAAATCGTTGAGTTCGTGTTTGAACTCGTCGATGTCTCTGAAATTCCGGTAAACCGAGGCAAACCGCACGTAGGCCACCTTGTCGAGCTGGCGCAGCGCATCCATCACGTGGGCACCGATCTCCTCCGTACTCATCTCGCGCTCCGATTTTTCCTGAAGGGCCGATTCCACCGCATCAGCCACGTCGTCGAGTGCCGCCACGCGGACCGGCCGCTTTTCGACCGCCTTCAACAGGCCCGCCATCAGCTTCTGGCGTTCAAACCGCTCACGCCGCCCGTCTTTTTTGACGACCATGTACGGAATCTCATCGATGCGTTCATACGAGGTGAACCGCCGCCCACACTCCAGGCACTCGCGACGACGACGGACGACGTCGCCTTCCTTGCTTTCGCGGGAGTCGACGACCTTGTCGCCCAGATGGGTGCAATACGGACACTTCACGACGGTTCCGCCTCCTTGGTGTTCATCCGTTTGAGGCTGCCCAGGGTCAACCCGTCCTGCCACATGAACACTAATCCGAGAATCGCGACCGGCACAAACGACACCAGGTGCAACACGACGGCGGCCACCGCGGCCGCATCAGCCCCGGCACCAAAATACGTCATGACCGCAAACTGATAGGCCACGTGAAATCCACCCGCCCCGCCGGGCGTTGGGACGGCCACCCCCACCACCAGATACATGACCACGAGGAACGCCCCGGCAAACGGCATCGTCAAACCGAACGCAAGTGTCACCAACCAGATGCCAAGACAAATCGAGATCCACAGCAGCAGCGACCACGCCATGGTCTTGATAAGCGCGACCGGATCCCGCATGACCCCGAGGCCTTCGGCGAACTTGCGCGCAAACTCGCCAAGGATCTCCGCGATGCGTCTGGGCAGCCACCCCGTCAACCGATCCACGATCAGCCCCAGACGCTCCGGGTGGCCCGCACAGGCAAAGAGTACGCCCAGCCCGCCCAGCGCCGCAACCGCCGCGAGCCCGCCGGCCCATCGCGTTTCCGAGCCCACGTCCACGCCCAGGAACGGCATCGAACAGGCGAACAACAGGAGAACCGCCGTCAAATCGAACGCGCGCTCAACGATGATGGTGGCAAATGTGGCCGAGACGCTCAGGCCTTCCTTCTTCGCAAGCAGATACGGCCGCAACACCTCGCCGATGCGAGCTGGAAGCAAAAATGTGGCGGTGAAGCCGATGACGGTCGTGCGAAAGGCCGGCCCAAATCGCACCGTGCCGATCGGCGCGAGCATGACCTGCCAGCGCCAGGCTCGGATCAGATACGACTGGAGCGTAGTCCCCACCGCCAGCACCAGCAGCCACAGGTTGGCGTTGGCCAGGGCCAGCCGGAGTTCGGCGACCTTCAAATCCTTCACAAACCACCACAACAGGCCCACGGTGAGCGCGGCGATGGCCAATCCGGACCAGGGAATCTTCGACGGTGTTTTTGCGGACGACATCACGCGGTAGAGCCCGGGTATTCTAACCCGCAGCTACGGCTAGAATTGACGGTAATTACATGGGAAAACGAGAGTTATTGATTATCG
This sequence comes from uncultured Solibacteraceae bacterium, assembly GCA_964479175.1. Lineage (GTDB taxonomy): Bacteria > Acidobacteriota > Vicinamibacteria > Vicinamibacterales > SCN-69-37 > SYFT01. The sequence continues at coordinate 2,247 of CAYZLT010000277.1, read as the reverse complement.
CCGGTTTCGTTGCCATTGGGGCACTGGTCTACCAGTTCACCGCCCCACCTTCGACCGGCACGTCGTCGTTTTCTTTTGCGAACATCTTTAATGAAGCCCGGCGGGAGATGCGGGGAAACCCCGGCCGCGCCAATGTGACGCACACGGCCACCATTCCCCTCGAAGCCGGGCACCGCGAACTCCGCATCCTGCGCGTCAGCCAGTCCGTCACGGTCGTCGGCGAAAATCGCAACGACATTGAATACGCCCTGACGGTCTCGTCCGACGGGCCAGACGATGAGACGGCGAAGGCGTATGCAGACAAGACCGTGTTTGAGCGCGATGATGTGGCGGAATCGCTCGTCCTGCGCGTCAGTTATCCGGATGAAGCGAGCCAGCAGTCGACACTGGTGGTGAAGGTCCCGGCGCGCCTCGCGGTTCGGGTGGAAAACGCCGTCGGCGTGACGATGACCGGGGTGGCCACGGCGCATATCGAATCGGCCAGCGGCGAGGTCACCCTCACCGATATCGCCGGTGCCGTGACCGGGACTCACCAGGATGGCGACGTCACGGTCACCAACGCCGGCAGCGTGAAGCTGCGGCTGGTGCGGCTGCAGAGCAAGTTCGAGAACGTCACGGCCGGGCTCACGTTGGATGTGCGCGACGGTGAGTGCACAATTCTGACATCGGCCGGCGCGGTTGAGGTGGATTCGCAGCGGGCCGAGATCACGGTGACTGGACATCGTGGGCCGACGATTGTGCGTGGCACCGACGGTCGTGTCACGTTGAATAGTCCGGCGGCGGAAAGCAAAGTGGATATGCGCCGTGCGGAGGTCGAGGTGACGCTCACGGGCAATGCGCCTGTTACAATTCTGACGACCGACCAGACCGCACGCGTGATCATCAAGGACACGGCGTCGGTGGAGCTTGATGCGATGAGCACCGGCGGCAAAATCCAGGCCGCTGACGTCAATCTGACACCGGACACCGTCGGCGAAAATACGAAATTAGTCCACACGTTTGGCACGGGCCGTGCGTCGCGCGTGACAATTCGAAATACACGTGGAGAAATTGTTGTGCGCAGGTAAGAAATGTTCTAACCTTCGGGTTCCTTCACGTCATGTCTTCACTGGTTCTCGAAACACATCTCTCTGGTCTCACGTTGCAGCGTCGCGGCAAAGTCCGTGACGTCTACGATCTGGGCGACACGCTCTTGATCGTCGCGACCGATCGCATCTCGGCGTTTGACTACGTGCTGGGCTCCGGCATTCCCGACAAGGGCAAAGTACTCACGCAGTTGTCGGCGTTCTGGTTCTCGAAGATTGGTGATCTGGTTCCGCACCACCTGATTTCGGTGAACGTGGACGACTTCCCCGCCGAGGCGCGTGAACATCGGGACATCCTGCGTGGCCGGTCGATGCTGGTCCGCAAGACCAACCCGCTCCAGGTGGAGTGTGTGGCGCGTGGATTCCTGTCGGGCTCGGGCCTGAAGGATTACAACAAGACCGGCGCCGTGTGCGGGATTCCGCTTCCCGCCGGCCTTGTGGATTCGTCGCGACTGCCCCAGCCGATCTTCACGCCCGCGACCAAGGCCGAGTCGGGCCACGACGAAAACATCAGCGAGGCCGAGGCCGGCAAGATTGTGGGCGAGGAGCTGATTGCCCGCCTGAAGGCGCTCACGCTCGAAATTTACAGCCGTGGGGTCGCACACGCCGAAACGTGCGGGATCATCATTGCCGACACCAAGTTCGAATTTGGCATCGACGAAGCCAAAGGCAACGAACTGGTCTTGATCGACGAGGTGCTGACGCCCGATTCGTCGCGCTTCTGGCCCAAGGAGCAGTACGGACCAGGCCGAGCCCAGCCCAGCTTCGACAAACAGTTTGTGCGCGACTACCTGGAGGAAATCGGCTGGAACAAACAGCCGCCGGTGCCCTCCCTGCCCGGGGACGTCGTCGCCAAGACCCGCGCGAAGTACCTCGAGGCGTACCGCGTGATCACCGGGCACGATCTGGACGTCGCGTGATCGCGTGCCCATGATTAAAGACGATCTGGACACGCTCGTGCAGCATTTGCTTGACCGCGGCATCCTGTTTGAGGATGCTCAGCGCGAGTTCGAGCGCATGTTCATCGCCCGCGCACTGGCGAAGACAGACTTCAACGTCTGCAAAGCCGCCAAAATCACCGGTCTGCACCGGAATACCCTCTCCCGAAAAATCTCTACTTACAGAATCAAACGGGCGGGCTAACACCCGCTTCGCTGCGGTT
>CAYZLT010000276.1:0-4983 GCA_964479175.1 uncultured Solibacteraceae bacterium | reverse complement strand
GCACCGGAGCCGGCGGTGGTGGTCGGGGCGGTGGTCGCGCAGGCGCACCAGGTGCAGCCCCGGCCCCTGTGCGTGACGTCGGCTTCCATCAGGCGTGGCTCGACGCGCTCAAGACCCTCGACTTCGACCGGTTGTCGCGCAACGGCCAGGTCAACTACCTCGCGATCACACGCATGTGTGAGCAGCAGATCGCGCGCGCGAACTTCGTGGCCCCCGCCGACATCCCGCGCAAGACCGACAACAGCGGCATCACCGGTCCGGCGCGTGGGCGTGATGGACTGATGCTCGATCTCGCCGACGAGATGATTCCGTACTCTCCGGAAGAACTGATTGAACTGGGCAACCGCGAGTTTGCGTGGACGGTGAAGGAGATGGAAAAGGCCGCCGCCGAACTGGGTGTTGGCAGCGACTGGATGAAAGCGCTCGAACACACCAAGAACACCGCCGTACCGCCGGGCAGACAGCCGGAGATGATCCGCGACCTGGTGTACCACGCGGCCGACTACCTGATCATCAACGATCTGATCACGGTCTCGCCGGTCAACCGAGAGGCGCTTCGCATGGGCATGATGTCGCCTGAACGTCAGCTCGTGAATCCATTCTTCCTCGGCGGATCACAAATCACCGTGTCGTACCCGACGAGCACGATGGAATACGACCAGCGTATCCAGAGCATGCGCGGCAACAACCCGGGCTTCTCGAATGCGACGGCCGGCCATGAACTGATTCCGGGGCACAACTACACGGGCTACATGGGCCAGCGACTCACCGGCCATCGCGCCAACCTCGGCATCAGCACCCCGTTTTACGGCGAAGGCTGGCCGCTGTACTGGGAAACGCTGCTCTACGAGATCGGCTTCCACGACACTCCGGAGAAAAAAGTCGGCGCGCTCTTCTGGCGCATGCACCGCGCGGCGCGCATCGTCTTTTCCCTGAACTTCCATATGGGCCGCTGGTCACCGCAGGAAGCGGTCGATTTCCTGGTGAACGAGGTGGGCCACGAGCGCGAGAACGCCACCGCCGAAGTGCGCCGCTCGTTCCAGGGCAACTACGGCCCGCTGTATCAGGCGGCCTATCTGCTCGGTGGTCTTCAGCTGCGCGGCCTCAAGGCGGAACTGGTGGACTCAGGCCAGATGACACTCAAGGAGTTTCACGACGCGGTGGTGCTGCAGGGCTCGATGCCCTTCCCCTATACACGCCTGGCCCTCTCGAAGATGCCGTTGACGCGCGACCTGTCGCTCGACTGGAAGTTCTACGGCGAGATCAAGTGACGAATCCTGATATCAGACAGCCGATTCTTTGATCACCCATGTGCCCACGGCCTTGTCATGCCAACCTTGTCTGGCCGGCAGACCGTCAGGCGCAAGATCGTCGTTCTTGAGAATCCACAGAACACCGATGCCGAATGCAACAAACGACAACACGCCGGCCAGCGCGCGCACGATGGCGTCGGCCGCTTCGACCGGGGCGCCGGTCGTCTTGATGACTTTGAGCTTCATCACAATTCCGCCAACCGTCGTGCCCTTCCATGTCCAGAACGCGATGAAATAAATCACCAGCATCGGAAAGAAGAACTCGCTGTACCTCGGGAAGAACGTGCCCTCGAGTCCCTCGTGAATGACGGCCACCAGCAGGACGTCCAACCCGAAGGCCACTGCCCGGTCGAGAAATGACGCGCGGGCGAAGCCTCCCGGAGTCGCCGAAGACACCGGACCAGGGTCGGGCGCTATGGGAGGAACTGGGACCACGGAGGGTGGCACGAATGCCGATGGTGCGGGCGGTGCGGCCGGTGTGGGCTTCGGGCTTTCTTTTCTCCACGCGGTGAGGAACGCCATCACGGCGGCCCCCAACCCAAACACACCGACAAGGCCCCAGGCCACAAATCCGAGCACGGGCACCATGTAGGTCAACGTCAACAACACAAACCCGAACACAAACGAGCGCAGCGCCAGCACGCGGCTGGACGGATCAGCCGGTGCGATCAGGCTGTTGCCAATCCAGCGGGCCACACCCACGCGCCCCACCACGGCGGCCACGACCAGGGCGCTCAGGAAAAACGGAATCACAATGATGCCGACAATCGAGACGGCCAGAAGCGCGGAGATCGGCGCCCACATGAGGAGCACCAGCAGCCCGACCAGAAAGGTGCCAAACGGCCGGCGCGCCAGCACCTCAGCAGTGGCTCGCACCGGCTCGTGCAACAGCAGGTTTACCAGCAGATACACAACGAAGAAGCTGAAGATGACCGTCCAGACCCACCCGATGCTGGGCACGATCGGTCGTCCCCACAGCAGGCCCGTGGTCACCCACGGCGCGACCGATCGCATCCACTCGCCCAGCATGGCGTTGCCGATGACGATGTGCTCGCCGGCGAAGATGAAGTCCCCCGGCGCGTTGAGACTGGTGCCGACGGTGACGACATCACGGCGGACCAACGCACCGGGCTCAATGTCGGCCTGACCACCGACAACGACAAACGACCCGTCGATGATGGCGGTCGCCCCAAGGCGCGCGTCGCCCAGCACCACGACGAGATCCCCCCGAACGCGACCCTCGACGCGCGCGTTGCCAAACACCACGGTCACGTCGCGGACCGTTTCGCCGGCACGCAGCGTGTAGTCCTGGCCGACGCGGAGTGCGGGGCGACGATTGCGATACTCGAGGTCCCGTAGCTCACGCCTTGGCTCTTCGGTCGTCTCAGTGGCAGTGGCCGGCTCCGGGACTGGCGTGGGGGTCGGACGTATGGGATCCGCGGGTCGTGTTTGTGGCGGCGGCGGCGCGGCACCCGGCCGCTGCACGGAGACGGCAGCCGACACCGACGCCGTGGTGGACGCCAGAAACATCGCCGCAGCGAAAGTACACAGAGTTGAACGGGTCATCGGGACGCTCCTCCCAGGGCGAGGCGACCAAGCAACGCGCCAACCGTGGCGCAAAACAACACGATGGCGGTCATCCCGGCCAGCACCCACACCATCACGGGCTGCCAGATCGACTGAAAAAAGACGGAGGCCACACGCACCTCGTCAATCGACGTGGCCTGAGCCACAAACGCCTGGACCGAGGGCCACACCATCGCCGCGGCCGCCACCAGCGCGACAAAGCCGAGGACCGACGCCAGTTGCGTCGGCACCGACCACTCAAACCAGGTGCGGGGGGTGGAGGCGGCACGCGCCAGGTGCACGTGCACCGCCGCCATCACTCGCGGCGCCAGCGTGTGAGGCGCCCGCGGCGACGGAATCGACCGCAGGGCCACATGCAGATCAGCAGCACATGGGTCAATTGGATCCATGGAATGTCCGGTCATCGTCGGCTCCCGTCGTTGGTGAGCACCGCGCGCAAGGTCTCGCGTCCGCGGTGAATGTCGGTTTTCACCTTGCTGATCGACACCTTCAGTCGCTCGGCGATCTGCTGGTAGCTGAGTTCATCAAAATGGAACAACACGATGGGCACACGCTGCGACGCGGGCAGCGCCCTCAGCGCGGCATCCAGGGCCGCATAGTCTGCCTGCTGTTCAAGGTCCGACAGGACTTGCCCGCCGGAGCCTTGGCGCAGGTGGGTCCATCGTCCAGGGTTCTCGGGGGCGTCGGCAAAAAAACTCCAGCGCTTGCGGTACCGTGCCAGGTGATTGAGGCACTCGTTGGTGGCCACGGTCTTGAGCCAGCCGGGTGCGGACGGATTGCCGTCAAGTTCGCCGAAGCGTTCAAACGCTTTGAGAAATACCGTCTGAGCCACGTCTTCCGCCTCCGCTGGGTTGCCGAGCAGGCGCAGAGCCGTCGCGAACACCATGTCCTGAAATTCAAGGAGGAACGCCTCGAATCTCCCGGCAATGGTCACGATTGACCCGGCTGTGCGTCGGTCACTGCCAGACAAACACCGCAGACGTAGAAAAGTTGCATAAACTACCGGCGGGAGACGGCTGACATGACGACGAGGTTCACGCGACAGGCAGGAATGTACGCCCTCGTGGCTGGAATGGCGACGATGGCGTGGGTGGCGGTGCCGCAGGCGGCTCAAGATGAGGTGCCGACCGATCTGCGGTCTCTGCTCTCTCCGGCCCTGAGCGAAATGCGACTGGTCACCCAGCGTTATACCCAGGACCGCACCACACTGAACGGCAACTACTTGCCGGGCGCAGGACGCCAGGGAGGCGGCGGACGAGGCGGACGAGGCGGACAGGCGGCGGCACCGGCCGCGCCGGCCGCACCCACCCAGACCTTCACCACCTCCCTCTCCCCGAACCGGATTGCACGAATAAAGCGATTCGACATGGACTGGCAGGCTGCGCTGGCCGGCGTGAACGCGGCCGCGTTCAGTTCCGCCGCGCAGACGGACCTGCAGGCACTCAAGGCCACGATCGAGGCCAACCTGAAACAGCTGGATGTCGACGCCGCAGCGGTCGCGGCGGTGATGCCGGTCGTCCCCTTTGCCCCGGACGTGATCGCGGTGATTGAACACCGGATGCGCATGGGCGACATGAACGCCCAGGCCTCGGCGGCGGCCGTCGACCGCATCACCAAATCCGTGGCGCGTGTGCGTGCCTCGCTGCAGGCCGGACTGGCGCCGGGCGCCGTGGCCAAAGACGCGATGCGCGTGACGCCGGCGATGGCGCGCAACGGCGCGGATGCCGTCGACGCGATGCGCGCCAGCTTCACGGAGTGGTTCAACCACTACAACACCTTTGATCCGCTGTTCAGTTGGTGGATGCCGATGCCCATGGCGCATCTGGAAAAGGCGCTGACCGACTACGCGATCTTCCTGCGTGAACCGGTGGCGGCAGCCAATCAGGAGGCCACAGGCCTTGCGGCAGCGACAACAGCGGTCATCGCCACGATCTCGCCCGCACCGGCCCCCGCGATGTCGAGTGTGCCCAACCTGCAGGAAATCATCGCGCTGCCTTCCGACGAGATGGCACCGGTGGTCCAGCGCTTCCGTGGTACCGGCGGTGGTCGCGGCGGCGCGCCCGCCACACGGCCCGTCACGTAC
>CAYZLT010000275.1:4489-4983 GCA_964479175.1 uncultured Solibacteraceae bacterium | reverse complement strand
CGTGGGCCCGGACGTGACGGACAACGACCCGGACAACTACTTCGGGTCCTCACCGGGCATCTCGATCGTCAAGGTGACCAACGGCAACGACGATAACGACGGGCCGGGCGTGTTCGTGGCAGTGGGTTCGCCGGTGGTGTGGACCTATACGGTGACCAACATCGGCAACGTCGCGCTGAGCGGCGTGACCGTGAACGATGACAACGGGACGGTGGCAAACCTGACCGACGACTTCGCGGCCACGTATCAGTCGGGCGATGCGAACAGCGACTCGAAGCTGGACCTGACTGAGGTTTGGAGCTTCACGGCGACGAAGCCGGCGATTGCAGGGGCGTATCTGAACAATGGCTGCGCGGTTGCCACTGCGCCCACAGGCGCGGTCAACGCGTGGCGCGCCTGCGATCCGGACACGTACTTCGGTCAGACGCCCTCGATCAGTATCGTCAAGAAGACCAACGGCAGCGACAACAACACTGCGCCGGGTGTCTACGTGG
>CAYZLT010000275.1:0-4389 GCA_964479175.1 uncultured Solibacteraceae bacterium | reverse complement strand
CCAGCGGCCCGCCGGTGACCGACGAAGATCCGGACCATCACTACGGCCAGACGCCCAGCGTCACGATCGTCAAGAAGACCAACGGCAGCGACAACAACACTGCGCCGGGTGTCTACGTGGCGGTGGGTTCGACGGTGAACTTCACCTACGACGTGACCAACACGGGCAACGTGGCGCTCACCAACGTGACGGTGACCGACGACAAGCTGCCCGGCAACGTGTGTGTGATTGCGAACCTGGCGGCCGGCGCCACGCAGCAGTGCACCGCGTCGACGGTGGCGGTGGTGGGCCAGTATGTGAACATGGGCACGGTTGTGGGCACGCCGCCCAGCGGCCCGCCGGTGACCGACGAAGATCCGGACCATCACTACGGCCAGACGCCGAGCATCTCGCTGGTCAAGTTGACCAACGGCACGGACAACGACGTGGCCCCCGGTCCTCAGGTGATGGTCGGGTCCACAGTGACGTGGACCTACCGCGTGACCAACACGGGCAACGTTGGCCTCACGAACGTGACGGTGACCGACGACAAGTTGACGGGTAACGTCTGCGTGATTCCGACGCTGGCGGTCTCCGCCACGCAGGACTGCACAGCCACGGGCGTCGCCACGACGGGCCAGTACCGCAACGACGCGACGGTCACCGGACAGCCGCCGACGGGTCCGCCCGTCACCGACGAGAACCCGGATCACTACCTCGGCCTCGAGCCGGCGTCGATTTCAGGCTTCGTCTACTTCGACGCCGACAACGACGGTGTGAAGGACGCGGGTGAGGCGCCCATCGCGGGCACCGTGGTCAACCTCATGGGCACCGACACGTTCGGTGCGGCCGTGAGTGCGTCCACGACCACGAACGCCCTCGGGTTCTACGAGTTCGCGAATCTCGTTCCTGGTAGCTACACCGTGACCGAGACCCAGCCGGCCAGCTACATCGACGGCCAGGACACGCAGGGCACGCCCGGCACCGGCACGGTGGGTGGCGACGTGTTCACCACCATCACCCTGGGCTCGGGTGTCAATGGCACCAACAACAACTTCGGCGAGTTGCGCTCGTCGTCGCTCTCCGGCTTCGTGTATGTCGATGCCGACAACGACGGCAACAAGGACGCGGGCGAGGCACCGATTGTCGGTGTGGTCGTGACGCTGTCCGGTGCCGACGTGTTTGGCGCAGTGGTCTCGTCGGTGACCACGACCAATGCCACTGGCTTCTGGGAGTTTGCGAGCTTGGTACCCGGCACCTACACGGTGACCGAGACACAGCCGGCAGCCTACCTTGACGGCAAGGACACGCAGGGCACGCCCGGCAACGGTGAGACCAACAACGACCAGTTCGCGGTCATTGATCTCGGTCCCGGGGTGAACGGCACGAACAATAACTTCGGTGAAATCGCGCCGCAGCCGGCCATCACGCTGGTCAAGAAGACCAACGGCACGGACAACAACGTGGCGCCTGGTGTGTTGGTCGCGTTCGGTTCAACGGTGACGTGGACCTACGAGATCCGCAACACCGGCAACGTGTTGTTGACGAACCTGACGCTGACCGATGACAAGATCGGCGCGGTCACGTGCCCGGTCAGCCAACTGGCTGCTGGCGCATCGACGACCTGCACGGCGACGGGCACGGCGGTTGCAGGGCAGTACACCAACATGGGCACGGCCACCGGCAAGCCGCCGGTGGGGCCGAACGTCACGGCGAACGACCCGGACAACTACTTCGGTAATGCGCCGGCCATCACGCTGGTCAAGAAGACCAACGGCACCAACAACAACACCGCCCCAGGTGTTGAGGTGGCGGTGGGTTCGACCGTGACCTGGACCTACGAGGTTCGCAACACCGGCAACGTGCTGCTGACCAGCCTCGCGCTGACCGACGACAAGATCGGCACTGTGACGTGCCCGGTCAGCCAGCTGGCGCCCAACGCGAGCACGACCTGCTCGGCGACGGGTGTTGCGATCGCGGGCCAGTACACCAATCTCGGCACGGTTACCGGCAAGCCGCCGGTGGGCCCGAACGTGACTGCGGCGGACCCGGACAACTACTTCGGCAAGACCTCGCCGCCTTGCACGACCAACGGCTTCACCACCTACTCACAGGGTGGCTGGGGCTCGAAGCCGAGCGGCAACAATCCAGGCATGCTGCTGAAGAACAACTTCAGCATCGTGTATCCGGATGGCTTCGTGAGGATCGGCGGCACGAAGTGGCTGAAGTTCACCAGTGCATCGGCGATTGAGAACTTCCTGCCGCAGGGTGGTTCATCGAACGTGCTGAACTCGAGCGCGACCAACCCGACCAGCTCGTCGGCGGGCAACTTCGCGGCGCAGCTCCTGGCGCTTCAACTGGCGGTCGACTTCTCGGCAGCCGGCGTCACGCAGGACGGCCTGGGCAGCCTCGTGATGCTGTCCGGTCCGCTCGCCGGCCAGACGGTGGACGAAATCCTCGTCATGGCCAACAAGGTGATTGGCGGCCAGACGTCGGCACTGCCGAGTGGCGTGACCATCAACTCCCTGAAGGACCTGCTCGAATCCATCATCATGAACTTCCATGAGGGCACCGTGAACCAGGGCCTGCTCGGCTGTGGCGGGGGCCCGGCACCCTGCGTGGCCAAGTCGTTCACGCTGAATCAGAACCAGGCGTCGGGCTCGACCGGCAACGTCCGGACGTTCACGACCAGCGGCACCTCGGTGAAGGCGATGGCGTTCAGCCGCGACAAGTCGAACGGCAGCTGGGCCAAGGCCTTCCTGGGCGCGTTCGGCACGGCCGGCCTGGGCGTGACCGACTCAAGCGAAAACGGCTCGGGCACCACACATACCGTCGACAACAACGGCCGGAACAACTACGTCGTGTTTGTGTTCGACGCGCCGGTCGTCGTCAACCAGGCGACGCTGGGATATGTCTCTGGCGACAGCGACGCGGAGGTCTGGGTGGGTAACCTCCCCGGCGCCTACTCGTCTTCGCTGATGCTGAGCGATGCCATCCTGGCCGGCCTGGGAAGCTCGGCAACCTCGCTGGGTGGATCCAGTGCGCGCACATTCGCGTTCAACAACGCGAACGCGTCCGGCAACGTGGTGGTCATCGCGGCGAAGACGAACGAGTCCAACGACTACTTCAAGATCGCCAAACTCGACGTGAGCTGTGCGACCGCACCGGAACCGGTGGCGGATCCCTCGATCAGCCTGGTGAAGAAGACCAACGGCACGAACAACAACACGGCGCCCGGCATTCTGGTGGCGACCGGGTCCACGGTGACCTGGACCTACGACGTGACGAACACCGGCAACGTGACGCTGACCAACCTCAGCCTGTCTGACGACAAAATCGGTGCGGTGAGCTGCCCGGTGTCCTCGTTGGCGGCCGGTGCGAGCACGACGTGCACCGCGACGGGTGTCGCGGCGGCGGGGCAGTACAAGAACACCGGCACGGTCACCGGCAAGCCGCCGGTCGGCCCGAACGTTACGGCGCAGGATCCGGATCACTACTTTGGTTCGGCCCCTGCAATCACGCTGGTCAAGAAGACCAACGGCACGAACAACAACACGGCGCCCGGCATCGAAATCCTCGTCGGTGGCGCGGTGACCTGGACCTACGAGGTCAAGAACACCGGCAACGTGCTCCTGACCAACGTGGCGGTGACCGACAACAAGGTCGCGTCGGTGGTGTGCCCGGTGAGCCAGCTGGCGCCCGGCGCGACGACCACGTGCACGGCGACGGGCACTGCAGTGGCCGGCCAGTACGTCAACATGGGCACCGTCACCGGCAAGCCGCCGGTGGGGCCGAACGTCACGGCGCAGGATCCGGATCACTACTTCGGCAAGACACCGACGCCGCCCTGTGTGGCGCGGGCGTTTACGCTGAACCAGAATTCGTCCTCGGGTTCGGCCGGAAACGTGCGGACGTTCACGGCCAGCGGCGCCTCAGTGAAGACCATGGCGTTCAGCCGCGACAAGTCCAACGGCGCTTGGGCGCAGGGCTTCCTCGGCGCCTTCGGCACCGCCGGCCTAGGCGTGACCGATACCAGCGAAAGCGGCTCTGGCGTGACGCACACCGTGGATAACAACGGCCGCAATAACTACGTGGTCTTTGTGTTCGACCAGCCTGTGGTTGTGACCAAGGCGACGATCGGATACGTCTCCGGTGACAGTGACGCACAAGTCTGGGTCGGCAACGTCCCCGGCGCCTACTCGTCCTCGGTGATGTTGAGTGACTCGGTGCTGACCGGCCTTGGCAGCCCGGAGACATCGACGGGTGGCTCGAGCGCCCGCTCGTTCACCTTCAACAGCGCAGGCGAATCCGGCAACGTGGTCGTCATCGCCGCCAAGACGGACGAGTCGAACGATTACTTCAAGGTCGCCAAGGTTGAAACCACCTGCACGCCGCCCCCCCCACCACCAC
>CAYZLT010000274.1:0-4994 GCA_964479175.1 uncultured Solibacteraceae bacterium | reverse complement strand
GTCACCGTTGTCGTCCAGGCCGGTAGTGATCGTGTAGGGCGTCCCGCTGTTGGCCGCAAGACTGAGTGTGGCGTTGAGATTCCTGAGCGCCTGGCTATTGACAGAGAAGGCGATGCGGTGACGGCGATCGCCGGCAATCGGCGCCCACTCGGTTGCGAGCGAACCACTGGGGGGCACCGCGAAGGCGCCTTCTGAGTCGCTCTCAAACCGGGCCCAGATGTATTGGAACCTGATGGTTTCACGCCGCCAGTTGAACCGCGCCTGGCTGGCTGTTCGCGATCCTCCTGCCAGGTTCAGCGTCAGCGTGGCCACGGCCTGGCGTCCCTTCATCCTGGCGCCCGAGGACGTCTCGATGATGTTCGCGAACCTGGAGTCGGGTCGCGCGCCAGCCACCGGCGCGTTGAGGTTGCGGCCGTACAGATTGCCTGACCATTCCGTCTCCCTGAACAGCAGGGCCAGCGAGATCTCCCTGGTCAGAACCTGGTCCATGCCGGCGGTGAAGGCCTGCGTTCTGGCGAGCGCGACCTTACCGAGCACGTATTTGTTGCTGGAGAGGAAGAGTCCGACAGGTCCGGGGTCCGGGAAGCTCGGGCGCGTCATGATGAGTTCCTGTTGCCGGACGCCATCGACGCGCAACGTCTGCTCGTATGTGGCCGGATTGAGCCAGGCATAAAACACGCCGTAGCTGGATCGTACGGTGGTGCGCCCGCTCTTGAAGGGCGCCCACGTCCCGCCCAGGCGCGGGGCAAGTTTCCAACCGTGGCTGACCAAGTTGTGGGACTCAAGGCGCAGGCCGGGACTGAGCGTGAGGCTTTTGCCCAATCGCATGTCGTCCTGGACGTACACGCCGGCGCGTGTGTTCCAGTACTCAACTCGCGCCTCACCGATGCGACGTGTATAGGTGGCCGGCTGTCCGGCAGCAAACGCTTCGCGACTCGTGAACATGTAGGTCCCGAGATAGTTCGCCCCATCGTCGGGCGCGTAGCGCCCGCCTTCGAAGAGGACCCCCACGCGGAACGAATGCACGCCGCGGATATAGTCGAGGTCTGACGCGAATGTAAATGCCCGGGTGTGATTGCCGCCCCGCACCTGCGCGCCACCGCTGGTAAAGGCATCGGTCACCACGATGGTCGGCTCCTCGACGGTGGCTCGCGCGTCGGTGCTGGCCCACTGCAGCTGTACGCGCGTGTCGAGGAACAATCGGCGGCCGACCGGGCCATTCTCCTGCAGCCGCAGTCCGCCAGTGCGCGACGAGGAGGAGAACGCGCGCTCGGTCAAATCGTACGCGCCCACGCCGAGGTTGCGGCGATCCGATCCGGTGACGTCGAACGAACCGCGCAGCGTGTGATTGCGGGTCAGTGCGTAGTCGAGCAGGCCCACGACGTTCCAGGTGTCGGTCGGGCGTCGCAGGCCGAGGGCTTCTGCGCGCGTGCCGTTGGGCAGCGCGGCATAGAGATTGGGCGTGTCGAACGCCCAGCCCCGGCTGGTCGCGATGGCGAATGAACTCTTGTCCTGCACAATCGTGCCGCCCACGTTGGCCTGGTAGGTCTGGCTCCGTTCCGGGCCCTTGACCTGCGTGAACGGACTGCGCCCGGTCATCGCGCCATCGCGGTACCTGGCCGTCGCGGTGCCGGCAAGTCTGCCGATGCCGGGTTGCGTGATGATGGCGATCTGCTCAAACTCCTGCGCATGGTTCTCGGCCGCGAACGAGTCGCGCACAATGTGGATGGACTTCATGAAGGCCTTGGGCGGCAGTGGTGCGCCCGAGAAGCCGTCAATGGTGAAGACGGTGTTGCCGCCGGCCATGTCCAGTAACTGCTGGGCCATCTCGGCCGGGTCGTCCGACAGGGCGTTGATCTCCTCGCGCGTGAGCATCGTACGGAAGGCGCCGCGCGGGTCTGCGGCGGCCGTCTGGGCGTCTCGCGCCACGGTGACGACGCTCTCAACCTTTCCGACAGCGAGCACGATGGCTCGCCGGTTGTCGCCCGATCGCAGCTGAACGTTCGACAGCACACCTGTCTCGAAACCCGCCAACTCTGCCCGGATCGAATACCGGCCCGGCATCAGGCGATCAAATGCGGCCACTCCAACCGGCGATGTCGCCAGCGGTGCGACCACCGCCTCTTTGGTTGCGTCGTCGAGCCCCGTGAGCGTGACGAGGGCCCCGGGGATGACGCCGCCACTCTGATCGACGACGGTAAGCATCAACCGCACGTCCTGATTGGCTGCGCGAGGAGCCTGAGCCGCGATCGCGACAGCGGGCGCGACACCTATGCACAGCAGCGCAGCGACCACCCGGATCAACGGGCCACCTCGAATTTCCTGGCGTCGATCTTTGCGTTGACGCGGTACCGATCGATGGTCGTTTCCTCCACGGTGTCGCCGCCCACCGCGCGCCGCATCAGGAACGGCCAGCGCAGGCCGTCCACGTCCCGGTACTCGGCGAAATAGAGCCGGTGTTCAACGGCCTCGACCTGCCACGCCACCATCGCGGGCAGGTGCGTGGTGGTGTCGATGAACAGGCGCAACGCGAAGCCGTCCGGGCTCGTCGCGCTGATGGCGTCGGCCGCGCCTGCGGGCGCCTGCGCGCGGCCGGCGTACGCGAACGTGAGAGGGTAGCTCGGCAATGACGTCACGAACAGACCCAGGCTCCATCGAGCGAAGTCCTGCTTGCTTGCTCGGACCAGCGCCGCACGAGCCGTTGTGTCCAGGCGCGCGGCCGTATCAGGCACCTGGATCAGAAGGTCACCGTTGAACCCGGTTTTCATCACGCCCGTTTCTTCAGCGGGAATTTCGTTCTGGCGGACATACCGGTCGGGAAACTCGCAGGCGATTTCGAACTCAATCGGCACGAGATTGTTGCCGCGGACGAGCCGCGTCCGGCCGGTCACGACCACGCTTCGCACAGCTTTCAGCCGCGCGTCGCCTCCCAGTGCCGAGCGGGCCGCGGCAAGGACAGGCCCGGGATCGGGCGTGTGAGACGCGAGTGCGGCGGGCAGGACCAGGACAAGCAGGACGGCTCCGAGCCGTGCTGGTCCCGGACACTGCGCAAGAGTGAAGGGCATGCCAGTGGATCCTGCCACAAGACGCGCGTTCTCAGGCGGAAACCTCGCGAGTGCCATCGATTTGGCGTGCGGCTTCCACCGGAAGTCCGCACTGGATTCGTTCGCGTTCAAGTGACGACGACGCGCCCCGATACCACGGCACGAACGAACCGCGATGTGAGCCCTCCGGTTCCTCGCGGCGATGCAGAAGGTGGGGCAGGGTCTCAGGCGGAAGCCGCGGGACCGAGAGTCCGCAGTTGATCGTCCAGCGCCCGGAGCGCGGCTTCGAGCATCGCGCGGTGGGCCGGAGATCGCGCTACCACCAGGTCGGCGAGTGCGCGGGCGCGGGTCAGCTCGAGCGTCCGCCGCTGCGCGTGGCGCACGGCATCCTCGGGCGACATCGGCACGCCGGCCGGACGCTCCTGCTCGCGGTCAGCCTGCTGGGCTTCAACCGACTTGCTTTCCCACCCACGGGCCATCACAAGAGTCTACGGCAACCACGAATGGCACCAGCGGACGTTGGCTCGCAGACTGAAGTTGTTGTCAGTGGTCGCGCCTGGTGCGTGCCGTGACGCGCAGCACGTCGAGGCGGAGCCTCTGGCCGTCCAGCGGCGTGTCAGTGCGCCCTGAGTGATCTGCATGCGATCGGCAAGGCCGGGTCCGGTGTCTCGCCCTCCCGGATCGTCGTCGCCTCAAACATCCCGCGCACACGCAGGCGCACGTCGTACACGACACCGGCTTTGCCACCGACGGTGACCACCTTTTTGATGAGCTGCTTGTGCAGACAGGTGCCCGGCTGCGGGGCGAACTCCAGACGCTGCGATTCCCAATCGCCGAGTCAAGCGGCGCCGTGGATGGTGTCGTCGTGGCTGAGGGTGTGATGAAACGGATCTGTCTGCAAGAGCGGTAGCCGCAAGGCGCTGCGGGGCGCGGGTGGACAGGCGTGCGTGCTGGCGATACCATCAGGATGCCCAACACGGAGTACACCCACTGCGAATCATCATCGTCGGCGGCGGCGAAATCGGGTTCGCGCTTGCGCGCGAACTCTCCCAGGATCACAACCTCTCGATCGTTGACCAGAATCCGGACGTCGGGAAGCGCTTCGAATCCCTGGATGTGGCGTTTCTTGCCGGCAGCGGCACCAGTGCCGAGGTGCTCGAGCGTGCGCAGGTGCGCGACGTGGATCTGCTGATCGCGTGCACCGGCCTCGACGAGGTCAACATGGTGGCGTGCGCCGTGGCGAATCGGCTGGGCGTCGGACGCACGATCTGTTTTGCCTCACGCGAAGACTTCGCCGATGCCCACGGCATCGGCGAGACGGTGCGGCAGCACTTCGGGATCGAGAAAATCATCTGGCCCGAGGGCCAACTCGCCGACGAAATCGAACGCATCATCGCCGCGCCAGGCGCCATTGACGCGGAGGTGTTTGCCGACGGACGCATCCGGTTGCTGGAGTTTCGGCTCGACGCGACCTCGGTGCTGACCACCGCGCCGCTGGCCGCGTTGCACCTGCCGCATGGCGCGCTGATTGTCGCCGTCAAGCGCGGAGAGGCCATCGAGATCCCCAAGGGCGACACCCGCCTGGCGCCGGGCGACAAGATTTTTGTGATGGGCGCACCCGACGCGGTGGCCCAGGTGGTGGGCCAGATTCACGGCGGCCGGCCACACGCCCGGCAGGTGGTGACTATCATCGGCGGCGGGGACGTCGGCTTCCGGCTGGCCCAACGACTTGATGCGGCCGGCGAGGTCGACCTCCGGATCATCGAGCGCGACCGGGAACGCGGGGCGTTGCTGGCCGGCGCGCTGCATCGCGCGCTGGTGCTGCACGGCGACGGCACCGACCTGGAATTGCTGGAAGCCGAGGACGTGGGCCGGAGCGACGTGCTTGTCTCGGTCATCGATAACGACGAACGGAATCTGTTCGCGTCGCTCCTGGGGCGTCAACTGGGC
>CAYZLT010000273.1:0-5112 GCA_964479175.1 uncultured Solibacteraceae bacterium | reverse complement strand
GCGGTGGGGGCGTTGGGAACGGCCGTCTATCGCACCGCTTCGATCGCGCAGACGCCACACCGAGGTAGTTAAAGACGTCCGGCGAAATCCGCGCGCGAATCACCATGCGCTCGACGGGGCCAATCGCCCACATGAGCCAGTCGCGCACCCAATATCCCAGCAGGACTGACGCGCCACGTCGCGCGACGTCGGCATCGCGGGGCTTGCCGCGCCGAAGCCATGCGTAGGCGGGCATCGACGCCAGTGCGGCGGCAACCAGGGAGAGGGCGATCACGTCGACGGAAGTCACGGCGTCTATTGTCGCTTTTGCGGGCGTGTCCAGATGAACCGAATCACGCGCGGCCACAGGAAGATGAGCGGCCATCGCTTTTCCCGCTCGGTCAAGTCCACCTTGGCGTTCCCGCTCCGTTCCACCTTGCGCACGATGTAGTCGAGCCAGCCTTCGTAGAGGACCAGATGTTTAAGGAGGCGCACGGTGGCGCGCACTTTGCTGTGGTGGAAGTAGAGCCGCACGCGCAGGCGGTGCCAGGCCGAGGGCGTAACCCGCAGCCGATACACGTCCGGTCCATCAACCGTGAGGCGTCCACCCGCCACCTCGGCATCCAGCACGTCGCGATACAGCGGCCGCAGCGTCTCCATCTGCGCGGCCACGAGGGTTCTCGCGTGGTCCGCCTGCTCGGGCCGGATCTCGCCAGACAACGACTGCCGCAACGCCGCGACGAGGTAGTCCTCCACCGAAAAGGTCGTCGGCAGGCTCGGCGACACCCAGGCGAGCGTGTGGCGCCGCACGGCGTCCAGCGCCGCGTTGATGGCCACGGTCGCCTGCGCGTCGCGCGCCCACCCGATGAGCACCACCTGCATCAGCCGCCCCTGGCAAAAGTGATCCCACGCCTGGGGCGAACACGCCCACTGCAGGTGCGCCACAGAGATCACGCAGCACTTGGCCCGGCGGCCCGCACCGTCGGCAAGCGGTTGCGTCACGGCAATCACGTTGGGTGGCAGCCGATTGGCCAGCGCCGCGGCCAGGCCCGGGCCATAGCTGGTCCCAACCGCGGCTTTGAGCGAGGCGTAGGCGTCCCGATACCGGTCCACCACGACAAAAAAATCAAAGGCGCTGTCCGCGGCCGGGCGCCGCCCCTGCGCATGAGACCCGTAGTGGATCACCGCGACGGTCGAGGGGCCAAAGACCCTGGCCAGGAAGGCCGAGAGGTCCTCGGCCGTGGTGTCAGGCACCATGGGGCCGCCGCATCTCAGCCAGAGCCGCGATCATTTCTCCCCGAACGCGATCCACAAAGCCCTGAATCTCCGTCTTATCCCCAGGAGGCTGGAAGGGTCCGAGGATTCGGACGTGCGCCCGGAGGTGGGCCAAGTTAAAAAACGTGTCCTTCAAGGTCCGGGATTTCCACATGCCGTCGCCAACCGCGCAATACACCGGGCGTTGGGTGCGGCTCAGGACGACCTGGAGGCCGCCAGGCATAAACGGGAGGATGTCGCCGTCCCGGGTGCGGTGCCCCTCGGGGAAAATCAGCAGGGACGCGTCCCCGGCGTCCACGCGCCGGGCGGCGTCCAACATGCCGGCCAGGTCGACCTTCCGGTCTTCCGCGCGTTGGGACACCAGGGGATTTCCGGCCGCGCGCAGGTAGGCCGAGACCCCGGGTATCCATTTGGCGTACCGGCGCCGGCCGGGAATCAACGGGAGCGGGCCGGGCATGATGGACAAACCGATGGGAATGTCGACGAGCGACTGATGGTTCATAATGACGATACAGCTTTGAGGGGGGATGTGGCCCTCCACCCTGACGCGGACGCCACCAAGGACCCGCAGGAGACCAAGCGTGATTCGGGCCTGCAGCCGGATCCAGGACGCGAAACGACGAGACGCTGACGCGGGGAACAGCCAGGCCAGCGGGAAAATGATGAGGCGCTGCAGCAGCCCCATGAAAAAAATTAAATAGACCAGAAAGACCAGCAGAAACAGAACAGTTCGGCCCCCCCGGATCCATCCCCACACTCCGGAAACTGACGGGCCAGCGGCGGGGTGAGGATTTCGGCGGAGATCAGGCATGGCAAGCGAATCTGAAAGCACAACAGTGGCGCCCCCCCAGACAGTGGATGGGGCAACCGAGAACGTCTACGACTACAGCAATTTCTATTATTCCTCCAGCGACGACCTGTTCGCGATTTTTGAACCCTACGACGAATGGTGGTACGGCAACGCACGCAAGAGCGGGTATTACCTGTTCTCGCAGCCGATGTCCACGCGTCCGGGTCCACAAATCAACCTGGAGGATCAGCTCACCCACGAACATCGCGAGCTGATGAACCTGGCGTCGTACAACTATCTGGGACTCTCCTATCACCCCGAAGTCATCGCCGCCGCGAAGGCCGCTCTCGACCAGTATGGTCTGGGCGCCGCCGGCTCGCCCATTCTCAGCGGCACCATGGACCTCCATCTCACGCTCGAGCGCGAGCTGGCGGCCTTCAAGAAAAAGCCGGCCGCCATGGTCTTCCCGACCGGCTATAGCACCAACGTCGGTCTCCTTTCGGCGCTCCTGCGTCCGGGGGACTGGGCCATTCTCGACCAGAACGTCCACGCCAGCATCGTCGACGGCGTGATTATGTCCAAGGCGAACGTGCGGTTCTTCCGTCACAACCGCCCGGACGATCTCGAGAAGAAGCTCAAGGGCACCAGCGGCAAACGTCTCGTGGTTGTCGAGGGCGTCTATTCGATGGACGGCGATACGGCGCGACTGCCCGAGTTGGTGGCTATCGCGAAGAATGCCGGCGCGCGCGTCATGATTGACGAAGCGCACTCGGCGTTTGTCTACGGCGACAACGGCCGCGGCGTCGCCGAGTCGTTTGATCTCGAGGACGAGATCGACATCCACGTCGGCACCTTCTCGAAGGCGCTCGGCGGCCAGGGTGGCTACGTCGCAGGGTCGCAGGGGCTCTACAACTACCTGATGGGGTTTGCGCGATCGCGCGTGTTCTCCTGTGCGCTCGCCCCTGCCGTGACGGCCGGTGTGCTCGCCGCGTTGCGTGTGGCGGCGCGTGAGCCGCAGTTGCGCACCACCCTCTGGAACAACGTCGCCCACTTCCGCAAGCTCATGAGTGATGCGGGGGTGGACGTCGGCGAATCCACGTCGCAGATCATCCCGATCATGATCCGCAACGATCGCAAGATCCTCAGCATCGCCCAGTCCTTGCAGCGGGCGGGATTGTATCTGCAGCCGATCATCTACCCGGCGGTCGCCAAACACCGATCGCGGTTCCGCGTCTCGATTTCGGCGTCGCATTCAACCGTACAACTTGATAAAGCGGCCGCGATTCTCGTGGACACGCTGCGTGCAGAGGGAGTGCTGTGAAGTCAGGTCAGGTGTTATACGCGTATCGTCATGCCATCGGCGGGTTCTTTGAATTTCCCACGGACAATGCCCGACAGTTGTTGCCGAAGCATCTCCACCCGGTGGAACCCCACCACGGGCAGAGCGTGCTCTCGGTGATGGCGTTCGACTTCACCAGCGGATCGGTCGACAACATCGGTCCCTACGGCGAACTGGTCCTCTCCGTTCACGTCGCCCCCAGAATCGAAGCCGGACGGCCAATGGCGCGCGCGGCGTTTTACCCGTTCCTGGTCGGCACCACCACGAAGGACTCCCGGGCACACGCCATCGCGCGCTGGCATCTGCCGCACTTCATGGCCGACATCGATCTGGGCTTCACCGTCGGTGAGCACGACATCAACGTCGCCGCGTCTCACGGCGGCTCGCCGATTCTCGACATGCGCATCACCGACTACCAGTGGGGTCCCGTCGAGCATCACTACCAGGCCTTCATGCACGACACCACCGGGTCGTATATGGCGACGATGGCGCTGCGGGGAGCGTTCAGTGAGAACGAAGAGGAACGCGGTGAGATCACACTGCATCCCCATGCCTTCGCCGAAGGCCTCGACATCGATGGCGTGAACACGACGCCCTTCCGCGAGTTGTGGATGCGTGACGGCACGCAGACCTTCGACCCGCTCGATACCCTGCACCCCGGCGCACGTTGATGCCCTCGCGCGTCTGCGTCATCGTCAATCCCGCCGCCGGGCGGGGACGAGGTGCGCGTGCGTTACCGGCCGTGCGTGAGGCGTTTGCGGCAGTGGGCGTCACCGATGTGCGCCTGACCACCGGCAAGGCCGACGAACGGGCGATCGCCGCGCGCGCCGTGGCCGACGGTGCCACAACGCTTGTGGCGGTTGGCGGTGACGGCACATGGAGCAACGTCGCCAACGGGCTGCTCGCCTCCGGGAGCGGCGATACCGTGCGGCTCGCGCTGGTCGCCGCGGGCACGGGCAACGACTTTGCCAAAACCGTGGGCGCGCCCGCCGGTGATTTCGCCGCGACCGCGCGTCTGGTCGTCGAAGGTGCCGAAACACGCGTCGATGTGGGACACATCGAAGATCAGTATTTTCTGAACATCGCGGGATTCGGGTTCGACATCGCGGTGCTGGAGGACATTCCG
Source organism: uncultured Solibacteraceae bacterium (assembly GCA_964479175.1). Lineage (GTDB taxonomy): Bacteria > Acidobacteriota > Vicinamibacteria > Vicinamibacterales > SCN-69-37 > SYFT01. The sequence continues at coordinate 603 of CAYZLT010000273.1, read as the reverse complement.
TCCATCCCCTACTTGAAGGGTGATGCGGTCTACATCTACTCGGCGCTCCGGCAGTTGGTGGGATACGGGGGCGTGGACATCGACATCACCTCACCACAGGGTCGGCGCGGCGCGACGCGCCACCTGATGTTGATCCTGGCCAACGCGAAGAACTTTGGCGGCGCCTTCAAAATTGCGCCGCACGCCTCACTCACCGATGGCGCAATCGACGCCATCTCCATTCACGATGCGTCCACGTGGCGTCGCCTGAAGTTGTTTGGGGCGGCCGCGCGTGGGACACACATCGGACAGGACGAAGTCGTGAGCGAGGCCGCGGCGTCATTCACGATTCACTTCGCGTCGCCACCCGCGTACGAAACCGACGGTGAATACCGCCAGGCACGAAGCGCCGACGTCGAGGTCCGGTGCATTCCCGGCGCGTTGCGTGTGGTGGCGGTCCCGCCTCAGCCATGAACGCCGTCTCGTTTGCCGCGCCCATTCCGACGTACCTGGCGACGCTAGTGGCGGGCCGCGTGTCGGAGTCGCTGCTGGTTGGTCCCCACGCGTGCACGCGGTACGGCGTGGTGCCCACCCCTGAGCTGCCCGGCCCCCACTGGGTGCGCG
>CAYZLT010000272.1:0-5148 GCA_964479175.1 uncultured Solibacteraceae bacterium | reverse complement strand
GCCCTACGCCGCCCTCGACCTCACGTCAAGAACGGGGTTGGTCGAACGCTTACGAACTGGGCGATTGGCGACGAGGCAGGGGAGCGGGTGCTGCGGCTGGACGGCAGTAACTGGACGACCGGCACGCCACCGCACAATCTCGACGCCAAGGCCGCCACGCTGTTTCCAACCGATGCAGCCGCGTTTGCGGAGCGCGTGAAGGCCGGACTCCAATTTCAGTACGGCGTGTATCGCAGTGTGGAGACGTTCGCTGACGGCGAGATCCAGGTGGACTTCAAGTTGGTCGGCGGCGTGTCCGACCAGTTCGCGTCGATCCTGTTTGGCCTGAACGCCGCCGGCAACCATCACGCGTATCGCTACAACACGAAGGACGGCGACACCGCGTTGTGGAAGGTCGTGGACGGGCAGCGCGAGCGCATTCACCACGGCGGCGTCCACCTTGAGGTGCCCCTGGGCGAATGGCGCACCCTCCGGATGCGAGTGCGCGGCGCCGAGATCACCGGCTGGGTCAACGACACCCAGACCCTCCAGTTCACATTGCCCGCCCCCGTCACCGGCAAAGTGGGCCTCTGGTCCAAAGCCGATTCGGTCACCGACTACCGGAATTACACAGTCACGCGCTGAACGTCGGCGCGCTCAGCGCCGCACAATCTCCGACGGCTGTCCCGCGTACGGAGCAAGGTCCACCGGTTTGCTGTCGGTCGGCATCGACAGGAAGTACTCCGTCACCGGCCGGTCGTCGCGCAACATCGGGCCGTCACCCACGTACCGTTCGATCTGGCTGCGGTTGGTGAAGTACTGCCGCACCAGCACATCAAACGAGCCCAGGCCAGATTCTTCCAGAGCCTTTCGGACTTGCGGGTACGCGAGCTTGAACGCGAAGTCCGATTCGCGGATGTACAAGGGTTCATTCGAGCCGATCGCAATGCTGCCGCCCATCCACAACGTCACATACGGAAACGCCGACAGGAAACTGCGCAGCATCATCTTGTGCTGGAATTCGGTGTCGGCCGGAATCCACTGCACCATGATGCCCCCAGGCGCGAGCGCCTTGTTGGCCAGCGCGTAGTAGTCGGCCGAGTAGAGGCTCGCGGCACCCGCGAGGTGGGGCAGCATCAGATCCGCCGTAATGACATCGAACTTCTGTGTGGTCGTCTTGAGAAAGTGGCGGCCATCGGCCACGATGAACGTCACGTTCGGGTTCTCGAGGATGTTGCGGTTGATCCCGGCAAACCAGGATCCGGCCTTCACCACCGACGGCGACAGTTCCACCAGTGTCGTGCGTGTGTTGGGCAGAATCGCCGCGCCGCCACCCGTCGTACCGCCGCCCATGCCGACAATCAACACCTCTCGAGGGTCGTGGTGCACGGCCACCGCCAGTGCGCCGATCGCGCGGTGATACCCGATCATGCTGGGGCCGTCACTGGCGTGGTGCATGCCGTCGATGAGCAACACACGTTGATCGCCATGGCGTACCACCGAGACGGTTGCCTGCGCGTCTTCGGCATGCCACAACACGTGATGGCCCGGATACCGTGACCGAATCACGTCCACGAAGACGTCGGGCAACAAAAAGGCCGTCGTCGCAAAGGCGACTGTGGCGACACCGGTCACGACCAGTCGAAACCGCGGCTGGGCCATCCAGAAGAGCGCCAGGCCGCCGACCAGTGGAATCGCGGCGATCAGCACCAGGCTGTGCTGGGCGCCAAGCAGTGGAATCAGAATGAAGCCACCAGCGAGCGATCCCACAATCGCGCCGGCGACGTTGAGCGCATACAGCGTGCCCACGCGTCGGCCTACGCGCGCGTCATCCTGCTGGCCACCCGTCGTCCACAGGATCAATCCCATGGGGAACGCGGCGCCCAGCAGGATGGCGGTCGGCAGAATCGCAAAGGCCGCCGCGAACAGCAGCGGAAGGACGAAGTCATACGGCGGATTCAGCGCGTCAAACGTCGAGAACAACCACCCCATGACGTCATTGGCGCGCACCAGGGCAAACGCCGAGAGCACTCCCGTCAGGCCAACGGCGATCTCGGTCGCCCCAAGGATGGCCAGCCAATTAGCGCGGCGTCGCAGCCACGGTGTGACGAGGTAGCTCCCGATCGCCAGCCCCGCAAGCACCGCCGCCAGCATGCTCGCAAACGCGTAGGTGGTCGGGCGAAGGAAAAACACGAGGATGCGGAACCACACGATCTCCAGCGCAAGCGAGACCGTGCCCGACAGCGCGATCACCAGCAGCACCGTAAACCGCGCCCGGTCGGACAGGGGCGTGGACACGACGGCGGAGGCATCGGACGACGGCGTGGCACTCGTGGTGCCTGTGAGGGTTGATTCGATGGGCGCTTCATTGAGGCTCGCGACCCAGGCCACCACGGCGACCAGCAGGTTCAGCGCCGCGGCAATCAGGAACGTCCGGCTCAGGCCCATCGTGGGGACGAGCCACAAGCTGCCAAAGAGCACACCGACGATCGCGCCGGTGGTGTTGATCGCATACAGCAACGACGCGGTCCGGCGAATGCCGTCGGCCGTGCGACTCGCCGCCCGCAACACGAGCGGATAGGTCATCCCCATCAGACCCGCAGGCAGGATCAGCACCAATGCGGTCAGCCCGATCCGCGTGATGATGGTGAGGATCGGTGCGCCTTCAAGGGTGGGAACCAGACCCAGGAAGGCGGAATCGGCGACACCAAGCAGCCAAGGCGTCAGCAGGGCACTGACCGCGATCAGGGCCTCGACGATCGCGAAGGTGCGGAGCGGTCGACGGAGGTGATCGGACCAGCGCCCGGCGAGATAACTGCCGAGCGCAAGGCCGCCCATGAAACACGCGAGGACCGTGCTGGCCGCCTGAATGGTGACGCCAAAGACCAATCCGAGCTGGCGGGTCCACAGGACCTGATAGACCAACGCCACCGCACCGGACAGAAAAAAGGCGACGAGCAACAACGCATTCATCCGGAAACTGACCACCGACCGACCGTCACTCACACATAACTCCTAGCCGCCCCTCGTATGCATTTCGAGGTGGGCATCTCGCTTGAGCACATTCAACGGGATATACGTGCCGCGATCGGGCACCGAGCGTCGCTCCTCGGCACCGCGATCGGCGCGACCGCGCCACACCGCCTGCAGCAAATTCAGCATCGTTTCGCGCGATGCACCGGCGCGCAGGGGACGACGGAGATCGGTGCCGTGTTGCGCGTAGAGACACAGCAGCAATACGCCGTCGGCCGTCAGGCGCGCGCGATCACACGTCCGGCAAAACGGCTGGGTCGTGGATGCGATGATGCCGAACGACAGTCCATCGGGCAATTGGAAGCGGTCCGCCGGCGCGGACGGCGCGCTTGGCAGCGGTTGAATCGGCCCGTACCGCTCGGCCAGGCGCGAGAGCATCTCGGCGCGTGAGACCACCGCGTCAGGGCGCCAGCGCGTGGCCCCCCCGACGTCCATGTATTCGATGAACCGCACCTCGGCCCCAACCGTGCGGCTGTATTCCAACAAGTCCGCCAGCTCATCGTCATTGTCACCACGGGTGATGACCGAGTCGATCTTGAGGTCGCGGAAACCGAGGCGGCGTGTGGCGTCGATGCCGGCGAAGACGGCGGGCAGAGAGTCGCGGCGTGCGAGCGCGAGGAACCGGTCCGCGCGCAGCGTGTCGAGGCTGACGGTGATGCGATGGAGTCCCGCCTGCTGCAGTTCCGCCGCGGCGTCTGCCAGCAACACGCCGTTGGTCGTGATTGCGAGGTCGTTGAGCCAGGGCTTTTGCGCGAGCTGGGCCACGAGTGACGGCAGGTCGCGGCGCAGCAGTGGTTCACCCCCGGTGATCCGCAACCGGTCCACACCCATCTCGCCAAACAGATCCGAGAGCGCGCTGATTTCCTCATAGGTCAGCACATCCTCGCGCGGCAGCCAAAGGTATTCGTCCTCAGGCATGCAGTAGTGACACCGCAAATTGCAGCGGTCGGTCACCGAGATGCGCAGGCTCCGCAGGGGACGCCCCAGGGTGTCGAGGGTGGACATGCTCCCCTCGATTATGCCCCATTGGCATTGCCCCATTGCCCCATGGGCTCATTTAGAATGGCCCATGCCCAGACTCCTCTCGATCCTGTTCCTGGTTGTGGTCCTCGTCGTGCCGGTCGCGGCGCAGGCGCAGGTCCCAGCTGACAGCCCTCGTGTCACCGCGCTAAAGACCGAAGTCGCTGCCGAAGTCGAGAAGATGCGCGACTTCACGCAGCAGATGGTCGACCAGATTTTCAGTTTCGGCGAGCTCGGGTTCCAGGAAATCGAGACGCACAAATACCTGACCGGAATCCTGCGGCAACACGGATTCACGGTCGAAGAGGGCGTGGCCGGCATTCCGACCGCGTTTATGGCGAGCTGGGGGAGCGCCAAACCCGTCATCGCGTTGGGTTCCGATATTGACGGCATTCCGCAGTCATCCCAGAAACCCGGCGTGGCGTATCGGTCGCCGATCGTTGAGGGTGCGCCAGGCCACGGCGAGGGCCACAACTCGGGGCAGGCCGTCAACATCACGGCGGCGATCGTGATGAAGCGCATCATGGAGCGCGACAAGATCCCCGGTACGATTCGCGTGTGGCCGGGCACGGCGGAAGAACTCGTCGGGACCAAGGCGTATTTCGTCCGTGCAGGGCTCTTCAATGACGTGGACGTGGCGCTCTTTACGCACGTCGGCCGCAACTTGTCGGTCTCCTGGGGCGCAGCCGGCGGAATGTGCGGTCTCCCCTTCAAACGTGTATTCGACCGACACGAGCCCCGTGCCGCCGGCGCGCCCTGGCGTGGCAAGAGTGCGCTCGACGCCGTCGAGTTGATGAACGTCGGCTGGAACTATCGTCGCGAGCATCTTCGTCTCGATCGGTCGCATTACGTGATTCGTAACGGCGGCGATCAGCCCAACGTCGTTCCCCGCACCGCATCGGTCTGGTATTACTTCCGCGAACTGACGTACCCGCTGATCAAGGAACTCTGGGGCATCGGTGATTCCATCGCGAGGGGCGCCGCGATGATGACCGGCACCACGCTCGCGTCCACACGGGTGCTCGGGGCCGCGTGGCCGCGCCATTTCAGTCGCCCGGTCGCCGAAGCGACGTTCGCCAACATCCAGCAGGTGGGCCTGCCCGAGTGGAGCGAGGC
>CAYZLT010000271.1:0-5156 GCA_964479175.1 uncultured Solibacteraceae bacterium | reverse complement strand
CCACAGCAGTGCGGCGACGTGCCGCCCCGCCGCTTGCAACCCGCGCGCACGCGTCACACGAACATCCCGCGTCTCCGGCCACACCAACCACGCGCTCGCCCGTTCACGTGCCACCGTCACCTCGTCGACGGGACGCACAATAAAATGTGGTCGCGGACTCGCCTCGGCCAGATCACGCAGCCATCCACGCCCACGGTCGGTCAGCTCGCCATCAACGATGAGTGCCACATGGCGATGCAGGCAGCAACGACGGTCCGCGCCAGCACACTCGGTGGTTGATCGCACCGCGAGATATCCAATCTCCGCCAGCGCCTCATCGCGAGACCGGTCCGCGTGCCTATCGCCACCTCGCGGCATGGTGACCAGGCGCATGCCCACGCCATCAGTGGGCAACGCGTTCGCCCACTGGCGCCACGGGTCATGGTGGTCACGCATGCGATCACGAGGGATTGCAAGAACGGCGCCCACTTCAGCCGGCAAATCCCTGAGGATCTGCGCAGTGTGTTGCAAAAACTTCGATAGAATGACCACGAAATGCTTCGTTTTTTGACAGCAGGTGAATCACACGGTCAAGCGTTGGTGGTGATCGTGGACGGGGTGCCTGCCGGTCTTCCGCTTTCGGCTGACGACATCAATCCGGACCTCGCCCGTCGTCAACTCGGGTATGGCCGCGGTCGGCGGATGGCGATCGAACAGGATCGTGTCGAAATTCTGGCGGGTGTGCGCCGCGGCGAAACGCTGGGCAGTCCGATCTCACTGCTGATTCGCAATCGCGACTGGGTCAACTGGCAGTACACGATGAGTGTCGAGGCGTCACCAGACGACAGTCTGCCTGGTGCCCGGCGTGCCGCTGTGACCCGTCCGCGACCCGGCCATGCCGACCTGGCCGCCGGCCTCAAATACGACCGTCAGGACCTGCGCGACATTCTCGAACGGGCGAGCGCTCGCGAAACAGCGGCACGTGTGGCAGCCGGCGCGATCGCCCGCACGCTCCTGCGCCACCTTGGCATTCTGATCAACAGCCACGTCACTGAAATTGGTGGCGCACGCCTCCCCGACGCGCACGCGGTGACGTTCGACCAGATCCAGTCGCTGGCCAGCGACGATGACGTGCGATGTGTCGATCCCCAAGTGGGCGTCGCCATGCGGCGGGTCGTGGATGCCGCGCGTGAAAAGGGCGACACCGTGGGCGGTGCCTTCGAAGTGGTGGTGCATCGAGTGCCGGTGGGACTGGGCAGCCATACCCAGTGGGATCGGAAGCTCGATGGACAGATCGCGCAGGCGTTGATGTCCATCCCGGCGATCAAGGCGGTGGGCATGGGACGTGGCCCCGAAGTGGGTCACCTGCCGGGTTCACAGGTCCACGACGAGATTGTGCTCGCGACCGGTGCGTCAACGGGCACACTCGGCGCGTTGAGCCGTCCGACCAACCATGCCGGTGGCCTGGAAGGTGGCGTGACCAACGGCGAAGACCTGCGGATCTCCGCGTGGATGAAGCCCATCTCCACCTTGATGGACCCCCTGCGATCGGTCGACCTGCAGACCATGCAGGTCGGGCCGGCGGCGATTGAACGCAGCGACGTCTGTGCGGTGCCTGCGGCGGCGATCGTGGGAGAGGCCATGGTGGCGCTGGTGCTGGCCAATGCGGTGATCGACAAATTTGGTGGCGACACGTGGGCGGGACTCTCGGATGCCGCACAGCGATGGCAGGCCGCGGTGGACGCCAGGCTTGCGCCAGGAACACCGACGCACGAATGATCCGCCCCATTGTTCGCTACGGCACCCCGGGACTGCAGGCGCCGAGTCGGCCGGTCGCGGTGTTTGACCAGCAGTTGCACACGCTCATCGATGACATGATCGACACGATGTACGCCGCGCCGGGTATTGGGCTGGCCGCGCCGCAGATCGGTGTGGCGCTGCGTGTGTGTGTGATTGATCTCTCGGTCGGCAAACGGAATGGTCAGGTCATCACCCTGGTCAATCCCGAATTTGTGGAGCGCGAGGGACTGCAGCTTGAAGAAGAAGGCTGCCTGAGCGTGCCCGGGTTTGAAGCGACGGTGCCACGCCCGTCGCGCGCAGTCGTCACGGGATTTGACCGGGATGGCCAGCCAGTCACGGTGGAAGGCGAAGGACTGCTCGCGCGTGCGCTGCAACACGAACTGGATCATCTGGATGGCCGGTTGTTTCTGGATCGCTTGCGGGGCATCCAGCGCGACGTGATCGTCCGGCGCATTCGCAAACAGCAGCGCCAGGGGACCTGGTAACCCGTGAAGGTGCTCTATTTCGGCACGCCCCGCTTCGCCGTCCCGACACTCGAACTGATTCTGCAGTCCTCGCATACCGTTGTCGGCGTCGTGACGCAGCCCGACCGGCCGCGAGGACGCGGTCACCACGTCACCGCGAGTCCGGTGAAGGCGGTGGCCCTCACACACGGCCTTCCCGTGTTGCAGCCCACACGCATGAAGGATGACGAGTGGCTGGATCAGGTCCGCGCGCTTGGCGCGGACATCGGCGTCGTCGCTGCCTATGGGCGAATCCTTCCCCAGACGCTGCTCGACATTCCCCCGCGCGGGCTTGTCAACGTGCATGCCTCTCTGCTTCCCCGCTGGCGGGGCGCGGCCCCCATTCATCGGGCGGTCATCGCCGGTGATGCCATCACGGGCGTCACGATCATGCGTGTGGTGCTCGCCCTCGACGCGGGGCCGATGCTGGCGACGGTCGATACGCAGATTGAGGCGCACGACACGAGTGAAACACTCGAGGAACGGCTCGCTGCGGCCGGTGGCCGGTTGTTGGTCGAGACGTTGGATCAACTCACCGCAGGCCCGGTGCCGGAGATTCCGCAGGACGAATCACTCGTCACCTACGCGGAGCGCCTCCAGCGCACCGAGAGTGCCATTGACTGGACGCGGCCTGCGCAACAGATTGATCGACAGATTCGCGGCCTTCAGCCCTGGCCACTCGCGGTCGGCCACCTGGCCGGGCGCGCCGTGGGGCTGCTGCACTCCGCAGTGGTGTCTGCCTCACACGAGGCCGCCGCTCCAGGCACCGTCATGCTCGCCTCCGGCGACGACGTCCACGTCGCGTGTGGGCAGGGCGTGCTGGCACTGACCCGTGTCAAACCCGAAGGTCGACGGCCGATGGCTGCGCGGGATTTTCTCAACGGCGGCGGCATTGCGGCCGGAATGGTGATGACGTGACGCCGGTCAGAGTCCGCGCCGCACGCGCACTCGTCGCTGTGGAGCGACGCCGTCGCACGCTCGCGGCAGAGCTCGAACACGCGCGTCGGGATCTCGACGACGAGCGCGATCGCGGCCTGCTGTTGGAATTGACGGCGGGCGTCTGTCGATGGCGCGCCGAGTTGGATGCGGTCATCACACAGTGCAGTTCACGTCCCATCGCCGCCATCGACGACGAAACGCTGGCCACACTGCGGCTGGCGGTGTATCAACTGCGTCATCTTGATCGGGTCCCCGATCACGCGGCCGTGCATGGCGCCGTGGAGGCCGCCAAGGCCCTGGCCGGCGACCGTGCCGGAGGGTTTGTCAACGGTGTGTTGCGCGGCTATCTGCGGACGCAGGCCGCGATCAATCTGCCGGCGCCTCCGGGTCCTGATGCCACGAGGCGCCAGCACCTCGCCTACCTGGCCGTCACGCACTCGCACCCGAAGTGGCTGGTCGCGCGCTGGCTCGACCGCTACGGCTACGCCGACACGCTCGCGTGGTGTGTGTTCAACAACCAGTCGCCCGACGTCACAGTGCGAACCCTCGCGCCTGAACAGGACACCGTCACGTGGCTCTCGGAGCGTGGCGTGCCGGCGACCCGCGGCAGATTTGCGCCGGAAGTGGCCACGTTGGCGCCGGGCGTGCTCGGCGAACTGGCGGCGGACGTCAAACTCTCCCTCGCGATCCAGGATGAAGGCTCTGCGCTGGTCGCACATGTCGTGGGCGCGCAGCCCGACGACCACGTGCTCGACGTCTGCGCGGCCCCGGGCGGCAAATCGGTGGTGGTGTGGAACGACATGCAGCAGCGCGGCCTGCTGGTGTCGAGTGACGTCCGGCCGGCCCGCCTGCATCTGCTGCGGCAGACGCTGCGGACGGGCGGTGCGCCGCCACGCGTGGTGGGTCTTGATGCCACCGCCCCGTTGCCGTTCGGTGAGGTGTTTGACCGGGTCCTGGTGGATGCGCCCTGTTCGGGGCTGGGCACCCTGCGTCGTGATCCCGATATCAAGTGGTCCGTCGTGCTTGAGGACCTCCCCGGATTCGCGGCCGAGCAACTCCGCATCCTGCGCCACGCGGCCGACGTGGTGCGGCCCGGCGGCACGTTGGTCTATGCGACGTGTTCGAGTGAACCCGACGAAAACGAGCAGGTCGTGGATCAGTTTTTGGCACTCGATTCACGCTTTGTCCGTGAGCCCTGGACCGGTCCCGGCGCCGAACCCGACGGGTGTCTGCGGACACGCCCGACGCGGGACGGCCTCGATGCTTTCTTCGCCGCCCGTCTGGTTCGACGCACACCCGCGTAGTACACTTTTTGACGCATGGCCGCCCCCACCCCACTCACGCTGCGCACCCGCGTCTGGACCGCCGGGCGATGGATGTTGCTGCTGGCCGGGCTGAGCGCAACCTATCTCGTGTTTTTGCTGGCCTCCATGCGGGTCGCCATCAAGGCGCGTGAGGTGACCGTGCCCGACCTGGTCGGCCAGTCACTGGCCGCGGCCACCGACTCGGCGGCCGCCATTGGCGTGACCATGGTGGTCGACCCCTTGAAACGACCCGACGGCGCCGTCCCCCCCGACCACGTGATTTCGCAGGAGCCGGCACCAGGCACCGTCATTCGCCGGCAACGACCCATACGGGTCCGACTGAGCGAAGCCCTGCGCGCGGCCGTGGTGCCCCAGGTGACCGGTGAATCAGAACGCACCGCGCAGATTCGTCTCGCACAGGAGCGCGTCACCGTGACCCAGATGGCCGAGATCTTCAGCACCATGTACAGCCCCGGCGTCATCGTCGCGCAGGACCCGCCCGCGACGAGTCAGTCCGCGCAGGTGGCCCTGCTTATTAATCGTGGCGAGGCCGCGATGACCTACGTGATGCCGGATCTGATCGGCACCTCGGGCACACGCGTGGCCGACCTGCTGCGACGCCGGTTGTTTC
>CAYZLT010000270.1:0-5159 GCA_964479175.1 uncultured Solibacteraceae bacterium | reverse complement strand
CCGCAAGACGCCGCCAAGCCGCGCGCTCCCACCAAGGCGCGGCTTGGCGGCGTCTTGCGGCGAGTGTCGCGGATCTCACGCTTGTGCCGCAGCCGATCGACCTGCCCGGCGGTGTGCCTGTGCTGGATCGGCAGCGCAGCCTCGACGAAATCCTCTCCGCCAGTCCCGAGGTGAAATCCGCGGATGCCATCGTGGCGCGCGAGCGGGCCGGTGTGACGGTGGAGACCCGCCGGACGTTTTCCGATCTGACGATGCGCGGGGAGGTGGGGTGGAACCGTGAACAGTTCTCCTCGCGTGCGCAGGCCAAGGGGTGGGAGTTCGGGGTCGAAGCCGGCGTGACGTTGCCACTGTTCAATCGCAATCGGAGCGGCGTGATCGCGGCCCGATCCGCAGTGACGGCAGCAGAGGCCGCCGCCGCGGGCGTACGTCTGGAGATCGAACACCGCTTCGCCACCGCGTTCGAGGAGTACGAGGCCGCACGGATCCTGGCCGAGGCGCTCAAGACCGAGGTACTACCGAAGCTGGAAGAGGCCTATCGCCTGCACAGGGAGGGGTACCAGCGCATGGCGACGCCGTATCCGCAGGTGCTCATGGCGCAGCGGATGATCGCGAGTACGACAGGGGAATACGTGGAGGCGCTCGAACACGCCTGGCAGGCGGCCGTGCGCGTGCAGGGTTTGTTGTTGGACAAGGGAGCGCGATGATGCGAGGCTGACACCGTCGCCCGCCACGGCGACCCCAAATCCGGTGAAAATGCAGGACTTTCTCGAAGGACGTGTGTGATGATTTGGTCATCACGCAGGCAGACGGCACGCCAACCGCGCAGGTCGGGGAGAATGGAAATGACACGCACAGACATCAACGTTGTGGCCGCCGTCGTGGCTGGCGTCCTGGGCCTCGGTTTTGCCGGAATGGAAGCCCGGCAGGCCGCCCCACGGATTGAGGTACTGGAGTCGCCTGTCACGACTTCAGGCGAGGCGCCGCAGCTCACCGTGTCCGACAAAGGCATCTTGCTCAGCTGGATCGAGCGAAACGGCAGGCAGGCATCGCTGAAGTTTGCGGAGCGCACGGCCACTGGATGGACGCCGGTCAAGACCGTGGCGTCCGGCAGCGACTGGTTCGTGAACTGGGCGGACGTACCGTCGGTGCTGCGGCTCGCGGATGGATCCTTGGTGGGCCACTGGCTGCAAAAGAGTGGCGCGTCCACCTACGCCTACGACGTGCGACTGTCGCGCTCGAAGGATGACGGCAAGACGTGGACGCCGTCAGTGACGCCGCATCACGACGGCACGCAGACCGAACACGGCTTTGCGTCGATGTTCCAGGTGCCGGGTGCCGGGCTCGGGCTGATCTGGCTCGACGGCCGCGAAACCAAGCCCGCAGCCGGCGGGGAGGGACACGACGGGCACGGCACCGGGGCGATGACGGTGCGCTACGGTACGTTCGACGGGACGTGGAAGCAGACGTCTGAGATGCCGATCGATCCGCGCGTCTGTGAGTGCTGCCCAACGACGGCCGCCGTGACCAGTGACGGACTGATTGCTGCGTTTCGCAACAGGACGGACGACGAAGTTCGGGACATCTACGTGTCGCGTTTTGAAAACGGCAAGTGGACCGAACCCACGGCCGTGCACAACGACAACTGGCAGATCGCCGCGTGTCCGGTCAACGGTCCCGTGCTCAGCGCACGCGGTCGCGACGTGTTCATCAGCTGGTTCACCGGCGTGGACGATCCCGGGCGCGCCTACGTGGCGTTTTCAAAGGACGCCGGTCGCACATTCAGCGCGCCGATCCGCGTGGATGACGCGGCGACGGTGGGTCGTGTGGATGTGGAACTGATGCCCGACGGTTCAGCGATGGCGACGTGGATCGAACTGGTCGACAAAAAGACCGAGTTCAAGGTGCGCCGCATCCAGCCGTCTGGCGCGCGTGGCGACGCCGTCAAAATTGCTGATCTGGTCAACAGCCGCACCAGCGGCTATCCGCGCGTGGCGCGACACGAAAACGAACTCCTGTTTGTGTGGACAGAGGTCGGTCCATCGACGCCAGGCGCGCGCGCCACGACGCGCGTGCGCACTGCCGTCGCGAGATAGCTGATGACGGAGGCCGGAGCTGCGGGTCACTCGGCAAAACCGGCAGCTGGAGTTGACGTCGGTGGCACACTCCTACCCCGAGGCGAACAGGTACACGATTGCCGTCAAGGTCATCGACATCTTCGGCAACGAAACGATGACGTTGGTACGCCTAAATGTCGGGTAGCGTGACCGGGCCTGTCACGGGGACGTCCACACTCGTCTGGACGATGTAGGATGACGACGTAAATCATGGCGGTCCTCAGCGCATTTGACTATCAGCGTTCGGAGGTTGTGCTTGGCGTGGTTGCTGCCGTCGGGACGGATACGGCGCAACTTGGCCTGGTACTCCGTGAACACTTGAAACGGTTCAGGTACCAGATCGACGAGATCAAGCTCAGCACCTACCTTCAGCGGCCCCATGTGCGGAAGAAGCACGGAGTGCGCCTGCGCCTTGGAACTGAGGCCGACCGCATCAACTCACTCATGAATGCGGGGAATCGGCTCCGCGAGGAAATGAAGCAAAAGGAGGTCTTGGCACTGTGGGCGGCGAGCGATATAGGTGCGCAGCGCTTGCCGAATTACGAAGCCTCTGCTCCAGTGATTCGCGTGCTCTACACCCTGAAGCGGCCGGAGGAAGTCGAGACGCTGAGGCAAATCTATGGTCCCGGTTTCTTCCTGATTGGGGTGTATGCATCCGAGCAGTCGAGGATTCGTCACCTTGTAAACAAGAGGGAGATATCCGAGGCGCAGGCTCTGTCATTGGTAAAGAGGGACCAAGAGGAAGCGGACGATTGGGGTCAGAGAACGCGAGGAACGTTCACCCTTGCCGACGTATTCCTTGAGCTTGATGGAGGATTCGACAAATTTCAGGAGGACGTGCGTCGATTTGTTGATCTGGTGTTTGGGAGTCCGACAGCCACCCCGACACCTGGAGAGAATGCGATGTTTCTTGCCCATGCGGCATCGCTGCGGTCAGCGGACTTGTCCAGGCAGGTTGGAGCAGTGGTCGTCTCCAGGGATGGAGAAGTGATCGGCACAGGCGCAAACGATGTTCCCCGCTTCGGAGGCGGACTTTACTGGCCTGGGCCGGATGATCAACGAGACCATACACGGGGTAGCGATTCGAATAAGGTCGAGATTGAGCGCATCGCGAAAGGAATTGTGGAGAAGTTGTTGCCAAGGGCAACCGCGAAGGAGAGGGACGAAAGCATCAAGAAGGTGGTGGCCCAAACGCGCCTCAATGACCTGACGGAGTTCGGCAGGCCGGTGCATGCGGAAATGGAAGCGTTGCTGCAGTGTGCGCGATCGGGCGTCAGTCCAGTGGGTGGTTCGATCTACACGACGACGTTTCCGTGCCACAACTGCGCAAAGCACATTGTTGCGGCAGGTATCAAGCAGGTGTTCTTCGTTGAGCCGTATCCGAAGAGCAAGGCACTTGAGTTGCACAATGACGCGATATGCGTGGAGACAGCGTCGGAGACCAAGGTCTCCTTCCTGCCGTTCGTTGGCGTCGGCGCGCGGCGCTATTTTGACCTGTTCTCGATGCGAATCAGTTCGGGACGGGAGATGAAGCGCAAGAACGGGACCGAAGCGATCAAGTTCGATCGGGCACATGCCAGTCCAAGGGTAGCCATGCTGCCGACGTCGTTTATCGAAAGAGAGCGGCTGGCCGGCGCGATTATTCGTGAAAAGATGGAGTAGGCCATGGCGAAGTCAAAATCAGCGACACAATCAATCGAGTCCAACAACGACCGGCTTTGGAATTTTGTTGTCCGCTCTTCAAATGAGGTGGCCACTTGGCCTTCATGGAAGGTATCGGGCACGACCACCCCGGAATCTCACTCAGGTCCGAGGCCCACAACGCGCAAGTCCGCGAAACCGGTCGGGCGCTGAACCAAGGGGCGGTTTGCGCAGGGCGGCGAAGTTCATGGACTTCGTAGCCGCCGAATTGCGCCGTATGTCGGTGGCACCGGATGAACGCAGTAGATATTTTCCTGTACCACCGCCCGCGATTCCTGGGGTTTGTTCGTGCGCGTGTGTCCGATCGGGCGGAGGCCGAAGACGTGCTGCAGAACGCGTTCACGCGCGTCATCGAGCAGCCCGACGATGTGCCGGCGGGCCGCGAGGTGGCCTGGTTCTACCGGGTCCTGCGCAACGCCATCATCGACCGGCACCGGCGGAAGGGCGTCGAACAACGGCTGAAGGACGAGTGGGAAAAGGACCCCACCCGCGACCCCGACCTCGCTCCGAGGGGGCGGTTATGCCGATGTACGATGCGGGCCATGGCCTCGCTGAAACCTCAGCACGCCGACATCATCGAACAGGTGGACCTGCAGGGCCGATCGGTCGTGGACGTGGCACGGTCCGAAGGCCTCTCGAGTACAAACGCGTACGTGCGGCTGCACCGCGCTCGACGTACGCTGGGGGAACGCCTCCGAGCGATCTGCCGCAGCTGTGCAGACAACGCCTGCGTGGATTGCCACTGTAAGGGTTCCTGACACCCTGCGTTATTCAGGGCAGGAGCAGGAGAAGGAATATGACCCACATCGACCCCGTCTGCGGCATGACCGTGGACCCGACCAAAAACAAAGGTGGCTCGTTCGACCACGCCGGCACGACCTACTACTTCTGCAGCCCCGGCTGCCGGACGAAGTTTTCCACTGACCCGGACGGATGGATGGAGAAGCGCCGGCAAAAGGATCTGCTGAAGGCGAACCCAGAACCCCAGGACCCCAGGACCCCTGGACCTCTGGACCCCTCGGGACCCCATCAAGTCTGGATCTGCCCGATGGACCCGGAGATTCGCGAGCCCAAACCCGGCGACTGTCCCATCTGCGGGATGGCGTTGGAACTCGAAGTGTCGAGCCTGTCCACCCAGGAGCCGGTCAACCACGAACTCATCGACATGACGCGCCGTTTCTGGATCGCACTGGCCCTGAGTGTGCCGACGATGGCCGTGGCGATGGTGGAGATGCTGGGACTTGCGCCCATCTCGATGCGGACGGCAGGATGGATACAGTTTGCGCTCGCGACCCCGGTGGCGACGTGGGCGGCGTGGCCGTTTTACGTGCGCGCGGTCAACTC
>CAYZLT010000269.1:0-5196 GCA_964479175.1 uncultured Solibacteraceae bacterium | reverse complement strand
ATGCCGTCGCGCCAGGTGTCGCGGAACGCCTTCACCTGCTCGGGCTCGCGCGTGATGTGGTCCACGTTGCCGTCCTTGACGTCGCGGCTGGTGGTGGACCACTGGAAGTTGCTGTTGAACTTGATGCCATACGGCGGGTCGAAGTAGATGCACTGCACCTGCCCGCGCAGCCCCTCGCGCTCGGCCAGACTCGCCATCACCTGCAACGAGTCGCCCAGAATCATCCGGTTGGACCAGTTCTGGTCGTGCGCATAAAACTCAGTCTTGTCCGCGCCCTTGGGAATGCCGTTGAAGTCGGCGAAGAGATCGAATTGAACATCAGGCGGGCCTGAAGGCCCCGCCCTACGAAGATCCGCGGCCTCCATTTCAGTCTGGCGACGTAAATCGTCGATGAGCACCTTGGGGTGCACCTTCTCCTGAATGAACAGCGGCGGCGCAGGCACGACCAGGTCCGACCAGTCCTGCTCGTCTTTGCCACGCCACACCAGCTGCGGGTCCAGATCACGGTTCCGGCGCTCGTAGGTCACCGGAATCGGCTTCTTCGACCCACGCGCCATCACCGACTCCAACTCCGCCGTCGGAATGTTCTTCCGCGCGGCGTCGTCGTGGGTGAAGGTCTCGATGGGTTTGGCGGGTTTCTTCTTGGCCATAGGTTCCGGACCGGACACTACCCTCTCTATTACCCTCTTAAGAGGGTAATTACCTCTTCTCCTGCGGCGATCGCCCGGCCGCCACCCTCGGCAACGGGACGTCCTCGGCGGAAACTTCGACGACGCCGCCGTCCTGCCACACGACCAGGGGAACACGGAGATGTCGATGTCTGAGCACGGTTCGTCGATACGAGGCCTCGAAAGCTCGATTGACTGCCTTGGAGTCGTTCATGACGGCCTCGATTTCAGTAGCGCTGCGCGACGTCATTCTGCCTCCGTTGCTCCACTGACAATCTCCACCCACGTTGCGGGGTCGTGCACGATGGTGAGTCCGCCCTCAGTGGCCTCAACCACGATGCGGGGCGGGCCGAGGCCGCTCCCATCGTAGATCCGCCACGTGGCGAGGCCCATCGCCGACAGCCGTCCAGCGCTGGCCAAACTCCGGCGAAACCGACGACGGACAACGTCGTCCGGCACATGATGACCTCCCGTCGCCACCGCCGCCAGGCCCTGCGCAATCACATCCGCATTGACGAACGTTGCGATCCCTGCAGCGTCCTTCAGGAGATCCGGTGCCGCCGAGCTCTTCCCCGCCCCATTCGGGCCGGCAATCACGACGCATTGAGGGCGGGCGTTGTTGACGGGCTTTTTGACCATTCCTAGTCCCCAAGGCTCTCTGGCTTCTTCAGCGCCTTCTTGTCCTCGGCCGCGAGGCGCCGCTCGACCTTCTTGACGTCCTCGTCAGGCGACAGTGCTTCGGGCCTGATGCCGCGCCCCAGCAGGGTCTTCCTGACCGCATCGTTGTTCGTCACATGTTCACGGGAGATTGCGCTCTCGGTCGACAGCAGATTCTTCCGGGAATTGAAGATCGTGATCTCGGTCGCGAAGTCCTTGGCCTTGAGAATGATGGTCGGTGCAAAGTCCGCGAGAGGCCGCCCATCCGGCACCTTCCACTGGGCCTTCATTTCGAGTGTGGTCTTGCCAAAGAGCGCCTGATCGCCCTTGCTTCTGATGACAGCGAAGTCGTGGTTGCCACCGGTCTGCTCGTAGATGACCTCGGACAGCTCTTTCTCGGTCACGGTGAGCTTCTTCCGAGCCTGCACGCGCTCGGCCTCCAAAAGGCGCTGCTCGATCAGTTCCGCCCTGCGCGTCTGCAAGGCAAAATAGGTCTGCGCGAACGCGATCTCGGCCTTCTTCGGGTCCCCGTTTTGCGCGATCAAATAACACGCGTACCGGGTGAGCATGACGTCGTCGACCTCCCGCTGGCTCCCGGAGCCCAGGTCGACCATTTTCCCGACGTCGGCAAAATGGTCCCCGACCTCCCGTCCGGACACTTCGCAGGCTGTCTTGGCCTTCGAGAGAACGTTGAGGAAGTTCTCCCACTTCGCATAGCCAAGGAGGTGCTGGAGGTCCCGAGCCAGCCAGTACTCGACACCGGTGTCGGTCTGCTGCGCATGGCCCTCAAACGTATCGGTCAGGGTTCGAACGATTTCTGCCTTCATTTCGCTCCTCCTCCCCTGACGATAGCGTCGTCGAAGTCCTTCTGGATATCAAAGAGCTCGGTCAGTTCGGCGAACGCCCACCGCCCGTAGGTCCCGAGGGCGTTGACGCCCGGCACCCAGTACGTGTCCATCGTCGTCTTTTTTTCCTTGGCGTCTTCGCCGCGGTAGCCCTTGATCTCGACCACAAGATTCAGCAGGTCGTCCTCTCCCCTGCCATCGTCCACCCGGACGATGAAGTCGGGGCGGTAGGTGCGGGCCTCGGACTTGTAGCGATACGGGACCTCGAAGCCGAGGTTGTGGTTCTTCACGTAGCTGCGCACCTGCGGGTGAGACTCGACGACGCGGCAGAGCTCGGCTTCCCATTGACTGTCGAGCACCACGAGGTTGACGTGACACTTGCGCGAGTCGGTGGTCCAGAGGTCGCGTTTGGAAGTGGTGAAGTTGACGTGACTGGTTGACCCGGTCGGGTTGTAGGGATCGAGCTGCGCCTTGATTTGCCTGCCGGCGTCTTCCAGCTTCCGCGTGATGCCTGCGTAGATGCGCTCGCAAGCCATGTCGGCCAGCTCCTGATACATCAGTTGGGCCGGGTGGGTCTCACCACGGCACACGAGATGTTCATCCATCCACTGACGCGTGATGCGCTTGAGCTGCCCGAAAAGATACAGCTTCGGGTTCTCTCCGGTATCCCTGAACTTTGTTTCAAGCAGACGCTTGGTCAGGTGAAACAGCAGCGTCGACCGACGCATGTCCTTGGTGTGAATGAGCGTCAGGTCCACACCTTCGCCGATGATGCCGGCATTGCGCGTGACGGTCGGTCCCACATGCTCGGGCGTCAGCACGAGCGTGGAGTCTTCATCAAACGCGGCTTCGAGGCGATCGGCCGGAAGCTCGACGCGGTAACCGGCCACGCGCGGGAACGTAATCTCAAGCGCGTCACGCTGAGGGCTGACGGCTCGCACACGCTCGGTCTGGACTGGCTTTTGAGTAGGGGCGATGGTCGGCTTGGCGGTGAAGTCGAAGGGAATGCCGAGGACGTCGGCGTATTCGACATTAAATTTATTGTCGTCGTTGAGCTGATAGGACTGACGCCGAAGGGCACGGCCGATGACCTGCTCGCACAACAACTGTGTACCGAATGCCCTGACACCCAGCACATGCGTGACGGTGTTGGCGTCCCAGCCTTCGGTCAACATCGACACAGACACCACGCAGCGGATGCCCTCGCCGAGCCGGTCCTTCTTGCCGACGGTGTTCATGACCTCGCGCAGCAGATCCTGGTCCGACAGGTTCTGGCCGGCCTGCGCGTCGCGGGTGCGTTCGACGATGTCGCGGCGGAATTGCTCGATTTCATCGGCCGCCATCTTGCGGAAGTTGTCGTCGAGCGCGTCCCCACTTTCGAGCTGCTCGCTGTCAATGAGGAGCGTGCGCGGCCGCCCGAACGGATTACCACACTCATCCGCGTTGCGAAACAGCTCCAGCCGGCCGGGGACGTGCGTCTCGGTGCCGTCGGTGTTCTTGCGCTGGAAGCCGGAGATGTAGTCGTAGAGCAGCTTCGAGATGGCGGTGTTCTGGCAGACGACGATGAAACAGGGAGGGACGGTGATGCCGTTGGACGTCCATTCGGCGAAGGTTCTGGCGTAATGGCCGTACAGCGCTTCGAGCGCGGTCTGCAGGAGTGCGGGCAGGCTGAGCGGGTCGAGATCGCCTGCCTTGCTCTTCCCCTTCCGCGGCATGTCCTTGCCGATGTGTTTCCACAACTCGCGGTACTTCGGAAGTTCATTGACCGCTGACGGGTCGTTGTCGGCAATGGGAACGCGCGGCAATTTGACGATGCCGCACTCGATGGCATCCATCAGCGAAAAATCGCTCATCGTCCACGGGAACAACGTGCCTTCCGCGTATCCCGATCCGCTGAGAAAGAATGGCGTGGCCGAGAGGTCCACGATGCGGTGGACGCCGAGTTTGCGGGTGACAGTTTCCAGGCCCGAGATCCAGAGGCGCGCGGCCTCACGGTTTTTCTCGGCTTCTTCCTTCTCGTCGCCCTTGAGGTCGGCAATGCCCTCTTCGTCTTCGGCTTCGTCTCCACTGGGTGGCTTCTCGCGATAGCAGTGATGCGCCTCGTCGTTGAGGACCATCACGTCTTTGAGGCCCATCAGACCGGGCATCACGCGCTGGAGCATCTGGCCTTCGGTCTCGGTGGTGGTCAGCTCCTCGCCGCGTTTGCCCTGGAGCAGCCGGCGACCGCCCTTCGAGAGCTCCAGCGTCTCGCGAAGTTTGAAGGCGTGGAAGTTGGTGATGACGATCTTGGCGCGTTCGATGTCGCGAAGCATATCGCGCGGGATGAGTTCTCGACTTTCGTAGTACGCGTCCGGATCGTTGGGCTGAAGCACCCGCAGGCGATCACGAATGGTGATGCCGGGGCAGACGACGAGGAAGCCCCGCGTGAAACGTTTGCTATTGGGATGTCGAACCGCGTTGATCGTCTGCCACGCGATGATCATCGCCATCACCGTGGTCTTGCCGGCGCCGGTGGCGAGCTTGAGCGCCAACCGCATCAGGCCGGGGTTCGCGCCGTCGTTCGCGTCTTTCAGGCGCTCGATGAAGCGCTTGCCGTGTTGCTTGTCGCCCGGCGCCACTTCGGTGAGCCAGATGAGCGTTTCGATGGCCTCGACCTGACAGAAGAACGGACGGATGTCGTTGAACTGATGGTGGCGCCAGTGCTGGAGCAGTCTGGCAGTCTCGGGAGTCACACCCCAGTCACTGGGATTCTTGAGCTCGCGCCAGACGTCCACGCGGCTGCGAAGTTCGTTGATGGTCGCTTCGTCGTACTTCTGATGTTTGGAAGAAACCTTGTCTTCGCCACCGATGTCGAGGTCCTGCTGCGCGGCCTTGCCCTTGCGCTTCTTCGCGCGCGGAATTGGTGAAATGAAGCTTGCGCGGCGACGAGTCTCCATCAGCCGTTGAGTCGGCTGCCCCTCATCATCCAGTTCCCAGTGCTGGCGGGGATACTCGTACGGCGAGTTCAGAATCGGACGTTCGAAGAA
>CAYZLT010000268.1:0-5219 GCA_964479175.1 uncultured Solibacteraceae bacterium | reverse complement strand
GTTCGGTAACACCTATTTATGGCTCGACACGCTGACGGGGGACACCCGTCAGCGTCCGTCGTAGTGTTGCTCAAACCACTGCACAAACTGGCGCACACCGTGGGCCACCGGGGTCTGTGGCCGGAATCCGGTCAGGGCCTCCAGCCGACTGTTGTCGGCCGAGGTGCTGGGCACGTCCCCAGGCTGGAGCGGTGCCAGCCGCTGGATGGCCTTTTTGCCGAGCGCCGCCTCGATCGCCTCGATGTAGGTGAGCAGAGAGGTCGGCGCGCCGTTGCCGACATTCAGAATCCGATACGGGCCGGACGACAGGAGCCCTGTTGCAGGGTCGTCAGTGGAGCCACCGGTGACCGGCGGCAGATCCAGGACCCTGATGATCGCCTCCACCGCATCATCGATGAACGTGAAATCGCGTGTCATCGCGCCACCATTAAAGACGTCGATCGGTTCGCCGGCCTTGATGGCCTTGGTAAACAGAAACAGCGCCATGTCCGGACGTCCCCACGGTCCGTAGACCGTGAAAAACCGGAGGCCCGACGTGGGCAGGCCGAACAGGTGGCTGTAGGAGTGCGCCATCAGTTCATTGGCCTTCTTGGTCGCGGCATAAAAGCTCACGGGGCAATCGACCGTGTGTCGTTCAGAAAACGGCAACTCCCTGCTCCCGCCGTACACACTTGATGAACTGGCGTACAACAGATGTGAAACACCGCCATGGCGGCACCCTTCGAGGATGTTGGCAAACCCGACAAGGTTGCTGTCGACGTAGGCCGCGGGATTGAGAATGGAATACCGGACACCGGCCTGTGCCGCCAAGTGCACCACCGACGTCGGTTGCACACTCGCAAACACGGACTCCAGGCCAGCCCGGTCCGCCACGTCGCCCTGCACGAACTGAAAACGATGCTGGGACAGCAGGCGGCTGAGGCGGGCCTGCTTGAGCGATACGTCGTAATAGTCGTTGAGGTTGTCGAGGCCCACGACCGCGTCCCCTCGTTGCAGCAGCCGTTGGCAGACGTGACTCCCGATGAATCCCGCAGCGCCTGTCACTAGCACATTCATTCCCGGATCTCCCAAATTCTCTCGGAGCAAGCACGGCGCGCAACGCGCGTCGCCGGTGACGGTTACTGCAGAGCGCCCGAGTTTTCACCATCGTGGCATGTTATCGTAATGCTAGAACTGCTCTCCTCCGAACGCTTCGTGATCAGATTTTCTCTCGCAACCTTCTCGCTTTTTCAGCTTCAAGAAGCGGTTGGCGGAACATACGCCTTGCTCATGACTAGGGCACTCGAGAATCGGGTGGGCTAGCCTCGCCGTGCTAGAAACGCAATGTCAGTGTAGGCTGTAACGTGTGCGGGATATGGCCTTCGTGGACCAAAAAATTATGACAGATTCGCACAGTCGAAGTCTCGTAAAGGGAATCACTTGGCGAATCGTGGGGACGATCGACACGATGATCATCAGCTACTGGTGGACAGGGAGCCTCAAGACTGCGGGGCTGATCGGAGCATCGGAGGCTTTGACAAAAGTAATTCTCTTTTGGGCTCATGAAAGGGCGTGGCATCGAATCACCTGGGGTCGGCAAAACACCTGACGGGAAGCAATCCGACTCGTGTGATAGTGTCACCGTTTGATGTCTTCTAAACGCGCACTGATAACCGGTATCACCGGCCAGGACGGCTCGTACCTAGCCGCGCTGCTGCTCGACGAAGGGTACGAAGTCTTCGGCCTCACCCGTCGCCTCTCCGCCAGCAACTACTGGCGCATTCAGCACATCCTGGACCGCGTCACCCTGATTCCGGGAGACTTGCTCGACCAGCTCTCCCTCATACGGGCGCTCGAAAAATCGCAGCCGCATGAGGTCTACAACCTGGCCGCGATGTCGTTTGTGCCAGCCTCCTGGGATCAGCCGATGCTCACCGGCGAATTCAACTCGCAAGGTGTCACACGCGTGCTCGAAGCCGTCCGCGTCGTCGACCCGAAGATCCGCATCTATCAGGCCTCGTCTTCTGAGATGTACGGCAAGGTCCGCGAGATTCCGCAGACAGAACTCACACCGTTTTATCCGCGCAGCCCCTACGGTGTTTCGAAGGTCTTTGCGCACTACATCACGGTGAATTACCGTGAGAGCTACGACCTGTTTGCCGTCTCCGGCATCCTCTTCAACCATGAATCACCACGCCGCGGCCTCGAATTCGTCACACGCAAGGTGACCGATGGCGTGGCACGAATCAAAGCCGGTCTCACCCAGGAACTGCGCCTCGGCAACCTGGACGCGCAGCGTGATTGGGGCTTCGCAGGCGACTACGTGCGCGCCATGTGGCTGATGCTCCAGCAGACCGAGGCCGACGACTACGTCATCGCCACCGGCGAGAGCCACTCCGTCAAAGAACTCGTGGAAATCGCGTTCGAGCACGCGGGGTTGGAGTGGGAAAAACACGTGGTGCTCGACCCGGCATTCCTGCGTCCCGCTGAAGTGGATCACCTGATCGGTGACGCCGCCAAGGCCAAGGCTCAACTCGGATGGACTCCGAGCGTCGATTTCAAAGAACTGGTCACGATGATGGTGGACGCGGATCTGGAACGGTACGGTATTCAGCGCTGAACGCCGGTTGCGCCGAGATGGCGCGACAACGCCGCCTGCCACGAGGGCATCGGCACACCGGCCTCGATCAGCTTCTGGTTGGACAGTGCCGCAAACTTGGGACGCTGGGCCTTCAACCCCACGTCGCCGGCATTGGTCCCGCGAATCTCCGCGTGGGGCAGCCCCGCCAGTCCCCGCAGCGACTCCGCGACCTCCAGCCAGGAGGCGTATCCCGAATTGACGCAGTGATACAGCCCGCCCGGGGCCTGCGCCGTCACCAAATGACGAGTCGCGCGAGCGACATCGTCGACGTGACTTGGCGACACCACGCGATCGCGGAACGCCAGCACCGTCTGCCCCGCCCGCATGTGCCCGAGCATGCGATCGATCGTGCTGCGTGAGGCGGAACCGCCGAAGAGGCTCTCGACTCGGAGGACGTATTGGCGCCCTTCAAGACCAGGGCGCCTTACTTCCGCAGTGCGGCCTGCTTCGAGGGCGAACCACTCGCCCATCAGTTTGGACATGCCATACGCACTCTGAGGGTTCGGGGCATCAGTCTCCGTATATGGACGATCACTTGCACCGTCGAACACGAAGTCGGTGCTGTAGTGCACGAATACGGCCCCTGCCGCCACAGCGGCCCTCGCCAGTGAGCGCACAGCCCAGGTGTTGACTGCCAGCGCCGTGGACGGATCGTCCTCCGCATCGTCTACCCGGTTGTATGCCGTGCAGTTAATGACGACGTCCGGAGCGAGCCGTTCCAAGACGGCCTTCACGTCGCCCGGGTTGGTCACATCGAGATCGGCACGCGTCAGCGCGGTGACGTGATGGCCATGGGCGAGCCACTCGCGAACTGTGACAGCGCCGAGCATGCCGGCCGAGCCGACGACGACGACTTTCATCGTCCGAGGGCCGCGGCGATCGCTTCAACGACTTCAGCCTGCTGACCTTCCGTCAACTCGCCGTAGATGGGAATCGCGAGAGAGTTGTTCGCGGCGGATTCTGCCGCCGGGAAGGCGCCGGCGCGATAGCCGAGATCCTGGAAACACTCCTGCAGATGGAACGGCACCGGGTAATACACATCACACCCTATGCCGGCAGTCTGCAAGTGCGCCTTGACGTCATCACGGCGCGGAGTGCGAATCACGAACTGATTGTAGATGTGCGATCGATCATCGCGCGTGACCGGCAACCGCACATCGTCGAGGCCCTGTTCGGCAAACAGCGCACGATACCGATCGGCATTCACCTGTCGGGCGCGCGTCCACTGGTCCAAATGCGGCAACTTTACGCGCAGGACGGCTGACTGCAGTTCATCTATCCGAAAATTTCCGCCGACTTTCTGATGGTAATAGCGGCGCTCCGCACCATGTCCGCGAAGCAGACGAATGCGCTTGCCGAATTCGGGATCCGTCACTGTCACCAAGCCTCCGTCGCCAAAGGCACCAAGATTCTTCGACGGAAAAAACGAGAAACATCCCGCCGCGCCAAACGAGCCGGCCTGACGACCGCGATAGGTCGCTCCGATGGACTGGCAGGCATCTTCAATCACGGGCACTCCAGCCCGTGCCGCAATGGCCATGATCTCGTCCATGTCGGCACACTGTCCGTACAGATGCACGGGCATGATGGCCTTGGTGCGTGGCGTGATGGCCGCTTCCACGGCGCGGGGATCGAGATTAAATGTCTCAGGATCGATGTCGACCAACACCGGCCGCGCTCCGACACGGACCACACACCCGGCGGTGGCGAAAAATGAATACGTCGAGGTAATGACCTCGTCGCCGGGTCCGATGCCCAACGCCATCAGCGCGACAAGAATTGCGTCGGTCCCTGACGAAACGCCGATCGCATCGGGGACGCCCACCAGGGCTGCCAGCTCGCGCTCAAGCGCTTCGGTCTCTGGACCAAGGATGAAGCGCTGACTGTCGCACACACGTGTGATCGTCTCGATCATCTGATCACGCAAGGGGACGTACTGGGCTTTCAGATCGAGCAATGGGACGGGCATGGGGGACATCTCATAGGGCGTAGTGCGGAGTGCGGAGTGCGCGGTGCGACGAGTGCGGAGTGCGCGCTAACGGGTCACGATCGCTGGGGTACCCCAGACGGCCAGATGATTTGCGGGGCTGGCATCGGCATGCGCCACCCGCGTGTTCAGAATGAGTTCCACGCGCTGACCGGCCCACGGGCTCAGGTCGAGCAGGACGGGCAGCCATTGGCGATCAGCCGCGTTTGAATACGGGTTCACCACCAGGCTCACAAGCTCCTCGTACCGGCCCTGATGGCTGACACCGATGAGGAACAACACCCCACTGCCTTCGCGGGCCCATGCCTCTTCCCTGACGCCGAGGCTGACCGAGAGCCAGCCGCGTTCCGGCACCACTTCCTCCCAAATCAGCCGCGAAGGTTCAGCAACGTAAATCGAACGCTTGGTCACACCGGCGAGACTGATGTCCACCGCCTGAAATGCCTCAGGTGAAGGACGAAGCTGTGTGGCATTCGGGAGACCGCTCACCAGGTCGACAGCGACGACGGGACCAGTCGACGTGAGCCACCAGCCAACGAGTAACACGATCCCGATAAGGCCGCCGACTACATACCACTTCGAAGTGCGGAGTGCGGAGTGCGGGGTGCGAAG
>CAYZLT010000267.1:1088-5241 GCA_964479175.1 uncultured Solibacteraceae bacterium | reverse complement strand
AGCTCAAGCGCGATGCCGACCTCCGAGAGCTGTTGCTGAAGCACAGCGGCCTGCAACCGGTACGCCTCCGCCGTGGATGTCTTGAGGCTCAGTCGCAATCGCGGTTGCGGGCCGCTGTGCTTCAGCAACAGCTCTCGGAGGTCGGCATCGCGCTTGAACTTCGGTCGTATGAATTTGCGACGTTGTTTGCCGACGTCATCCGCGGCAACGTGCAACTCTACACGCTGCAGTGGGTCGGCGTCACCGACCCGGACATGCTGCGACGTGTGTTTCACTCAGCGCAGGTACCGCCAGCGGGATTTAATCGCGGCTACTACAAAAATCCAGAGGTCGATCGCCTGATTGATGCGGCGACCGAATCACTTGATGAACCCACGCGGCTCGCACTCTACGCGGAGGTCCAGGAAATCCTCGCCAGGGACGCGCCGTACATCAGCCTGTGGTACAAGACGAATGTGGTCGTGGCCCAGTCACACCTCACGGGCATCCGGCTATCGCCCACCGCTGAATTTACGTTCTTGCAGTTTGTTGCCCCACGGAGTCAGTAATGTCGCACGCGCCTGAATATCCCCACACCCCATCCGGCCAATTTGGTGGCGCCCTGCCGGAGACGCGCTCGTATGCGGACTCGGCGGCCGTCATTCTGCCGCTGCCATTCGAGAAGACCGTGTCCTACATGCCCGGCACACGGAACGGTCCGCGCGAAATCATCAACGCCTCGGCGCAGGTGGAACTGTGGGACGAAGAAGTCGGCATCGACATTCATCCTCGCGGCATCTTCACCCTGCCGGAACTCGATCTCTCGCACGACGAGATGCCTGCGGCGATCGCGGAAATGGAACGGGTCGCCGGCGCCGTGATGGACGATGGGAAGTTTCTGGTGACGCTCGGCGGTGAACACTCCATCACACCACCACTCGTGGCCGCGGCGGCCAAGCGGCACAAGGGACTCACCGTGCTGCAGATCGACGCACACGCGGACCTGCGCGACGGCTATCAGGGTGAGCCCAACAGCCACGCGTCGGCCATGATGCGCACGCTCGACCACGCATCGTCACTCGTGCAGGTCGGGATTCGGAATATCTCGGAAGAGGAGGTCAAGGCGTTGCCTGGCCTCAACACCACGATCTTCTACGACTGGAACATGCGCGACGACCCGCAGTGGATGGACGAGGTCCTCGCCAAGCTTCAGGGGCCCGTGTATCTGACCATTGACGTCGACGGGATCGACCCCGCCCTGATTCCCGCCACGGGCACCCCCGAGGCCGGCGGCTTGGCGTGGCGCGAGCTGACCACACTCCTGCGGCGTGTGTTCACCGAGAAGCACGTGGTCGCGTGTGATGTGGTGGAGTTGTGCCCGATCCCCGGACACTGGTCGTCAAACTTCGTCGCCGCGCGACTGGTCTACAAATTGCTCACGTACAAGCTGGGATTAAAGCCGCGCGAATGAGGCAATGAGGCAATGAAGCAATGAAGCAATGAAGAGCGTTGCCGCACGCTGCATTCATTGCCCCATTGCCTCATTAACTGAACTACCCCAACTTGGCCAGTTCGGTCCGTGCCTGGGGCACGTAGAGCGAGTCCGGGAATTCGTCGACCACGCGTTTGAAGGCGGTGCGGGCTTCGGCCGTCTTGCCGGCCTTCTGGTAGCCGCGCGCGAGTTGCATCAGGACGCCGTCGACCGGCATCACGCCGTCGCGGTTGGCGGCGAGGTCTTCGAGCACCTTCAGACCGCGGTCAAACTCACGAGCCGCAATCAGCGCTTCAGCCTGGCCCATTCGGGCGGTGGCGCCGAACAGCGAGTCACCGGCCGCGTCGATGGTGGCCTGGTAGCCCTTTTCGGCCTCGGCGTACCGACCGACCGCTGCGAGTGACGCCGCGTGGTGGTACCGGGCCGCGGTGCCGGCGTCGGTCGACGGGTATTGGGTGATGACGTTCTGGAAGGCCGCGAGGGCCGCCTCACTGCGCGCCTGTTCGGACGGATAGGTTCCGGCCTGCTGGGAAGCGCCGGGCACCGTCGGTGCCGGCACGATGGGCGCGTCGTAGGTCTGCATAGCCACGGCCAGCAGGGCTTCCGCCTGGGCCGCCGACCGGCCGCTCCACCACGAATACACGCTGATGGCGATGACGATGACGAGGACGGCGACCGTGCCCATCAGAATGCGATCGCGGTGGGTGGCCAGGACTTCCGTGGCCTTGGCGACGCGAATCGCGAACTCGTTCCGCTTCAGTTGATGCCGATGATCTGCCTTCATTACCCGTGCTCCCCCGTCAATTACAGCATGTCAGTGTAGCAGAGGGAGGGCGGAAGGCTGAAGGTTTCAGGGCAAAGGCCACAGGTACGGACCGGGCGCGACCGGCCTCGGTCTCGGCTGTGCGACGATGAATGCCCGCAAGTCAGCTACCCAGTCGCGCTTAATCCAGAACCAAGAAGAACGCGCAAAAACCTATTCTTGTGAAGTAGGCCATTGCAGAGAGGGGCGCGTGGAACCGCCAACTCCTGTTGGTTCTACGGTCTGCCATTCCGGCACTAAATTGACAAGGTTGACCGGATCGAGTCGCACCGCGCCATAGGGACCGTCCGAAGTCACCCTGTGAACCAACTCTCGGACGTACGGAAAAAGGATCGCAGGAACATTGGAGCGGCAGAAGGTATCAAAATCCTTCGGCGTTGCCGTGCCCGGCACGGTTTCGAATCGCCCCGTTACGGCGACTTCGACCTTATACGGGCGCATCTGCTGGTTCGGCTCGACCGTGACGGTCAGGGTAATCTGGGCTCGCTGCCCATCATCGCTAATCCCAGCTCCAACCGTAAAACCAAGACGGTAAGGAACCTTGCCGGGAGGAATTTCACCAGGAACCATTCCGAGAGGTTCTTCGGACTGGAAAGCAACGCGGTTGACCCAAAGTCCGACAAAGCGAAACTCTGGAGGTCGGTGGGTTTCTTGAGGCGACTCAACAGGCGACGGCAACTTCGCTGGCTCCGAATTTGTTTGTTTCCAAACTTGACGCTGTCATACGGACACTGGAGGGTGACTGCACAAGAGTTACCGGAATAAAAACAGGGTCTTGGTCAAAGCGAGTTCGTTCAAGGGATTCCGCACTCAAGAAGTTGGATTCATTCACCAAAGTGCCGAAAGTTTCGAAGCTGACCTTGAGCCTCAAATCCAGCGCTGATGCGAGCCGTTTCAGTGTGGCAATGGTCCACTTGGAGTAGCCAGTGTTCTCCATAGCTGAAATCCGAGATTGTCGCATTTCGGCTCTTTCGGCTAGATCTCTTTGGCTCATCTTCTGCTGGAGCCTCAGCACTCTGATCTGAGTCGCAATCGCGGCATCTAAGTAGGACTCCGCAAACGTGCTGCGGTATTCCTTATTGGCCATCTTGTTGGCTAGGCTATTCGTCATCATTCGGTACCTCTTGGCGCTTGGAAATGTCCGCAAGGATCTCGAGGCGCCGTATTTCTGCATCGGCGTAGCAAGTGGCGGGGACCATCTTTCCATCCCGCTCCGCGGCTCCGATTAAGAACGTCCATTCCGTCCTTGAGTCAACCGGCCCCTTAAATGCGAGGGGCCTTAGTGCCCCATCACAATTGACAGTGAACTTGTAAAAATGTCCCTTTACTGGACCGCGAAACATATTGGGAGGGAGCTCGCTATTTGCTCGGCCATCGGTTGGTTGTCCGACCTGCCTAACCACCTTGAGTTTTGCATCGATAGCGGCCTTCTGCCTGACTGTCCTATCGTTGTACCACTCGGTAAACGCTCCCCGCCCTCGGCTGTCGATCCATTCAAAGATGGTCATCGTATCATAAAAAAGTGATAAGCGAGGGGCACGATCGAGCGTTGCGGAGGTTGAGTGTAGCCGAGAACCATCTACGCACCATTCTACGTGTTCTGGCGTAATAGCGGCCTCGATATGATCAGCCGTAAGTAGCTGTATTTATAGGCTTTATTGTGGTGCGCCCGACACGATTTGAACGTGTGACCCCCGCCTTAGGAGGGCGGTGCTCTATCCAGCTGAGCTACGGGCGCGAGAGAATCAATACGCGAGGACGGACTGGACCTGCTCGTGGACCAGTTTGGATCGCCCGCCCAGAGCAAGCAATTCAATCAGGAACTGGACGCCGATGACGTTGCCGCCCAGGCCACGGAC
>CAYZLT010000267.1:0-1078 GCA_964479175.1 uncultured Solibacteraceae bacterium | reverse complement strand
GACCAGGCCCACGGTCGCGGCGGCGGTGCCGCCGGTGGCGAGCAGGTCGTCCACGATCAGCACACGCTGGCCTTCGGCGATCGCGTCCTCATGAATTTCAAGAGAGTCAGTCCCGTATTCAAGGTCGTAGGTCGCTTTCCGGGTGGTGGACGGCAACTTGCCGATCTTGCGCACAGGGGCGAATCCGGCGCCGATACGGTCGGCCACGGCCGCACCAAAGATGAATCCGCGGCTTTCGATGCCGACGACCAGATCAACCGACCCGGCCGCATACGGCTTGGCCATCGCATCAATAGCCGACTTGAATCCCTGCGGATCCTTCATCAGCGTGGTGATGTCATAAAACAAAATCCCCGGCTTCGGAAAGTCGGGGACGTGCCGGATCTGGGTCTTGAGCGTCTCCATGGCGAGCACAAGTATAGCGGTTCAGGGTTCACCAAGAACCCTGAACCGCTTACCCCTACTTGATCACGACCGCCGAGAGTTTCGCGCCCGTCGCAACTTTGTTGTACGCCGCGAGGTCGGTCGTCAAGTTCGTCTCGATGTCCTTGAGCAGCTTGTTGGTCTCAGGCAGCAGATCGTTGTAGCGCTCGATGACGCCGCGATTGGGCCACCGTTCGGTCGCCGACGCGTTGCTGTAGAGCACGGTCCACTGGTTGTCGAGGCGGCCCGGGTAGTTGAGACCGTCCTGACCACCCCCCTCGCCCTGCACCTGCGTGAGGATGCTCTCGTTGGCGAACAACTTGTCGTGATACGCCTGCGCGGCGCGCCCCGCCGCACTGGTGGCACCCGCCGACGTGATGTGTTCCTGCAGCTGGCCCTTCACACTGCGGATACGCGCAAGCTCATCCCACAACTTCTTGGTGGTCTCGCCAATGGTGACGATCATCTTGAACTGCTCGTCGTACTCGGCGGCTGTCGCGCGTGGCCACCGCGGGTCGGGATTGAGGCTGAACGGCTGCGTCGCCGACCACGTGCCTGACGTCACCTTCACGGTGTAGGTGCCGGGCCGCACTTTTGGGCCCTGTCCGCCACCGATGCTCCAGCCGACGATGCCCTGCGGCACCTGATACATGGC
>CAYZLT010000266.1:0-5272 GCA_964479175.1 uncultured Solibacteraceae bacterium | reverse complement strand
GTCAAACACTCGCCTCCACTCGCCCCGCACGACCCAGCCTTCCAGGACCAGCGTCGCCGGACTGCTCACCATCTCGTCACCGCCGAACCCCGAAAAGAGCGTCCGCACACCCAACGCCGCCGCGCGATCGTAGAGCGCGTCCGAAAAGATGCCGAATTGGGTGTCGGCCGGGGCGCCATACACGGCGATGGCCTCCCGGAGCGAGTCCAGCACCCCGTACCCCTCACCACTGACGGTCTGGTGGAGGGACAGACCCGCGTGGGATCGGAGCGTCTCGGCCCAGGCGCGTTCGTCATCGCCTGCCCAGACCTCACCCCGCGTGGCGTTATGGAATACGTGGCAAAAGGACCGCACCGGGAGTCCGCGTGCCCGCGCGGCCTCGGCCACCAGGGCGGTCACGGCTGACGAATCAAGTCCGCCACTCAGCTCACATCCGACAGGGTGGGAGGACTCGGGCATCCGGACCCGCACGGCGTGTGTGAGCCGTTCGCGCAGGGCCTCCTCGTACTCGCGATCGTCGGATAGCGTCGGAGGCGTGGCTGCCTCCAGACTCCAGTACCGGATGCGAGTGGAGCCACTCGCGGTCTCCCGGTGGACGTGGCCGGCCAACACGCGGCGGACATGGACATATGGCGTGCGATCCGGATCGGTGCGGTTGGCCGTGATCAGGTTGGCGATCCATTCCGGATCGAGTGTGTCGAGGTCGTCAAACGCGGCGTGCACCCCGGCCATGGTCGAGGCGAAGGCGAGGGTGTTGCCACGCCTGGCGTAAAAACACGACGCGCATCCCAGGTGATCACGGGAGAGCAGGAGGGTCTGGGCACGTGGATCCCAGAGCGCCAACGCAAAATCGCCGTGGACCTGCACCGGGAACGCCGCGTCCCAGCTTAGGTAGGCGTCGGTCAACAGCGCCGCGTCACCCCGAGGTGGTGTCTGGGGATGGCCGAGCGCGGACGCCAGCGCGCGGCGGCCATACAGGCTCACCGCAGCCGTGATCATCACCCCGGTCTCTGGATGCCGGTGCGGAAAGACGGCCGGGTGTACGGCCGATGTCGACAGGTGCCCGAGGCCCACCGCGCCCTCCGTGTGGATGGTGACAGTCGGTGGGTGGGGGCCGCCCTGACCATGTGTCCATCGGGCAGGCCGTGCCCGCATGCGGTCGGCGACCGCTTGCAGCCCTGGACGCGAGACGGGACGGCCGTCGAGGTGCACGATGCCGAAAATCGCGTTCACGGGGGCGTCACCGGATACCCGAGCTGCTGCATCATCTCGCCATGGTCGTCGATGATGCGCTGCGCTTGTGCCTGCGTGAGTTCGTCTCTCCAGCCGTTGACCACGCCACGCCTGAAGAAGTGGTCGAGGCCCGCCGGTTTTTCGCGAAACCCGGTTTCTGTTTCCTGCGCCTGCAGGCGGTCAAAGCGGCTCCACTCGACCGCGCGTTCAATCTCATGCCGGTGCCTGATGAGGCCGGCAAACGCGATCGCGTCACTGACGGTGTCCACGGGGTGGCGCGCGAGGTCCTCATACCGCACCACGTGGACCGGGATCACCCCATTGTGGATCCAACTCCGGGCGTGTCCGCTCCAACTCGAGAGATGCTGGCGCAGCTGGTTCGCCAGCCGGTCGTCGTGGTGACACAAGGCATGGGCCTCATCTGCCAGGGTGGCGACCGATGTGTCCATGCTCCACGAGGCGTGATGTGCATAGGACACGCACACATCAAGGGGGCTGCGCACGAGGTAAATCACCCCGCGGCTGGCGGCAGCGGTGATCACCGATGCTCGATCCCCGGGTGCCACGAATGCATCGTGGATTTTGTGAAAGAGCGGCGCGTCGTCAGTGTGTGCGCGCGCGACATGTTCGTAGACCCGAGGCCGCAGCGCCGCCACCTCCGCGTGGGTGAGGTCGCCCGCCTCAAGGCCGGTCGCCCAGTCGAACCACTCACGGGAGCTGGCGATCGTGCTGCCGAGTGCGTCGAGTCGCGCGGGCGCGTGCGCCGTTCGCGACAGGTTGGCGATCAGCGCGCGGAACCACGTGCTGCCCGACTTGGGGTACGACGCGAGCCACACGATGCGACTCATGCCCCCTGCCGAATTCCGTCGGGCGGCGCGCCCAGCGCCAGCCGGTCAATCAGCGCATCCATGGACGACCAGCACTGGGGATAATGCACACGTGCGGTCGGGACCATGCGCAGTCGCGAGACGCGATCAAAGTGTGCGGCCGCGTGCCCCGTCGGTGACACGTACTCGAAGTGGTAGGTGTGTTGCGCGATCGCTTCAAACTGGTGTGCCCCGGTCAGTGGCACGACCGCGACTTCCTCGGTCACCCACGGGCGCAGCACGTACACCGCCTTGAGCGGCAGTGGAGTGTCCGCGTATCCCGCTGCCAGCGGCAACAGGTATTTGCGGAGGCCCGGTCGGACGGGGGCGAGCGCGCCCGCGTCGCGCCCGAGATGCGGCAGCGCGTCCGCCCAGACCTGCAGGTGCGGTGGCCCAGGCACGACACACGGACCCAGGCCGGGCTGATCGCGGATGATACACAGTTCGTCGGTCAGCACCCGGTATCCTCGCGCGTGGAGCGCAGCCGCGACAGTCGACTTGCCCGCACTCGAGGCGCCGGCGAGAGCGACGCTCTGCCCTTCGCTTTCGACGACGGCCGCATGCAGCACAAGATCACCGCGCTGCAGGAACAGCAGCCCGAAGGCCAGGTTGAGCACAAACAACTGGAGTGTCGCGGTGTCCACGCCTGGGGCGGCATCAACGATGATCTCAGTCCCGTGCCTCACGTGGAGG
The DNA here is from genome assembly GCA_964479175.1 of uncultured Solibacteraceae bacterium. Taxonomy (GTDB): domain Bacteria; phylum Acidobacteriota; class Vicinamibacteria; order Vicinamibacterales; family SCN-69-37; genus SYFT01. The sequence continues at coordinate 2,480 of CAYZLT010000266.1, read as the reverse complement.
CGACAGACCCCGTCGATCCAGACGAGCGCCTCACCGGGCGCCGCCGAGTAACAGACGCCGTGGCCCCGCTCCCGGGGCAGCCGGGCCGGCGTCGACCCTCGACGGACGTACACGTCCGCGGGGCCCCGGGTGTCAGGGAGTGCCGACAGGGCGATCTCGGAAGACACGACCCAGCCAAAGGCGAGGTAGTGGAATGGCATCCCGTCAGGTGTGTGGGCGCTCGCACCACGCCGAAAAACGGCCGTGACGCCGTTCGACGTGAATCGTGAACCTGTCGCCCGTGGTCACCTCGAACGGTGCGGACAGCAACACGACGCGGTTTCCCCAGTGGTTGGTCTCGTCGGCCACGTCGGGGGCCGTCGTCAACGTGTGGCCTGGGGCCAGGAACACGTCGAAATACAGCAGCAGGCCGTTGATGAGCCCGCTGGCCGTGGCCGTCGCCGTCGCGCGGCCGTGGACGATCCCTGTGACGGCGGCGCTCAGATCGACCTCCGTGATCACCAGTGCCGTGGCCAGTGCCGTCAGGGCGCGCGCTTCCGGTGACGTGAGGCCGACGGTGACGGGCGCCAGGGGCACCGTCCGCAGCAGCGGGGTGAAATCGAAGTCGTACCGCTCCCCCCAGCGTGTGGTGGCCTCCGGCGTGAACGTCAGGCGTTCCCCGTAGGCGTCAGGCACGGACACGGGGAGGCCGAGCACCCGGAAGCCGTTTGGGACAAGTCGCGCACGATCGGTGAGAAGCCGGGCGCGGGCGTCGTTGGTGAGCTCCGCGATTTGTTCGTCAAACGGATCCACGCCGATCAGTTCCGCGACCAGGACATCGGCACGCTCCGGCAGGGTGACCGCCGTGGACCAGCCGCGCACGAGCGTGATGCGGTCGGCGAACCCATTCGCTTCGAACATCGCCTGGGCCGTGTCGGCAATGCCTGACGCCTCAATGGCGTAGACGTGGCGCGCGCCGGCGCGCGCGGCGGCCATCGCGAGGATGCCGGTGCCGGTGCCCACGTCAACCACGATGTCCCCGGACCGCACGGTGGCGCCGATCGCGTCAAGGTAGGTGCGCGTGCGCCGCACGTCGTTCAGCATGCGCACATGCACGGCCGCGCCGGCGTAGCCGCGCGTCAACGGCAGTGCCTCGTGGTGACCGTCTGCGCAGACCAGGGCCCCCGCGCGGAAGAGCGCGAGAATCGTCGCGCTCCGTTGCATCCACCGCGTGGCCCCGTCGGTCGGCTGACACAGCGTCCGCATCGCGTCTGCCAGCGTATGCGGCGTGGAGAAGTAGTCCAGCAGGTGCAGGGCGTGTGCGTCATGTCGTGACAGGGCGCCGTTGGCCACGACCTGCACGGAGCCGGATTCCACGCGCAATTCAAGGCGCGGAGCCCGGATCATGAGTTGGGCGTGTGGGGCAGTGGATGACACGGCGTTCACTATGACGAGGCTCGGATCCCAGGTCAAGTGTGGTCGGTGGCCGGCGCGAGTCGCGATAGACTCGGCCGTCATGGGGATGTGCCGTGTGTTGCTCGTTGTGACCGCATCGACGCCGTGAATCGCATCGGCGAAGCGTTGTGTGCCGCGCTCGCCACCGGCGGGCGGGCGGCGTCTTCAGGCGCGTGTGACACCCTCACGCGGTCCGAGTGGCACGCCGTCGCGGCGCTCGCGAGGCAGCAACGGGTCGGTCCGCTCTTGTCCTCGCGCAACCCGCCGTGTCCTGACGATGTGCGGGCGGTGCTTCGGGCGGGCGCCGAGGCGTCGTCGTGCCGCGCCCTGATGCACAAGGCGGCGTACCGGGAACTGACCGCCGCCGCCACGGCCCGCGGCATTTCGCTGGTGGCACTCAAGGGCCTGCATCTGGCGACCACGATGTACGCCAGCCCGGGCCTGCGCGAGATGAACGACATTGACGTGCTGGTGCGGCCGGACCAGGTGGCAGCCCTGTCTGATGTCGCACGGGAGCTGGGATATCGGCCGCTGCGGGAGGTGCCGGTGCCTGTGGCGCTCAAGGTCGGGCATCACCTGCCGCGCTTCCGGAAAAACCTCGTGAGCCTGGAGGTGCACTGGCGATTGGGCCCACCGGGCAGCGAACCGCGTGTTGAGCCAGGGGAGTTGTGGGCGCTGACCGCGCCATTCCCACAGGGGGCCGGGGTCTCGCTCGTGCCAGAGGCGCTGCTCGTCCATGTGTGTGCCCATGCCGCGATGCATCATTTTGAGCAGGGCCTGCGGCCGCTGTGTGATGTGCAGGCGATCCTCAGACGACCCTCCGGCGGATTCACGTGGCCGCTGATGCTGCACCTGGCCCGCCGGTGGCAGTGCGAACGGAGTGTCGCGCTGGTGTTGTCGTTATCGCACGACACGCTGGGTGTCGAGGTGCCGGAGGCCGTGATGCACAGTCTGGCGGCACATCGCCCGTCCGCAGGGCTGCGGCGGCTGGCCCTCACGCACACGCTCAGCGACGTCTCGCAGGTGTACGACACGCCGCCGGCGGC
>CAYZLT010000265.1:0-5280 GCA_964479175.1 uncultured Solibacteraceae bacterium | reverse complement strand
TCGGTGAAGGCCCCGTTGCCGCAGTCGATATCGAGCCAGTGCAAACCCGCTGCGGGCACCAGCCAATCGAGGAAGACGTGGCCTACGAGTTGACTCTACTTCGCCATGTACGCTTCGTAGCCAAGACCATCGTCGAATCGGATCGGGCTGCTTATCATGTGTGTCTCATCTCGCCATTCGCGCGAAGAACGAGGACGGCCCCTTGTCGAATGACCCACTCCGCAACGACAAGATTGATCACCCATCCAGCTCCCATCAGCATGGCTCTGCTCAACTCACCGGGTGTGCCGACGAAAATGAACCACGGGAGGTGCGTCAACACCTGCGTGCCCGCGCCCATGCCGATGGCATAGCCGCGCATCATCCACGCGCCGTGCGCCACGAAAGCGCGGCGTCGGACCGCGTCCACAGCCAGAACGATTGAGATCGCCATTGCCGTGGCGAACACCAGGCGGAGCACGTAGACGAGTTGGCCGTCGCCTTCGGGCCACGGATAGAACAGGGTCATCCACAATCCCGTGAGGGCGGCCACGAGTCCACACCCAACGAGGGCCCGTCCCGCCGCCCGATGCCAATCGCGTCTGCGGCGTCGGAATGCCGGGGCAAACTGAAACGCACCCAGGACACTGAACGGGAGGACGCTGAGAATGTGCAACACCACCGGCAACGGCATGGCAAAGAATCGCGCGTTCGCCTCCGAGATGTCTGCACCGCTAGCCAACTGGGCGAGCCTGACCGTGCCGGCCGCGGCCGGCACGAGGCTCAGGAGAACCAGCATGGTGGGCACGCGCCATTCGGATTGGCGTGCGAGTGCCATCGCGCCCATTTATCGCGTGCCAAGGCGCAGGCCGACCATGACGGCGACATCGTTGCGAGTTCCTGCGGTCCCGTCACCATTGAGTCTGAACCCGGTGACATAATCGCGCACCTCGACGCGCAGACCGACGCGGCCGAGCCCGAGCTCGCCACCTGTGCTGAGGTAGGTGCTGACCTTGTGCGTCGCATCGCTATCGAGGCCGCGATAGTCATAGCTGCGCGCACCCGCGCCCACTCCGGCGAACGGGCTGAAGTTCACGGCATCGCGGTCGCCCCATCGTGGGCCGCGGAATTCAGTGCCGAGGTCGTATGTGAACACGTTGAGCTTCGGGTCGCCGGCGGTCGCGACGTCCCGACTGCGTGCCCAACCGAGCGATGCGGTAATGGCGATCGGCCGACGAACGGCGTACGAAAACTGCGCCACCGTCAGGTTGCCGCGCTTGATGGCGTCTCGCTGGGCGCCGGTGGGAACCAGCGATCCCGAGGTCACGAGGAAGTCCCATGCCCGTTTCTGCTCGGGCGGCGGAGCGTCGGCGTTCGGAGCGGGCGGCGTCTGCGCCTCGGCAGCCCGATTCGTGCCGGCGAGGATGGCGAACGCACCGACCAGCGCGAGCACCAGTCGCGCAATCCGCTGGCGGTTGGAGCGTGAAGGACGAGTTGCGTTGAGGGTGGCCGTGGTTGCGCTGTTCATGGTTGTGCTCCTGAGGGTTAGCTGCGCTTGTCGAGTCGAGTGACGTCAGTCCTGAGTGCTGTCACGAGCGCGAGCGAGGCGATGATCAGAAGCGCCGCGACCGCGAAGGTCGTGCGCATGCCGGCGGCCACGGCCTCGGGGGGCGCGCTGGTGATGCTGGTCGCCGCCGATCCGAGCGCAAACACGGCGCCCATGACGGACGCCCCGGTGATGAGTCCGAGATTGCGCGACAGGGTGAGCAGGCCGGCAATGACACCCCGCTGGTCCGAGCGGATATTTGTCATGACGGCCGTGTTGTTCGCCGCCTGGAACAGTGCGTAGCCAGCAGACACGAACACCACGGGAGCGATGTAGCCGGAGATGCCAAGCGTTGTCGGCATCACCGAGAGCGTGACGCACCCAGCCGACATGGTGATCAGCCCGACGAGGGTCACACGTGGCGCTCCAAGACGGTCCACGATGCGACCACCGGGCACCCCGCTCAGCGCGGCGACCAGTGGACCCGCCGACATGACGATTCCCACCAGCGCCGTACTCAGGCCGAGAACTCGAGACAGATAGAACGGTCCGACCACCAGCGTCGTCATCATCACCGCCGAGACCAGCGCGCTCATGGCGAGGCTCGCGCTCAGCACCCGATTCCGGAGCATCGTCATGGGGATTAACGGTGATGCGGCGCTCGATTCGGCAAGCGTGAAAAGGCCGACTCCGGCGACGGTGGCCGCCAGGAGCGTCATGTTCAGCGGACCGAAGTGACCACTCCCCATCGTCATGGCCATGGCGTAGGCTGCGAGTGTCAGTGCCATCAGCACGGTGCCCAGATGATCGAATCCGGGCCGATCGGTCTTCGCCTCACGACGATCAACGGACAGGTAACGACGCGCGAGCACCAGATTCAGGAGGCCCAACGGCACGTTGACGAGGAAGATGACTCGCCAGCCGAGGCCGGCGATCAGGACGCCGCCGAGCGAGGGACCGAGCGTGGTGCCGATGGCGGACATCGTCCCGAGCAGCCCCATGGCGCCCCCGGTGTGTTCGTCTGGAACGGTGTCACGGACCAACGCGACGGTGAGCGCCATCATGACGGCCGCCCCGATGCCCTGTACCGCCCGAGCGGTGACCAGGAGCCCCAGCGTGGGCGCGACGCCGCACAGGAGCGAGGCCCCCGTGAACAGACCGATTCCGGCCAGTAGCAGCCGTCGGCGACCGATGATGTCGCCGAGTCGTCCGACACTGACGGTCAGCGTCGCGATGGCAAGCAGGTAAGCGAGGACGACCCACTGCACGGCTTGGAAGGAGGCGCCAAACACATGCGCGAGGGTTGGCAAGGCCACATTGGCGATGCTGGTGTCGAGCGAGGGCATCAGCATGGACAGCGAAAGGCTGGCAAGCGCCCCCGAGACCGAAGCGCGCTTCAACATGCACGAAGCGTAGGCGCTTGCCTGACATAGCGGAAGACGCGTTGTGTGCATTTCATCATTGCGTTTGACGCTATATCTTCCGCCCTGCTACGGTCGAGACATGTCGACACCCGACTTCAACCTCCTCGTGACCCTTGATGTGTTGCTCGCAGAAGGCAACGTCTCACGCGCCGCTCGACGCCTGCGGCTCAGCCCGTCGGCGATGAGCCGGGCGCTGGCGCGATTGCGTGAGACGACTGGAGATCCGCTGTTGGTTCGGGCCGGACGCGGTCTCGTTCCGACGCCACGAGCCGTCGAGGTCCGTGAGCGGGTCAGGCAACTCGTGCAGGACGGCGAAGCCGTCTTGCGTCACGCTCAGAATCTCGACGCCACACGACTCGTCCGAACCTTCACATTGCGGACCAGTGAAGGCTTTGTGGAGAATTTCGGCCCGGACCTCATTGCTCGTGTGGGCGAAGAGGCTCCCGGCGTACGTCTGCGCTTCATGCAGAAGCCAGACAAGGACAGCGCGCCGCTTCGCGAAGGGACGGTCGATCTAGAGACTGGGGTCATCGCGAAGGCGACAGCCCCGGAAGTGCGTACGCAGGCCTTGTTTCGAGACCGCTTCGTCGGAGTCGTGCGAAAGGGTCACTCGCTGAGCAAGGGCAAGATCACGACGTCGCGGTATGTGGCCGGCCGGCACGTCTCCGTCTCACGGCGGGGTTTCGACGAAGGATCCATTGATGAAGAGGGACCGATCCGTGAAGCGTTAGAGCCGCTCGGGCTGGAACGGCGTATCGTAACCATCGTCGGTGGATTTTCAACCGCGCTGGCGCTCGCTCGGGCTACCGATCTGATCGCCAGCGTTCCCGAACGACACACCGGGAAGCTGCGAGCCGGCATGCACAGTTTCCCCCTGCCAGTCTCCACGCCGGGGTTCACGGTGTCCTTGCTCTGGCACCCTCGGCTGGATGCCGATCCCGCGCACCGCTGGTTGCGCGAATGCGTTCAGGAAGCTTGCAACCAGCAACACGCGGATTCATCGACACGCGGAAGAAGGGCCGAACGCTGAAAGTGATCTCGTCCATACGTCAGCGCACTGAACCGCAATTGACAGCGAGACACATCGACTAACTGGCCCCTGCGAAACGATCTAACGCAGTTCCTCCACCTTCGAGATTGTCGGACAGACGTCAATTCTCGATCTCGGCTCGCCGGCGGCTCGGTGGTCGGCCGGTGGCAGTTATCGCGGGGTGCCGCTCATCATCCCGCGGTGCATCCGACCTCTCTTCATCACCGCCTTGTGCATCTTCTCCATGCCCTGGTCGAAGAAGGTTGTCTCTTCCGAGGCGTGCTGCGTGCTCTCGCACCAGACGAGCGGCGCGCTCACGGACTTCGGGCGAATATCGACCCGGTCGTGCCATGGGGACCATCCTCGCGAGGAATGGAACTCCGACGATCCCGGTACGAGTCACGGTGCGTGAAGCCGCCCAAGCTGGGTTTGAGAACGGCTTTTACGTTACCCGGGGAGGCCGCTAATACGGCCTATCGTCTCAAGAGCAACGAGGCGATCCGCAATCCGTATCCGACCGTGCTGGAGGTCTTGAAGCAGGATGGCCGGGTTGTCGAAGGAGCAGGCCGGGGACGCACGATCAAGGATTGGAAAGACCACGGCAAGGACGTCGTCGGCGCGAGCGAAACCTGGATGGCGACTGGAAGAACCGACATCCACTCGCTGAACTTCCCGCTCGTGCCGGCCCCCGTGTGGGAGCTCATCTGGGCCCTGAACACCATCTTCAGCCGCGACCGGCGCATTCTCATCGAGGGCTGGGAGGAAGAGATCTGGCAGCTCGGACCCGACGACGAGCAGCAGCCCGCCGACAAGGCCGGCCGCGTCAACCTGCAGGCGATGAAGGACGAGTGGGGCATCACCGAGTTCGCCGGTGGCCGGGACGGCATCGACGCCCTTCGGGCGCGCTCGTACGAGCCCACCGCCAACATCCAGGGGCTCATCGCCGGCTACACCGGTCCCGGCACCAAGACCATCGTGCCGAACGAGGCGCGGGCCCGGCTCGACCTCCGCCTCATCCCGAACATCCAGCCGGCCGACGCAATCCGCAAGCTGAAGGCGCACCTCGTGAAGCATGGCTTCGGGCACATCGAGGTGAAGGCCTCCGACAACGCCGAGCCGCCCTACAAGATCTCGGTCACCGAAGACATCAGTCAGGCGATCATCGCCGCGGCCACCGAGGTCTACGGCGAGTTGCCGGTCGTGAACGGCGTGTCGGCCGAAGGGGCGATCCTGCGCCACGTGTGGATTCCGTGCGTGCTCACCGGGTTCGCGAATCCGGGCGCCAATCTGCACGCGCCCGA
>CAYZLT010000264.1:0-5299 GCA_964479175.1 uncultured Solibacteraceae bacterium | reverse complement strand
GGCCCCGCCGAACGCGGCGATCTTGGCCAGCAACGCGAGTCCGTACGGACTCGCGAACCCCTCGATCCCCGCCGGCACAATCACGTGCCGCCAGGTGGCGACCACACCCGCCGTCACCAGAACGCTGACGGCGACAATCGCCACTGGGGAAAATCGATCAATGACGCGGGCCAGTGACATCCGCGCCTGCACGTCCCGCTGAAAGTCAAACCCGGTCGTGACCAGCAGGATGATCGCCAGGGCGCCGATCCACCATCCGGCGGCGATCACATGGACGCCATGCGCGGGCACCGTGATCCACATCTGATTCTCCATCCCGACGGCATGACCCGTCATCGCGGTGGCAAAGGCGGTGGCCGATGCACACACCGCCGCCACGGGCCAGACAGACCAGCGCCAACGCCACGCCAGCACCGCCACACAGGTGAGCACCGTCGTGCCCGCCTGCCACAGCCACCCTCCGCCCCACGGCGTTTCAAAGAGGATGATCTGCGCCTGCGCAATGGTCAGTGGCCCATCGCCGCCAAAGGCGTCATTGGTCTGTGACCACAGTCGCAGCAACACGATGCCGAGCAGCAGGTACGACGCGCCAACCGCAGTCGCCGTCACTCGTCGTGGCCATACCGGTGCCTCGGCAACGGCCCTGCCTGCGGAGGCGGAGCCGACGACGAGGAGGATGGCGGCGTACCAGACGAACGTAGTCACGGTCCGACTAGCCTAACGCAGCCCGCAACAACGGCCACCGCTCGTCGTCATCGTCGCCATCCGGGAGTCCGACGAGGTTATGCACGCCGGTACCCAGCAGCCGGACCGGTCGCGTCGAGACCTCGGTCTTCTCAAGCAGCGCGAGTGCGCGGGCGACCAACCCGTCCGCCTGTCGTGTCGGCGCGGCGCTGTGGCTGCGCGTGATGGTCGTGAAGTCGCCGTACCGGACCTTGATGGTGACGGTGCGCGCGAGCAGTTCGCGCTGCGCGAGCCACTCGGCGTTTTCCCTCGCCATGCCCGTGACCTCGTCGCGAATGCGCGTGAGATCGGTCAGGTCCTCCGCGTAGGTGCACTCGCTTGAGGATGACTTCGCGGGCCGGTTGGGCTGCACCAGACGATCGTCCTCGCCTCGCGCGAGGCGCAGGAGCCAGTCGGCAGAGTTGCCCACTGCGGCGTGCAGCACGGCTGGATCGGCGGTGCGCACATCCAGGAGTTGGACGATGCCCCGTTCTTTGAGTCGGGCGGCGGTCACCGGACCGACACCCCAGAGGGCATCAACCGGGAGTTTCTGAAGAAACTGTTCGACCCGTTCAGGGGCCACCACGGTCAGGCCGTCGGGCTTTCGCCAGCCCGAGGCAATTTTGGCGAGGAACTTGTTGGGCGCGACGCCCGCCGATGCCGTCAGGCCCGTGGTGTCCTTGATCAGGGCCTTGATGCGCCTCGCGACCGTCATGCCGAGTGGCTCGTTCCAGGCGTTGGTGGTGACATCGAGGTAGGCCTCGTCGAGTGAGAGGCCCTCAACCAGCGGGGTGACCGACCGGAAGATCTCGAAGACCTGCTGGGAGACGGCCCGGTATTTGGAAAAGTTGGGCCGGACAATGACAAGCGTCGGACAGAGGCGCACCGCCCGGGACATCGGAATCGCCGACCGGACGCCGTATTTGCGTGCCTCGTAACTGGCGGCCGCGACGACGCCCCGCGAGTCGGGGGAGCCGCCCACGACCAGGGGCTGTCCGCGCAACTCGGGCCGGTCGCGAAGTTCGACCGACGCGTAAAACGCGTCCATGTCCACGTGAATGATGCGGCGGGGCACAAGGATTCCTGCGTTAAGTATTGCTATGATCGCCCCATGATCGCGAAGGCTTCTCTCTGGACCCGGGTAATTGGTGTGTTGGTGGCCGGTGGAGTGGTGCTGGCGGTGAGTCCGTCGGCGCAGCGTGGGACCCCGACGCCAGGTCCGGTGCTTGGCCCGAGTGGCCCTGAGCGCCACCTTCGAAACATCAAACAGCTCACGACGAGCGGGCAAAACGCCGAAGCCTATTTTTCAGCCGACGGCAGCCGGATCAGCTTCCAGAGCATGGACGGCGATCAGCAGTGTGACCAGATTTACACGATGCGGCCTGACGGTTCGGACCGCACGCTGGTGAGCACGGGGAAGGGCGCAACCACCTGCGCCTACATCTATCCCGACAACAAGTCGCTGCTGTATGGCTCAACCCACCTCGCCGGTGACGCGTGCCCGCCCCGGCCGGACATGCGTCAGGGTTACGTCTGGGCCGTGTATGACTCGTACGACATCTTCAAGGCGAACATCGACGGATCCAATCCCGTTCAGTTGACCAACACCCCCGGCTACGACGCCGAGGCGACCATCGCCAAGGACGGCCGCATCGTGTTTACGAGCGTCCGTGATGGCGACATGGAGATCTACTCCATGAACGGCGATGGTGGCGATGTGAAGCGCTTGACCCACATGCCCGGTCCCGACGGCGGGCCGTTCTTCTCCGCCGATGGTCAGCAGATTGTGTGGCGTGGGCGGCATCCGCAGCCCGGGGCCGAACTCGACGAGTACTTCTCGTTGCTGAAGAAGGCGTTGTGGAAGCCGACATCGGTCGAGTTGTTCGTCATGAACCGCGACGGTTCCAATCCTCGTCAAGTCACCAAACTCGGCGCGGCCGCCTTTGCGCCGTTTTTTTCGCCCGACGGCAAAAAGCTCGTCTTTGCCTCCAACCACCACGATCCCAAGGGCCGCAACTTCGACGTGTTCATGATCAACGTGGACGGCACCGGCCTCGAACAGGTCACGTTCAACGACACGTTTGACGGCTTCCCGATGTTTTCGCCCGACGGCACCAAGCTCGTGTTCGCCTCGAACCGCTTCGGCGCCAAAGAGGGCGACACGAACGTCTTTATCGCCGACTGGATCTGGTAGGACACAGGCTCGTCACTACCGATGCGACTCATTTGACTCTGGCGCTGACCGCTCTCGCCGTTGTCGTGGCTGCCGGATGTGCGTCGATGCCGGCGACGTCGGCACGCGGCGCGATCGCGGGCATCGTCGTGGGCGCGGACGGCGTGCCCGTTGAAGGTGTGCGCGTGATCCTGCAGCGGGCTGGCGCGCGCGCATCCGTTCTCAGCGCCGCAGATCCGATGGTCCGGACCGACGATCGTGGACGATTTTCCTTCGACACTCCGCCGGCAGGTCGTCACCAACTATTGTTGCTTCATCCCACCCTGGGGTGGCTCATCGCCCAGGGTGCGGCACCGGGCCCACCGGTCCGACTGGTGTTTGACGGCAAGGTGCGCGTGGTGGATCTCCCACACCGCAAATAGCCCTATACTCGCCGGCTATGACGAATCGTCGCCACGCCGTCGCCCTGGTCTGCACACTCACCCTCGCCTGCGCAGGCACACTCGCCGTCACCCTGGCCGAACAGAGTCAAACGCTCACCGACTGGTCGCGGTTCCGTGGCCCCAATGGCGACGGGCACGCCAAGGGCGATCGGTATCCGACCGAATTCGGCGCCACTAAGAATCTATTGTGGAAAACGGCGCTGCCGCAGGGGCACTCGTCACCCATCGTGTGGAACGAACGGATCTATCTGACCGCCTATCGCGGTGACGCACTGTTCACGATCGCGATCAACCGGAACGACGGCAAGATCCTCTGGGAACGACAGGCGCCGGAGACAAAAACCCGGATCCTCGACAAACGCAACAACCCGGCCTCGCCAAGCCCGGCACTGGAAGCCAATCGCGTCTACACCTTCTTTCCAGACTACGGGATGCTGGCGTACGACGACGAGGGGAAGGAGTTGTGGAAGGCGCCGCTTGGCCCCTTCGACAACATCTACGGCATGGGTGCGTCACCCGTCATCGTCGGGGACCTGTTGATCCTCGCGTGTGACCAGAGCCTGGGATCGTTCCTGCTCGCCGTCGACAAACGCACGGGCAAAGAGGTGTGGCGTACCGCGCGGCCTGAAGCGAAGAGTGGTCACGCGACGCCGATCGTCTGGCGCGCACCGGACGGGCGTGACCAGATCATCCTTCCGGGTTCATTCCTGCTGACCGGCTACGACGCGCGTACGGGTGAGCGGAAGTGGTGGGTGCGCGGGCTGTCATTCGAGATCAAGTCCACGCCCGTGGTGCATGGCGATACGATTTTTATCAATGGGTACGGCGCGCCAGAAAACGACCCTGGTCGCAACATCAACGTGCCGCCGGCCGACGAGGTATGGGCGACGGCTGACCTCGACAAAAACGGCCTGCTCACGAAGCCGGAGTTTCCGAAATATTCATCCGCGTTCTGGTTCACCGTGGCGGACCTGAACGGCAACGGGTCGCTCACCAAGGACGAGTGGGAGTACTACCGCGCGGCGCTCGACTCGGAAAACGGGATGCTCGCCATTCGCCTCGGCGGGTCCGGCGACATGACCGAGAAGTCCGTGCGGTGGAAGTATCAGCGCGCCGTGCCGCAGTTGCCATCACCGATCATGTTTGAAGGCGTGCTCTACATGGTCAATGACGGGGGCATCGTCACCACCCTCAACCCCGACACGGGTGAGGTCATCAAGCAGGGTCGCCTCACGGGTGCGCTTGGTGCCTATTACGCGTCACCCGTGGCGGCCGGCGGGCACCTCTATTTCGCGAGCCAGCGCGGCGCCATGGCGGTGCTGCCGCCCGGAGGTGATCTCACGCCGCTGGTGGTCAACGATTTGGTGGAAGACATTTACGCGACGCCGGCACTGGTCGACGGAAAAATCTACGTGCGCACGACGGAGGCGCTGTACGCGTTCGGCACCAAGTAGTAGGATCTGGGCGTGGCCAAACGTCCGCCCAAGGAACCTTCTCTATTTGATGCGCCGTCGTCTGATGGACCTATCGTAGCCACCCGCCCGCTGGCGGGCGGGGACGAGGATGTGTCGCTGCACGATGCAGCACAGTCGCGATATCTCAACTACGCACTTTCGGTCATCACGTCGCGGGCGCTCCCCGACGTGCGCGACGGCCTGAAGCCCGTCCAGCGCCGCATCCTCTACACGATGTGGCAGCAGAACCTGACAGCGGACGCCAAACATCGCAAGTGTGCCAAGGTCGTCGGCGACGTGATGGGCAACTATCACCCGCACGGCGACTCGGCGCTGTACGAAACGCTGGTCCGCATGGCGCAGCCGTTTTCGCTGCGGTATCCGCTCATCGAAGGATCCGGCAACTTCGGGTCGCTTGACGGCGACAACGCGGCCGCCATGCGCTACACGGAGTGCCGGCTCGCCCGCATCAGCGACGAAATCCTTCAGGAGATCGACCAGGACAC
>CAYZLT010000263.1:0-5342 GCA_964479175.1 uncultured Solibacteraceae bacterium | reverse complement strand
GTGAAAACGGTGTGCGATCTCCTCCGTCCGCAACACCAGCCCACCGTCCTGCCGTGACCCTGCTGCCCCTGGTGGTCATGGCCCTCGCGGGGTTCGCGGCCAACTCGCTCCTCACGCGCGCAGCCCTGGGCGGGGGGCACCTCGATCCGATGGCCTTCATGATGGTGCGCCTGGCGAGTGGTGCCGCCATGCTGGCTGGGCTGGTCCGGCTCCGATCGGTGGCGCGGGCCGGACGAGGCTCATGGCTCATGGCGCTGATGCTGGCCGGGTACGCGGTCGCATTCACGATGGCGTACACCCGTATCGCTGCCGGCGCGGGCGCGTTGCTGCTGTTTGCCTCGGTGCACCTGACGATGTTCGGGGCGGGGCTCGTGCGGGGCGAACGTCCATCAGGCCGGGGACTGATCGGCACCGCGCTGGCCATCGTGGGACTGCTCGTGCTCACCATGCCGGGGCTGCAGGCGCCGGACGTTGCTGGGGCCGTGCTCATGATCCTCGCGGGCCTGTGCTGGGGCGTGTATTCACTGGCGGGGAAACGCAGCGCCGACCCACTCGCCACCACGTCCGACAATTTTTTGCGGGCCACACTAATCTGCGTGCCCCTGGCGCTCGTCGCGCGTGACACCACCGTGGTCTCCCCCACCGGTTTGACCATGGCCGTGCTCTCGGGTGCGATCGCGTCGGGACTGGCCTACGCCGCGTGGTATGCCGTGCTGCCCCACATCGCGGCGTGGCGGGCGGCACTGCTGCAGCTGGTCGTGCCGGTCGCAACCGCACTCGCCGCCGTGGTGGTGCTATCGGAACCGATGACGTCGCGGCTCGCGCTGGCGCTGGCGCTTGTCATTGGTGGCATCGCATTCACGTCCGCCAGGCTAAAGCCCGGCGGCTCCGGACAGGGGGCCGGGGGCCCCGGACAGTAGCAAGGTCCGAACGACCTCATGGGTCGGCGTCAGTGCCCGCAGTTCGGTGACCGTCGGGTCCGGGCTGGGTGTGCCATGACGGTTCAACCACACGGGACGAATCCCACTGGCCTGGGCCCCGGTGACGTCGGCAATCCAGGCATCCCCGAGCATGACCGCGTCGGAGGCATTGGCTCCGACACGTTCGAGCGCTTCGGTGAAGATGCGCGGATCGGGCTTCTGCGAGCCCACCTCTTCGGATGTCACCAACTCGTCGACCAAGCCGGCGAACCCCAGGCGGTCCAACTTCTTCCTTTGTTCGGCCACAATGTTGTTGGTCACGATGACGACCGACAGGCCCGCCGCACGCACCGCTCGCAGCAGGTCGGCTGCCCCGGCCACTTCCTGCCAGTCCAGCGTGTAGGCATCGCGATACGCCTCGGCCAGGCCGGTGGCATCCCCGCCCCCGACCAAACTCTGAAACCGGCGTTCGCGGGCTTGATCAATGGTCAAGCGCCCCGCCAGGACTTCCTGGTGGTATTGCTCGAGCAAAATGTGGTGCCGAGACTTGAGATCTTCGAGCGGCCAGTTCTGTAACCGCGTGTCCACGGCCTGCAGGCGCGCCAAGGCGGCACGCGTGGCATACTGGTGGTCAAAGAGCGTGTCGTCGAGGTCGCAGAGCAGCACCGGCACCGTAAAATTAATGCTAACAGGAGTGATCGAACAATGCCGTATCCCGAATATCTCGTCGCCCCCATGCGCCAGGAACTTGTTGATGTTGGTGCACGTGAGTGCCGCACCGCCGCGGACGTCGACACAGTGGTCGCGTCGTCCGGTGTGGTGATGATGGTCGTCAATTCCGTGTGTGGCTGTGCGGCCGGCAAGGCCCGCCCGGGCATCGCCGAAGCCCTTCAGCACGCGCATAAACCCGATGTGATCGCCACGGTGTTTGCCGGCGCCGACATCGAAGCCACCGACCGCGCCCGTGCCTATTTCACCGGTGTGTCGCCCTCCTCTCCGTCGATCGCCCTGATGCGTGACGGCAAACTCATCTACATGATCGAACGCCGCGACATCGAATCACGCACGGCCGGTGCGATTGCCGACCAGTTGACGATGGCGTTCGACAAGTTCTGCACGCCTGCCGCGGCGCAAGCGTAAGACCGTCCGGCGAAGGAGTGGATGCGACCATCACGTCACTGGATGAATCAAACATCACCCCGGGACTCCTCTGGGCGGGCACCGGCGACGGCAACGTGCAGGTCACGCGTGATGCCGGTCGCACCTGGACCAATGTGCGCGACACGATTCCAGGCCACCCCGGCTATTGGGTCAGCCGCGTGGCGCCGTCGTTCCTGCGCAGCGACGCGCCGGGTGATGTGAAGGTGCGTGTGTTTGATGGCGCGCGCCTGATCGCCGAGGTGGACGGGCCCAAGACGGCCGGTGTGAACTCGGTACGCTGGAACATGCAGGCGCACCGCGAAGCGGGCCCGACCGATGCGGCGGGTGGCCGTGGCGGATTTGCCGGCGGTGGTGGCCGCAGAGGCGGCGCGGCCTCGACCGTGCCCGTGTTCCCGGCGGGCGCAGCGGGCACCGTGTTGTCCACCGTGCCCCCCGGTGAATACCGGGTGGTCCTGAGCGTCGGCGTCAGGAATACACGCAGACGGCCATCATCAGCGCCGACCATTGGTCGAATCGCTGACTTAAGCGACCTCTGGTGTCTAAAGGACTTCAGAGGTCGTTCTCTGCTGGATGTAGGATAGAGCCGCAGGTATGAAATTCCCAAGGTTCGGATCACCGATGCCGACACCTGAGACCCCGCCGCCACCGGTCGCGGATCCAGGTCCGCCCGGTGCCACTGTCGTCTTACTCGTCGACGATGAACCGGCGGTGCGGAATTTGTTTTCGCTGGCCCTGCGCCGCGAGGGGTATCACGTGGTCGAGGCCGGCAACGGTGTCGAAGCCCTTGCACTCGCCACACAACTGGACCATCTCGACCTGGTCGTCACCGACATTGTGATGCCGGTGATGAAGGGCCCGGAGTTCGCGATGAAACTACGCGAAGCGCGGCCCGAGATGAAGTTCGTGTTTGTGTCCGGCTATCTCGTCAGCGACGACCTCGGTCCCAACTCGTCCATGTTGGCCAAGCCGTTCATGCGGCAGGACCTCGTCAAAAAAGTGTTTGACGTGATCGGTCCCGCCAATCAGCCGCAGCCTGCCTAGAACCAGTTCGCGGCGATGGTGTCTTTGCGGATGATCGTGTGATCGCGCTCGGAGCCTGTGGACACCACTGCTGCGGGGACGCCACTCACCTCTTCGAGCCGCGCAATGTAGGCACGCGCCTCTTTCGGCAGATCGTCAAACACCGTCACGCCACGCGTGGGCTGCGTCCAGCCGGGATGTGATTCGTAGATCGGCGTACACGCGGCGAGTTGCGCCGTGTCTGCGGGCATCTCGGTCAGGATCTGGTCGCCGCACTTGTAGCCGGTGCAGATTTCCAGCGTCTCAAATCCATCAAGCACGTCGAGTTTGGTGAGGGCGAGCGCGTCGAGGCCGTTGATGCGGACGGCGTAGCGCACGGCCACGGCGTCGTACCAGCCGCAGCGGCGCGGACGGCCGGTCGAGGCGCCATATTCCTGTCCGGTCTCGCGGAGTCGTTCACCCATCGCGTCGAGCAGTTCGGTGGGCAGCGGTCCTTCGCCCACACGCGTCGTATACGCCTTGGCCACGCCGAGCACGGCCTGCACGGCCTTGGGGCCGACGCCCAGTCCTGTACATGCGCCACCGGCCACGGCGTTTGAGGACGTCACATAGGGATACGTGCCGTGATCGATGTCGAGCAGGGTGCCCTGCGCGCCTTCGAACATGATCTGCGTGCCCTTCGCCATGGCCTGGCTGAGGAGCAGGGATACGTCGGCCACAAACGGTTCAAGCCGGGTCCACATGACACGCAGGTCGGCGACAACGTCCTGCCACTTCATGTCGGAGTTGCCCATCAGTCGATTGCGGGCGTCCACGTTTTCACGGACGGCGCCCACCAGCGGGCCGTCATCGGAGCCATCACGCAGGTCGCCCACGCGCACGCCACGGCGGCCAATCTTGTCCTCGTAGGCCGGCCCGATGCCGCGCGACGTGGTGCCGATCTTGCGATCCCCTCGGCGGGCTTCCGAGAGCACATCAAGCTCGCGGTGATACGGCAGGATGAGGTGCGCTTTGTCACTGACAAACAGACGGCCGGCGACGTCAAATCCCATTCCGGCGAGTTTGTCGACCTCGGCAAACAGTGCGTGGGGGTCGACCACCACCCCGTTGCCGATGAGGCAGGTCACCCCGTCATGGAGAATTCCAGACGGGATCAGGTGCAGCACGAACTTGCGTCCGTCCACGTACACGGTATGCCCCGCGTTGTGGCCACCCTGATATCGAGCCACCACGCCAAAATGCGGCGTGAGGAGGTCGACGATTTTGCCTTTGCCTTCATCGCCCCACTGGGCGCCGAGCACACAGAGATTCATGACCGTAAAATGATACCTTCAATCGGTTCAGTCCCTATGATTCTCCTCGACGGCACTTCACTCACCCTTGATTCACTGGCCGCCATTGCCCTTGGCGGTACCCCGGTGGGGCTCTCAGCGTCGGCGATTACACGTGTGCAGGCCTCGCGCGCCGTTGTGGATCGGCATGCGGATTTGCCCACGGCGGTCTATGGCATCAACACCGGGTTTGGCGCGCTGGCGGAGGTGCGCATCCCCCATGACCAATTGGCGGCGCTCCAACTCAATTTATTGCGGAGCCATGCGGCCGGGGTGGGCGATCCGCTGTCGGTCGGGGAAGCGCGCGCCGTGATGGCGCTGCGCGCCAATGTACTGGCCAAGGGCTGTTCGGGGATTCGGCTGGCGACGCTTGAGGCGTTGCTGGCGCTGCTCAACGCGGGGGTGACGCCGCATGTGCCGTCGCGCGGATCGGTGGGCGCGAGCGGCGCCAGGTCGCCGCTTGCGCACCTCGCGCTGGTGCTGGTGGGCGAAGGTGCGGCGCTCGCGCCCGGCCGCCCGCTGCCTGGCGCCGACGCCCTTGCGCGTGCCGGGCTGTCGCCCGTCACGCTCGCGTCGAAGGAAGGACTGGCCCTGATCAACGGCACGCAGGCGAGCACGGGCGTGCTCGCCCTGGCCGTGTTGTCGGCGGCGCGCCTGGCGCGCGCCGCCGACATCGCGGCCGCGCTGACCATTGACGCGCTGCGCGGGTCCGCGCGGCCGTTTGACGCGCGGATCCACGCCGCCCGGCCCGTCCCGGGCCAGGCGGCGTCGGCGCACAACCTCCGCGCACTGCTGGCCGGCAGCGCCATCAACGCGTCCCACGCCAACTGCAGCAAAGTCCAGGACGCGTATGCGCTGCGCTGTGCGCCGCAGGTGCACGGCTCGGCGCGCGAAGCCATCGGCTTCGCGC
>CAYZLT010000262.1:0-5349 GCA_964479175.1 uncultured Solibacteraceae bacterium | reverse complement strand
CACGGGCACGGACATCATCCAGGAAGACCCGGCGACCGGACGCCGGCAGATGACGTTCGCGCCGGGACCGATCTTCGCAAACATCGTGCTCGCGGACGAAATCAACCGCACGCCGCCCAAGACGCAGGCGGCGCTTCTGGAAGCGATGCAGGAACACCGCGTCACGATTCAGGGCCGCACCTACGACCTGGCCGAGCCATTCTTCGTCTTCGCCACGCAGAACCCGATCGAACTGGAAGGCACCTATCCGCTGCCGGAAGCGCAGCTTGACCGGTTCATGTTCCACATCATCATCGAGCACCCGCCCGAAGACGAGGAATATGACGTCGTGCGCACGACCACGGCGATTCTGGATCCGAAATTTAATCGCCCGGTGTCGGGTGAGCAGTTGGTCGCGTTCCAGAAACTGGTCCGGCGCGTGCCGGTGTCCGAACCGGTGATGCGGTATGCGCTTCGCCTGGTGCGCACGAGTCGCCCGAAGTCGGCCGAGGCGCCGGAGTCGGTGAAGAAGTATGTGGCGTTTGGCGCGTCGGTCCGCGCGGCGCAGTACCTGATCCTGGGTGCCAAGGCACGCGCACTGACGAGCGGCCGGTACCACGTGAACTTCGATGACATCAAGGCACTGGCGCATCCCGTCCTCCGCCATCGCGTGTTGACCAACTTCCGCGCAGAGTCGGAAGGCATCACGAGCGACGTGTTGATCGACGACCTCCTCAAGGTCGTGCCGCTGCCGAAGTCCGGAATGTAGGGTGGACCTGCAGGTCCGACAGAGATTCGATATGGAACGACGCGCACATTCGGGACCGATGACGGGGGCGAGATTTGTCGACCCGACAGTCCTTGCACGTATCGGGAACCTCGACCTGATTGCGCGGCATGTCGTGGACGGCTTCATCAACGGCCTCCATCGCGCCCCTCACTTCGGGGCATCGATCGATTTCGCCGAACACCGCGGCTACGTGCCCGGTGACGACATCCGCCGCCTCGATTGGCGCTTGTTTGCGCGGACGGATAAGTTCTATCTGAAACAGTACGAGGCCGACACCAACACGAACTTCGCGGTCCTGCTCGACATCTCGAAGTCGATGTCGTTTGCGGGCGAAGGGCGTGTGTCGAAGATTGAATACGCCCGCTACCTCGCCGCCTGTATGGGCTACATGGCCCATCGCCAGCGCGATCGCTGCGGCATCGTCACCTTCGATGAAGACATCGTCTCCTACGTGCCGCCGTCGGCGAAACACTTCGATGTGATGTTGCACACGCTCGACCGCGCGGAACCGGTGCGACCAGGGCGATTGCGTGCCCCGCTGGAGAAGATTGCGGAGCACTTCAAGCGCCGAAGCGTCGTGGCGCTGATCTCGGACCTCTACGAGGAGCCCGGGGAGATCATGGAAGCCATCAAGCCCTACCGCCATCTCGGCAACGACATCATGGTGTTTCACGTGCTCGACCGTGCGGAGCTTGAGTTTCCGTACCGGGAGTCGTCGAGGTTTCAGGATCTGGAGACCGGTGAAGAAATTCCCGTGGTGCCCGAGTCACTGCTGAAGCAGTATCGCGAATTGATTCAGGGCCACATCGAGTCCATCAGAACGAAGTGTTCGGAGATTCGGGTGGACTACACCGTGGTCGATACGTCGCGTCCACTCGACGACGCGTTGTTCAGCTACATGGCGCACCGCGAGCGCACCATGAGGGTGAGGTAACGGATGGCGTTTCTGGCGCCGTTGTTCCTAGTGGGCCTGGCGGCGTTGGCCGTGCCCGTGCTGGTGCACCTGATCCAGCGCGAGCGCAAGACCCCGATCGAATTTCCGTCGCTGATGTTTGTGCGCCGGATCCCGTATCAGTCCGTGCAGCGACGACGGATCACGAACTGGCCGCTGTTCCTCCTCCGCTGTGCGGCCATCATCCTGATTGTCCTCGCGTTTTCGCGACCGTTCCTGACGCAGACATCCGTGCAGGCGGCCATCGCCACGTCCGGTGCGCGCGAAGTGGTGATCCTGCTCGACCGGTCCGCGAGTATGGGCTACGCCGATACCTGGCAACGCGCGCAGGCGGAGGCGGTGCGGGTGATCGACGGCCTGGGCAACGGTGATCAGGCCACCCTCGTGTTGTTTGATCGCAATGCCGAGGAAAACGTCCGCGCGACCGGTGACCAGACGCGGCTGCGCGCGGCGGTCGAAGCCGCCGAGTTGTCGTCGGGCGCCACACGGTATGCCCCCGCGTTGCGACTCGCGCAGAGTGTGCTGTCGAGGTCGACGCTGGGGCAGAAGGAAGTCGTCGCCATCAGCGACATGCAGCGCACCGGCTGGGAACGCCCGGAAGAGATTCAGTTCCCGGAGGGCACGACGTTTACGCCTGTGTCGGTGGCGCCGGTTGATCCCAAAAACATTTCAGTCACATCGGTGGCGTTTAGCCGTGCGCGATTCGCCACCGAAGAGCGCATCACCATCACCGCAGCGCTCACCAACCGGGGACCCGAGACGGTGTCGGGTGTGCCGGTCACGCTGCAGATTGATGGCATCCAGACCGGCTCCACGCAGGTGACGCTGCCGCCTGGCGTGGCCACCCCCGTCTCGTTCCCGGCCTTCACCCTCTCGCAGGCGTTTGCCCGCGGCGTCGTCAAGGCGGGCACCGATCCGCTCGAAGCGGATAACGCGTTCAACTTTGTGTTGTCGCCGACGCGTCCTCCACCGGTGCTGGTCGTCACGCGTGATGGGGCGGGCCCGATGGAGAGCCTCTACCTGGCCTCCGGTCTGTCGGTGGGCACACCGCCCGCGTTTCAAGTCGAGACCATGCCGATCTCGAAGTTGAACGCGTCGGCGTTGTCGCGTGCGTCGGTGGTCGTGTTGTCGGACGTGACGGTACCCGGTCCTCTTGGCCCCGAGCTCAGACGTTTTGTGGAGCGCGGCGGCGGCATTCTGTCGATTCTTGGCTCGCGCAGTGGATCACTGGACGGCGAGGGCACCTTGTTGCCGGGCACGCTGGCCGATCCCAAAGATGCTCCCGGTGGTCGGTTTGAGACGTTGGGCGTGATCGACTTCTCCCACGAAGCCTTCGAGCTCTTCAAGACGCCGAACAGCGGGGACTTCTCGAGTGTCCGTTTCTTCAGGTTCCGGCCCATCACCCCTGAACCCTCCGACGCGGTGCTCGCCCGTTTTGCCGACGGCACGGTCGCCATGGTGGAACGCAAGGTGGCTGGGGGCCGTGTCATTGCCTTTGGATCCACCCTCGACGGCGACTGGAACGACCTCGTGCTCAAGCCGGTATTTGTGCCGCTCCTGCACCAGATCACGCGGTATCTTGGACAGGTAGAAACACAACCGGAATGGCAGACCTCGGGCCAGGTGGTCGATGTGACCCAGCGGGTCGCCGCGCTCACCGCGGGTGGCAGTGACCAGCGTGTCACCTCAGCCGTCGTGCTCTCGCCCTCGGGCCGACGGACCACCGTTGGTGAAGGCGGAGCCGCCAGTTCGGTGGACGTGAACGAACAGGGCTTCTACGAGATTCGCCCGCAGGGCGGCGCGGCCAGTGGCCGGCCGTTCACCCTGGCGGTGAATCTCGACGCCGGCGAGTCCGATCTGTCCGCGATGGACGCGCAGGAGTTCACGGCCGGGGCGACCGGACGTGCGTCGCTCATCGCCAGCACGGTCGCCACCGAGGTCCGGCCGGAAGACACCGAACGTCGTCAGTCCGTCTGGTGGTTCTTGTTGCTGGTCGGATTCGTGTTGCTCGTCGCGGAAAGTGTTTTGGCCAACCGGTTGTCGCAGAAGCCGGTGGTGTCCATGCCCGTCGCTCGGGCCTGAAAGGTGTAACAAATGTCGCAGACAAGCTCTGAAGCGCGCGCCCAACTCACCGTCGTCATTGCCGAGGTGCGAAAGCGCTGGCGCATGAAACTGGCCCTGCGCGGTGCCGCGGCGCTCGTGCTGGGTGTCGGCGTGGTGATGCTGGGATCGGCATTGGGCATCGACGCGATGCGGTTTTCGCCAGGCGCCATCATCGGATTCCGGATCGCGGCGCTGGTCGCCGTGGTCGGACTGGTGACATTCCTGATCATTCGCCCGCTGCGTCGGCGCGTGTCCGACAGCCAGGTGGCGCTCTACGTCGAAGAACATGAGCCCAGCCTCGAAGCCTCGATTCTCAGTGCAGTCGAAACGGTGGAGACGGCCAACGCATCGGCGTCTCCCGCGCTCCTGGAAAAACTCGTCGAGCAGGCCACTGAACAGTGCCGTGCCCTCAACACCAGCCGGACAATCGATCAGCAGGCACGCCGACGATTCGCCGCAGCGCTCGTGATTGTGCTGGTCGGCATGGCGGCTGCCGTGTCCTTTGGCCCGGAGTCGATGCGCCATGGCCTGGCAGCGCTGCTGGTGATGACGAGGGCTGAGGCCGCGAGCCCGTACGCCATCGACGTGTTGCCGGGCAACGTCACCGCACCGCGAGGATCAGATCAGAACGTCAAGGCCGAACTCAAGAACTTCAGCTCGGACGAAGTCGTGCTCATGATGCGGAGCGGCACCGAGGGTGACTTCATCCGTGTGCCCCTGGTGCCCGGCCTTGAGGACGGCATGTTCGAAGGCATCCTCTTCGACCTCATGCTCGACATCGAGTACTACGTCGAGTCGGACGGCGTCCGTTCGGGCACGTTCAAGATGACGATGGTGGATTTGCCGGCGGTGAAGGAGATGGACCATGAATACCGGTTCCCGTCCTACACACGTCTGCCCACGCAGGTGGTCGAAGGTGGCGGCGACGTCGCGTCCGTCAAGGGCACCGTCGTCAGCCTGACGATTGAATCCACGATGACCACCAGCGGTGGTCGCATTGTGTTTGGCGACGACTCGTCGTCGCCGCTGCAGGTGGGCGCCGATGGCACGCTGACGGGGCAGTTTACGGTCGAGAAGAAGGGCTTCTACCGGATCGAACTGGAAGGCCCCAACAAAGAAGGCATTGCGGCATCCCCCTCCTACACGATCGATGTGATCGAGGACATGGCGCCGACCGTGAAGTTCATCAAGCCCGGTCGCGACACGTCCGCCAGCGCCGTCGAGGAAGTGTTCCTGGAGGCGACTGCGGCCGACGACTTCGGCGTGAAGGCCCTCGACCTCGTGTATTCGGTCAACGGTGGCGAAGAAAAGACCGTGCGGATGTTCAACTCCGGCGCGACGCCCCGCAATGACGTGTCCGCTGGGCACACCGTGTATCTCGAGGAGCTCGACGTCAAGGTCGGCGACTCGGTGTCGTACTACGCGGTGGCATCCGACCACGACGGCGTCTCTGGGTCGAAGGTCACCATGAGTGACATCTACTTCGTGAAGATTCGTCCGTTCCAGCAGGCGTTCCGTCCGGGCC
>CAYZLT010000261.1:0-5370 GCA_964479175.1 uncultured Solibacteraceae bacterium | reverse complement strand
AGGATGTTGGTCACGGCGAGAAGCATGCTGGCGACGATGCCGGCCGCGGCGACCACCCGAATCTGCACCACACCATTATGGATGGCGGACTGAGGCAGAATGGAAGGGAATGCCTGCGTCGCTGCTGGACCTGACTCGCCCTGCCCTCTCCGACCGGCTGGAGACCTGGGGCTACAAACGTGTCCACGCCAAACCCATCTGGCAACACGTCCATCGTGAGGGGCGTTCAGACTTTGGTGCGCTGACGGGTCTGCCGGCAGGACTGGCCGCGCGCCTGGAGTCGGAGTTGCCCGCGACCTGGCCCACGGTCACTCGGGAGACTCACTCGGCCGACGGCTTCACGCGCAAATTCCTGCTCGCCCTTGATGACGGTCGGCAGATTGAAACCGTCCTGATGCGTTACGACGGCCGTATCACGGCGTGCGTGAGCACACAGGCTGGCTGTGCCATGGGATGCATTTTCTGCGCCACCGGGCAGATGGGATTTGCGAGACACCTCTCCACCGGAGAGATCGTCGCGCAGGCGCTCCTGATCTCGAAGTCCCGGGGTCCCGGGGTCCCGAGGTTCCGAAATCTCGTGTTCATGGGGATGGGGGAACCGTTGCACAACTACGATGCGGTGCTGGCGGCGACCGAGATCCTCGCGGACACGGCGGGGCTCGGTCTGAGTCCGCGCCGAATGACACTCAGTACTGTCGGTGTGGTCCCCGGCATCCGGCGTCTCACGGCGGAGCGCCGACCGATCAGTCTCGCGGTATCGCTGCATGCCGCCACTCAAGAAGGACGACTCGCGCTGTTGCCGCCTGCGGCCAAAGCCTGGCCGCTTGACGAGCTGATGGACGCGTGCCGAGACTACTCCGCCGCACTCGACCGGCACATCTTCTTCGAGTGGACACTGATTGCCGGTCAGAACGACACGGTCGAGGATGCGAGTGCGTTGGGACACCTGCTGGCGTCCCAACGCGCCCACGTCAATCTGATCCCGCTCAATCCCACCGACGGCTACGCGGGCTCACCCACGTCGACGATGGCAGCCGCACAGTTCCAGAAGACGCTGGCGCAATTCGGCATTCCGAGCACGATCCGTCAGCGCCGCGGCATCGACATCGCCAGCGGCTGCGGCCAACTGGCAGCGTCGTCGCGCGATTAACTATCGTCCGATCTGCAGGTCCTGAGTCTTGTGTTCACCTGGCGCAATCGCCAGGCGCATGGCGGCCGGAACGAGTTGCGCAAGAAACTCCGCATCATGCAGCTCCCCTGGCACCAAATCGGTCAGGGCGACGACGAAGTAGTCGCCGGGCGGCAGTCCATCGATGCTCCAGCGGCCGTCCGTGTCTGCACGAGCCGAGGTGATCCTGCGAGCGCGTGGGTGCCACAACGACGAATCCTGTGGAAACACGGCGAGAAACAATGACGCGCCTGGGCCGCCCGCTGTCGTCACAATACGGCCACTCAACTTCGTCGGCTGATTCGTCATCGTCACCACAACGCCGGTGAGATCGCCGGTGATCGTCAGGTGTTGGTCGAGCACATCGCGGCCGTTCACCATGATGGAACGAGGTGACCACCCGGAGGCGTTGGGTGTCGTGAGCGTGAGCGTGACGGTCTCGGGGACCATGCCCCGCACCTCGAATGTCCCGGCCTCACTGATGGGGGCCGCCGGGATGAACGGATTGCCCATGCGTGTGGATGACGCGGCAGCCTGGCCCACGCCGTTGGTGGGTACCGGTCGAATCGTCGCGCCGCGCAGCAGTCCGGGCGGCGGCGTCTCGGCGCCTTCAAACACCACGCGACCACTCAGTCGCACGGCTGATTGCAGGGACATCGTGAGATCGGGCACGTCCCCGCCTGCCACATGAAACTCGGTCTTCGCCCACTGTCCGTCGCCGCCAGGCACATGGGCCGTGACCGAATAGAGGCCCGGCGAAATGCCGGCGTACGTGAAGGCCTTCCCCGCCGGTGTCATTCGTGTGGAGAACACGGGCGTGACGCCCAGCAGCGGCTGCAGACGCACGCCGACGCGATTAAAAAAGAACTGTGCGGATGAGACGTCGTCGGCATCACCGAGCAGGATGCCCTCCACGGTCACCATTCGCGTCATCGTGACCACGAAGTCCACGCCTTCGCGCTGCTCGGCGACCCGCACGCGAATCGGCACGGCGCCCTGAGGCGACGGCGACCCCGGGAAGAACACCGGTGCCCAGTTGTACCGGCCCTCAGCCTCGGAGGGAACAGACTCAGACGCTTCAGGCGCAGCCGTCGGCGTCACACCGCGTCGACTCTGCAGCCCCCGCAGGGTGGCGTCCACCTGCTGAGCGGTCCATGCTTCGGCGTCGCCGTTGCCAGCCATCAGTCTCCGCACGACTCCGACCACGACGTACTCGCCCGGCGACAGATCGTAGATGCGATAGGCGCCGCGATCATCGGTGGTTGCCGATCCGGCGGGAGCCAAGTGCACGTTCTCACCTGCGGCCGGGATCCGAAAGACGCCGACCTCAATGTTGGGTGCAGGGGTTCCGTCGGCGGAACGCACCACACCGGCGATCACGGCCGCCTTCGCCATGATCATGGTCACGTCCGTGCGATGTTCCCCTACCGCCAGTTGAATCGCGACACCGAGGCGGCCCGGCTGGTGGGCACCAAACGCGGCAGGCAAATGCGCGGCCTTGGTCGCGGTGACGAGAAATCTTCCCGCCGGCAGCCCCGCGACGATAAAGCCGCCCGTGTCGTCGGTGATCGTCGTACGGCCGTGCAGCAATCCGTCTCCGCTCACCGTCACGATTGCACGCCGCACGGGCTGGGGGTCAGTGCCCGGCGTGACGATCTGCCCCTGAAGCGTGCCGACGGCGGCACTCTGATGTGTGTCGGCCGCCGTTGGTGCCAGCCAGGCCAACGTCATAAAACACAGCAGCAGCAGTCGGCGTCTCATGGCACCCTCACCAGTCGCAGATCGATGTGCCTGGTCTCCCCCCAGCTCACTGACACACGGGTCGCGACGGCGGCCGCTTTCTCCAGGAACGCGGGATCCTGCCACCCTGACAGGTGCGAGGTCGGTACGGCCACCACCAGGTAGTCGCCAGCGGGCAATCCCGACAAGACAAACGTGCCCGACCCGGCAAGTGGCATGGCCTTCAACCGTTGCGGCGTCAGTCCGTATCCCCGCCACTCGGCGCGCTCGGCTGGAAACACCAGCACCGCACCGTCAGGTGCCGGCCCCGTCCCATCGCTCACCGTCCCTCGAAGTTCGATGAGTTTGTCGGTCAGTGTGATGACCAGTTCACTGCGACCGTTCAAGGCGGTGGTGTCGAGCGGTTTGTTCGTGTAGTCCACTCCATCCACGGTGACCGATCGCACCGTGTATCGATCGGCACCACTGGTGACTCGGAAGACATACGCTCCCGATCGCAGGCCGGGAATGGTCACGAGGTCCTGAGGTGCGTCAGCCGCCGGACGCTCTGCACGCGGAATGCCCAGGGTCGGCAGACCAAATGCCGGTTCGGCGATGATGACCGGCTGCGTCGACGGTCGCGGGATGTTGACCTCAGTGACCGTCGTGCCCCCAGTCGAGCGTCCGGCGCCGGCCCCCCCGACCGGCGTCTGTTCCACCGTCACCTTGGTGGTGCCTTCGTATTCGATCCGCCCGCGCAGCGTCACTGCGGAAATCAGGGTCACCGCGATGTCGTGCAGATCCCGGTCACCGACGGTGATCGGTGTTCTGGCAAAGAATGCGTCACCTCTCTGACCGGACTGTCTGAGGAACCCGGAGCCTGGCGGCCCCGAGACCAACGTCGAACTCTGCGAGCCCGACCATCGCACGCCCGGCGGCTGCGGCAACGCCATCGACGAGCCCGCACTGGCCATGGTGAACTCGAGCGTCGTTGACGGCGCGTCAATGATGTACTCACCGGGCGAGACCATCAACAACGCAAAGCTGCCATCGGCTTTCACCAGGGATGTCGCCGCCTCCGCGCCATTGGCCAGGCCTTCCAGGCCGACGGGCATCAGACGCAGGAACAGTCCTTTGAGCGCGTCCGGTGGACCGCTGACGCGTCCAAACACGTTGACGGCCGGCGTTGGTCGAAGCGCGACGTCTACGCCACCGCGCTCTTGTCCAAGCGCGAGCGACACCGAAGGCGCGGCCTCGATGGTGGCCACGCCCGGGTGGAACGCCATGCCATACACACGGGCCCCTGTCGCCGATGGCGCGGGCGGAGTGATGTAATTGCCAACCACCGCACGGTACCCACCAACGGGATCAAGCACGGCATCGGTGCGAGGTGCCGTGGGCATCGTTGAGATGATTTCGATCTGCGGAGGCAACGCCGGCGCGCCAAGTACCCCAGTCGGCGCGTCGCTCGGCACTGTCGCCGATGGCGACGGCACCACAATCACGTACTGCCCTGGTGCCAGGCCGGCGATCCGATACTCGCCGCGGTCATCGGTCTTTGTCGTCGGACCCGCGAACAGTTGCGGAACACCCGCCACGGTGACTCGCGCAAGCGCTCGGACGTACGCCCCGACCACCGGTTCGTTGGCGTCATCAACGACGCGACCGCTGATGGACCCTGGCTTCCACAAACTGATGTTCGCCGAAAACAACCACTCGCCATCGACGAGATCGATCCGTCCCGACGAGCCGAACATGACCGATTGTCCAAATCCGCCGTCCGCGTACCCCGGACGAACGGCCGTCAATGCGTACCCGCGTCCGGCAGCCAGATCACGGAAAACAAAGCGACCACGTTCGTCGGTGACCTGCCGCGTGATCCGCGCGAGCGGTGCCCCAGTGGACGGCGCCCGGAGTTCCAGAATCACGCCCGACAGCGGTTGTCCCGTTGTGCCGTCTTTGACCACGCCGCTAATCGCCGCCGTCGCGACAGACGCCTGCTGCGCCCATCCGCCGACTGTCAACAGGGCGGCCGCCACGCCGGCCAAGAGCCTCGTTCGGATCGTTCGCATCAGTGTTGCCCCCTGACGCTATAAGACACCGCCCACATCGAAATGTCTCACGCGGTCCACGGTTCAACGGAACCACGGCCCGGGGGCCTTCCGCCCTACTGCAGCGTGAAATTCACCGTCACGATCATAATGACCGGCACCGGCTGACCGTTGATCAACGTCGGGACGAACTCCCACTGCAGCACGGCGTCGAGGGCCGCCTGATCGAGCAGCGCCACTGGACGAATGACCCGGGCGTCCGAGACGAGGCCGTCCTGATCGATCCTGATCTCGATGATGACGATGCCCTGAATGCGGCTGTGCTGGGCCTCGGGTGGATACACGGGCGCCACGTGTCTGATCTTTTTGGGTTCCTTGATTTCACCGCCGACCCGGAGCGGATTGTCGCCGGGATTCCAGACGGGCGGGGGC
>CAYZLT010000260.1:0-5374 GCA_964479175.1 uncultured Solibacteraceae bacterium | reverse complement strand
ATCCGTTGGTGTCGGCAGCAAACGCGATCTGTTTGCCGTCGGGTGACCACGCCGGGTCCCGTTCACTGATCCACGCGGCGTCTGCTGTCACGACACGTTTCGCGTCGCGCCCATCGGGCGTCATCGTCCACACCCGTTCGAGCCACGACACGGCGATGCGGCGACCATCAGGCGCAAAGGCCGGGTCGCGCATGCCGGTCAGCGCCACGGGCGTCTGAGCGGAGAACGCGGTGACGACAAACGTGGCGACGGCGGCTAGGCCACAGGTGACACGAATCTGGCGGAATCCCAACATGCCGAAGAATGATATTCTCTTGCGCGATCAGATCCGTGATCGGACTCGGAGGATGTCATGACGAAGCATTGTCGTACCTATTCAGGATTCGGCCTATTCGCACTGGCCGGCGCAGCACTGGCGCTGAGCGTGAATGCCGGAACGGTCATCGAGGCGCAGAGCGGGGCCGGAAAGCTCAACGTGTGTCACAGGGCGGGCGGATCGTTCCACGTCATTTCCGTGAATGCCAATGCGCTGAAAGGACACCTCGGCCATGGCGACCTGCTCCCGGGGGCGCTTGTCAACGGAAGCACCAGCACCGTCGTTGCCGCTGACTGCAGCACGATCAGTTGGGACCACGCAGTCAACGTCAGCTTGGATGATTCCGCGCAGACCGTGACCGGCAACCTGCTTGTCGGAACAGGCATTCCAGCCGTGAACTTCGGCACCGCGCGCAACGAAGCAGCAGGCATTGAACTCGGCCTGGGTGTCATCTATCGCCAGGGCCCGACCGTGGCGAGCACCGATGACTATACCGACGGTGTGTTGCGTTTCACCGTGAACGACGGTCCGCAGTCAACGATGAACGGCTCGTTTGCCAATCATCCACTACGCGCCGCCTGGAACTTCAATTTTTCGGTGGCGACGGGACTCAACGGCACTACGACAAATCTGGCCGACTACACGTTCAAGCTGCTCTACGACGTCGACCCGAGTTCAGCCACACTGTACCGGCCGCTCACACTTGAAGCGGGCGGAACGGGCACCTCGGGGTTTTGGTGGACTGACGATCAGACCGGTATCGCGTTCATTACGGGTGACGGAGGCAACATCCGCGTGACCCAGAACTCCTCAAACTACGCGTTCGGTTTTTACCAGGCTTTTCTGGCAAGCCCCTACGGGCCCAGCAACAACTTTGCCGGTCCAGCCCAGTTCGACATCATCGTGCAGGCGTTTGACGGCGCACAACTCATCGCGCAGAACCACATCGTTGTCGATGTGACCGGTGGGCTGTAAGCCAGCGTTCGCGGCCGCCCTGGGGCCTGAGCCCCAGGGTGCCAAGTGTCGCGCAGCCTATCGTGCTTTGACGGCGCGCGCGATCGCTGCGGCCGAGATGCCGTAGCGTTCGAGCAGTTCATCCGGCTCGCCGCTGCGCGGAATCTCGCGCACCGCGAGGCGCTGGACGGTGAAGCCCTGATCCCAGACCGCTTCCGATACGGCGTCACCGAGACCACCCTGCGCGTAGTGATCCTCGACGGTG
This sequence comes from uncultured Solibacteraceae bacterium, assembly GCA_964479175.1. Classification (GTDB taxonomy): domain Bacteria; phylum Acidobacteriota; class Vicinamibacteria; order Vicinamibacterales; family SCN-69-37; genus SYFT01. The sequence goes on along the minus strand of CAYZLT010000260.1, from coordinate 3,839 downwards.
ATGATCCGGCCGCCGCTCGCCTTGCCAGCGGCGATGAGGCCGGCGCGGTCGATCGGCTGGATGCAGTACGCATCGACCACACGAATGGCGATGCCGTCCTTGGCGAGCAGGTCGTGCGCCTTGAGCGCTTCAAACAACGTCACGCCGGCGGCGACGATGGTGGCGACGTCGTTGCCGCTTTGTCGCACCACCTTGGAGCCGCCGACCGGGAAAGTGTCACTGGTCGAATAAATGACCGGTGTCTTGGGACGTGAGCTGCGAATGTAGACCGGGCCAGGCGTTGCGGCGGCCACGGCCACGAGACGTTCGGCACACACGGCGTCCGACGGGTAGAGCACGGTGCAGTTCGGGACCGCACGCGCCATCGCCAGATCTTCGAGTGCCATCTGCGACGGGCCGTCTTCACCGATGGACACACCGGCGTGGGATCCACACAGCTTGATGTTGAGCATCGAGATGCCCGACATCCGGATGAAGTCCGCGCCACGTTCGAGGAAACACGCAAAACTGGACGGGTACGCAATCGCCCCGCGACTCGCGAGCCCCATCGCGGCACCGATCATCGCCTGCTCGGCGATAAACGTCTGATAGAACCGCTCCGGATACAACTTCTCGAAGCGATCGCTGAACGTCGAGTTTTTCACGTCGGCGTCCAGTGCCACGATTCGGTGGTCCACGCCGCCAAGGGCCGCGAGCGCCGTGCCGTAGGCTTCGCGCGTTGCGACGAGGTCACCCATCTTGTACGCCGGGGCGGGCATCGCCGCCACAAAGTCCGGCAGGGCCCCTTCCGAGCGACGAGTCGCGGGCTTCGGAATCACCGGCGCCTGGTCCGACGTCGGAATGATCGCGGCCTCAAGTTCGGCAATCGCCGCATCGGCTTCCGCGCCCTTCTTGAGCGGCTTGCCGTGCCAGTTGTCCTTGTCCTCAAAGATCGAACACCCCTTGCCCTTGAGCGTCCTGGCGACAATCATCGTCGGACGTCCGCTCATCCCGCGCGCTTCCGCCAACGCGGCGCGCAGTTCCGAGATGTCGTGACCGTCGACGACGATGGCGTGCCAGCCGAAGGCACGATACCGCGTCGCAAAGGCTTCAACGTCGTGGCCAAACTGCGTGGCGCGGCTCTGTCCAAACGCGTTGACGTCGGTGATCGCGCAGAGATTGTCGAGGTTGTGATGGGCGGCCACCTGGGCGGCTTCCCACACGGACCCTTCCGCACTTTCGCCGTCACCCAAGAGCACGTACGTCCGGTAGTCCGACCCAATGCGGCGCGCGTTGAGCGCAATGCCGACACCGGCGGCCAATCCCTGGCCGAGTGACCCGGTCGCCACGTCCACAAACGGGAGGCGCGGCGTCGGATGCCCCTCCAGGTCGGACGTAATCTTGCGGAGGTCCATCAGGTCCTCGCGCGGAAACGCGCCGACCGCGGCCCAGGCCGCATACAAAATCGGGGCGGCGTGGCCCTTGGACAACACAAAGCGGTCGGCCTCGGGGTGCTGCGGATCCTTCGGATCAAAACGCAATTCGTCGAAAAACAGCACCGCCAGGATATCGGCCGCGGACAGGCAGGTCGTCGGGTGCCCCGACCCTGCTTCCGTGGTGGAACGCACCGAATCGATGCGGAGTTGAGTAGCGAGGTTGTGGAGGACGTTATTGGATGGTGGAGTCATGCGCGTGCGAGCGACAGTCTACTGTACGCATGACATAATCGCAGTACGAATGCCGGCGTTACGCGTGGTCTCCCTTGCTCTCATCGCACTCTGGATCGGGGGCCTCGCGGTTCTCGGCATGGTCGCCGCCCCATCGATTTTTCGCGTGCTCGAAGCCCACGACCCCATTGCGGGCCGGACGCTCGCGGCGCTGGTCTTTGGTGATATTTTTGCCACCTTCCAGCGACTGGCGTGGTTTCTGGGTGGCGGCTTGGTGACGCTGCTTGGCTTGCGGGCGGCATTGGGACCCAGGCCCCGCCGGCTGGCCGTCCAGTTATGGCTGGTGATCGGCATGCTCGCCGCAAGCGCATACACGGGTCTTATCGTGGCGCCGCGGATCGAGATCCTGCGGGCCGAGTCGAGTACGACGATGGCGGCGTTGCCGGAGTCGGACCCGCACCGGGTGGAATTCGGACGGCTGCATGGCCTGTCCAACGGTCTGATGGCGCTCACCCTGATCGCCGGACTGTGTGTGTTCTGGATCGAATCACGAGACTGACATGACAACAACCACTGCCACCCTCGTCACCGAAATCCGCGCCGCCATCGCAGCCGCGCCCGACGCCTTTGCGGCGATGCATGCGGCGGTGGGCCTGCTCAAGGAACGCCTGCCGCATTACACCTGGGCGGGTATCTATCTTCTGGAGGGTGACACCCTCGTGCTGGGGCCCTATGTCGGCAAACCGTCGCCGCACACCCGGATCCCGCTGGGACAGGGCATCTGCGGCGCCGCCGCCACCGAAAAGGCGACGATCATCGTGGACGACGTGAATGCGGACCCGCGGTATCTGGCGTGTTCCATCGAGACGAAGTCGGAGATTGTCGTCCCTATCATCTACTTCACCGGCGACGGCGAGCAGGTGCTGGGCGAGATCGACATCGACTCGGACCAGCCCGCCGCGTTCGGGCCCGCCGATCAGGCGCTCCTCGAACACGTGGCGTCCGCCTTGGCGGTGCGCCTCAAACAGGCCTGACGCGTCAGATTTTTTTGCGCTTCGCGACCCGCTTTTCGGTCTCCTTGCGAAGTTGCCGTTTCAGCGCTTCAAACGCTTGTCGGATCGCCGTCGTGGGCTGTGACGCCGACGAGCCTTTCCGGGTCACCACAAGCCCGCCAGGAAACGCGACGGAAATCCGCACCTCGACGTTGTTGCCGGTCTGATGACTGTGATGCGGCACCTCGACCGATACGTGACATCCGATGATCCGGCCGTGCAACGACTGAAGGTCCTGCACCCGCTCGGTGATGTCCCGTTCGAGTGACGCCATACGACGCATGTGGAGGAATTTGACCTGCAGCGGTACGATCGCCATACCTCGGTTATACACCCGTTTCCGCTATGATGAGAGGTAATGGCGCACGCGATTACGCTGATTGCCGGCGACGGCATCGGTCCCGAAGTCACACAGGCGGTGGTAAAAGTGCTCGACGCGGCAGGCGTCGCGATCGACTGGGATCGCCAGGACGCCGGCGTCATCGCCTTCAACAAATCCGGCCAGACCCTGCCGGTCGAACTGCTCGATTCGATCACGCGCAACAAACTCGCGCTCAAGGGGCCGTGCACGACGCCCATCGGCGAGGGCTTCACGAGCGTCAACGTTGGACTGCGCAAGGCGCTGGACCTCTACGCCAACTTGCGGCCGGTCAGCAATCTGCCCGGCGTCGCGAGTCGGTTTCAGAACGTGGACCTGGTCATCGTGCGTGAAAACACCGAGGACCTCTACGCCGGCCTCGAACACGTGATCGTCCCCGGCGTCGTTGAGAGTCTGAAGATCATCACGGAGAAGGCGTCGACGCGCATCGGTGAATTCGCGTTTGAACATGCCATCCGCGAGGATCGCACCAAGGTCACCGCGATTCACAAAGCGAACATCATGAAACTCGGAGACGGCCTGTTCCTCGATTCCATCCGTGCGGTGTCGCGTAAATATCCACAGGTGCCGTACGACGAAAAGATCGTCGACGCGGCGTGTATGCATCTGGTGATGCGCCCGGAACAGTTCGACGTGCTGGTGTTGCCGAATCTGTATGGCGACATCGTCTCCGACCTGTGCGCGGGGCTGGTTGGCGGCCTGGGGGTAGTGCCCGGTGCCAATCTCGGCAATGACGCTGCGGTATTTGAGGCCGTCCACGGT
>CAYZLT010000259.1:0-5381 GCA_964479175.1 uncultured Solibacteraceae bacterium | reverse complement strand
ATCCCGCCGTGCACCAGCGCCTGGTCACACTGCTGAAGACGCTGGAACCGTCGCAGTTTGAGCGCGCGATCCAGCACCCTGAACGCGGTCCGCTCACACTGACCGCGGCGCTCAGCCTCTACGCGTGGCACAGCCGCCACCATGTGGCGCAGATCACCGCTCAGCGCGCCCGCAACGGCTGGTGAGGTCTTCGCATTTAAATCACTTCGTAATCTTGATGACCGGAATCTTGCCCGACATCGACTTGTTGAACGTCGGAACGTCCACCGTGATGTGCCGATCGAAGTCCCTCTGGGCGTCAGCCAGCTGCTGCAGTTGGTCGGCCAGGATGTCATACGCCACGTCGCGCGGCTTGTAGTCGGCCCCACCCGCCTCGTCACCAGCGCCCAGTCCAACTGCGCCACCGAGCCAGAGCAGATTCATGTAGACCTTGTAAGCGTCGGCAAAATACTTGTCGTCGCTGCGAAGGTCCTGACGGGTGACCAGCTTGAGTTCCGTGCCAAACAGCACGGCATCCAGATCCATCAGCGGCTTCTCGATGTCGTCCCTGCCGCGGTTCTGCTTGAGCAGATCCTCGATCTGTTTACGCGTGATCTCGAGCTGATTGACCACCGACGAGGTCTCGGTGATGGCATCGCGGATGCGAATCTGCATCTTCGTGGATTCCACCAGGTCCGCCGCCGAGGCCCTGATCGCCGGATCCTTCACCACGTCGAAGGGCTCCGTGAACGTGTGGCCGTCAACCGTCATGCGAACCGCGTACATGCCCGGTGCGCCAATCGGCGTTCCGGTGGTCGCGCCGATACCCCAGTGCATGACCATTCGCACTTCGCTGCCTGAAAAGTCCGGCTCTTCCCAGATGTATTGGTTCTCCTTCGGCGTCGTGCGGATCTCCACCATCCTGGCCGGCTCGTACTGCAGGTTCCACGACACCTTGTTGAGGCCCGCGCGGCCGCCAGCGAAGGACTGCGTCCGAATCACCTCGCCCACGCTGTTCAGGATTTCCATCGTGACCGGGGCGGTTGGTGCGGCAGCCAGGGAGAACATGAAGTCCGCCGATCCGCTGCGCGCCTGACGGAATCCGTTTCGGGGCGGGAACAACTTCGTGACCGGCGGTGGGATGGCCTGACCGGTCTGTTCTATCGCCGTGATGTCCGGCAGGATGAACAGCCCGCGCCCGTAGGTCGACAGCACAACGTCGTGATAGCGCGGCTCGTACACCACCCAGGTCACCGGCGCCGCAGGCAAGCCTTCCTTGAACCGCGTCCAGTGCGCGCCATCATCCATCGAGTAATAGAAGGCTCGGCCCGTGCCGGCGAACAACATGCCTTTACGGTTCGAGTTCTCGATGGTGGTCAGCACGTAGTCGAGGTTGTGCCCCGTCGGCAGGTCGCCCACGACCGACGTCCACGTCTGTCCGTAGTCAGTGGTCTTGTAGATGAACGGCTTGCGATTGTCGTTGATGTGTCCGTCAATCGTCACGTACGCCGTGGCCGCGTCAAATGTGGACGGCCAGATCTGCGTGATGGTGCCAAGTTCCGGCGTGCCCTTCATGTTGGCCGTCACGTCCACCCAGTTGCCGCCGCCGTTACGCGTATACCAGACCTTCCCGTCATTGGTTCCCGCCCAGAGCAATCCACGCTCCTTGGAAGAGGATGCGATGGCGTAGACAGCGGCGCCGGCAAACTGGCCGAGGTTGTCCTGAACAACGCCCCCCGATGCGACGATCAGCCGCGGGTCCTTCGTCGACAAGTCCGGGCTGATCTGCACCCAGGTCTGCCCTTCGTTTGTCGTCTTCCAGATGATCTCGCAGCCGTAATACACGGTGGTCGGCTCGAACTGATCGAAGGCGACCGGCGCTGTCCAGTGGCAGCGGTGTTTGGCCAGGTCGGTGGCCGAGTCGAACGTGATCATCGCCGGCGACACCGAACGCGCGGTGCCCTGCCGCGCATCAAACCGGGTGAGCTTGTTGCCGTAGCAGGATCCCCACACGACGTCCGCGTTGTCGGGTTGCGGCTGGGTGAAGCCGGACTCGCACCCTCCGAGGAACGTATCCCAGGGGGCGCCGCCCGCGCGACCGCCGCGGCCGCCTCCGCCACCACCGCCGCGTCCTGGCGCCGCTGCCGATGGAGGCTCCGGGCCTCCGAGCCGGCCGTTTCCGGTCTGCTCGGGATTGTTGCTTGGGCCCCTCATGGTTCCGTCGTCTTGCCGGTTGCTGTAAATCCAGTACGGCACGCGATTGTCCACGGCGACGTGATACATCTGCCCGTTCGGCAGCCGCACGCTCCGCGCGCCTTCCCTGGTCACAATGCTGGCGCCGGCGTCGTCGGTCAACACATAGCGACTGCCGTCAAGCGGATCGAACCAGACGTCGTGGCAGTCACCACATCCGCCGGTGCCCGGGAACAACTTACCGCCGTCACTGGAGCGATGGAAACCGCTATTCATGACAATGACATCGTCTTTGTTCTGCGGATTCACGCCCAGGCGGATGTAGTAACCGGCGCGTCCAATGAGCGATCGATCCCAGCTCACCACCTGGAATGAATCGCCGCCATTGTCCGATCGCCAGAGCGAACCCTGGTCGGCGGTCTGGATGAGCGCATAGATGCGGGTCGAGTCCGATGGTGCGATGGCTACATCGATCTTTCCCAGAGGTGAACGCGGCATCCCGTTGTCGACCTTTTTCCAAGTGGTGCCGGCGTCCTTGGTCATGTAGACCGCGCTGCCTGGCCCGCCGCTGTACTGCTGCCATGTGCGCTGAACGAGCTGCCATGCCCCCGCGATCAAGATGCTCGGATTTTTCGAATCCATCGACAGGCCCGAGCAGCCGGTGTCCTGATTCACGAACAGGGAGTGCGTCCAGGTCGTGCCGCCATCGACGGTCTTGAATACCCCGCGCTCCTGCTGCGGCCCGTTCGCGCGGCCCACCGCGCAGACGTAGACGATATTCGGGTCGGTGGGATGCACGATAATGCGGCCGATGCGGCCAGTGGCCGCCAGGCCCATGTTCGTCCATGTCTTGCCGGCGTCGATTGACTTATAGACGCCATCGCCCATGACGTCACTCGGCCGGATGACCCAGCCTTCACCGGTGCCCGCCCACACCTGATTGTGATCGGACGAGGAGAGCGCGAGCGCACCGATCGCCTGCACCGGCATGTCGTCGAACACCGGGACGAACGTCTCGCCGCTGTCGGAGGATTTCCAGACGCCGCCGGAGGCGTTGCCAAGATAGTAGGTAGTCGGGTCGCCCGGCACTCCCACCACCGCAGCGACGCGGCCGGCCGGCGCCGGTCCCATGTAGCGGAATTTCAGCGGTTCAACGGGCTGAACCTGCGGCGCTCCACCCCCGCGGCCGCGGCCTTGAAACATCTCGGCGGCGGTCGAAGGCGACGGATATCGCGGCGCCGGCTCAGGCTCACGTGCAGTGGGATACGCAAAGATGGCGGCGGTCATGGTCGCCAGAGAAAGCGTACTGACGAACAGACGGCGGGTAAGGAGAGACATCAACGGGGAACCTCCGCGCGGAAGTTTACTGGATCGCGCGGTGGGTCATGGAACCTGCCCGGAGTGTTTTAATCGTTTCAAAATTGTTTCAAAGTGGCAGCGAATAATGCTTTAGATGGCTATTTCTAGTAATACAAGTGCGTTATGTAATCATTTCATCATGGACGACGTTTCTCGGCTGCTCCTGTGGGGAAATTTGCGGCACGTGGGGGCACAGGGGACGTCGTCGCTCGCCGCTGGCGCGATCTGCTGATCCTCGAGGCCGTGGCGCTGGACGTCATTGCCGCGCACGGTAGTCCCGCAGCGCGTGCCCAACTTGTGGAGTCAGATTCCCATCTCTGCCTGGAAGTTGAACGGTTCGACCGCGTCGGTCAGCGAGGACGATGCGCGGTGCTGAGTCTTGCCGCCGTGCACGACGATCTGTCGGACGGGTGGGCGCGAGCGGCCGTGCGTCTCCAGGGCGCACGACGTATCAGTGTCGACGATGCCCGACGACTGCGATGGTTGGACGCGTTTGGCGCGCTCATCGCCAACACGGACCGGCACCAGTTCAACGTGGTGTTGTTCTCGGATGCGGCCGGCCTTCGATTGGCGCCGGCGTTTGATCCCGTCTCGATGTTTCATGCGCCGACCGCCGACGGCCAAGTCCGCGATCGGGAATATCCTGCGCCAATCGCACTGGCCGAGTGGCTCGACGTGTGGGACCAGGCCCGCGCCGCCGCGCGCGAGTTCTGGTCACGTGTGAGTGACGATCCGCGAGTGTCTGACGGCCTGCGACGAGTCGCCAACAGCCACCTTCGTTAGTCGGCGCCCGTCAGGGCATGCCAAGGTCGCGGCAGAATCGGGCGAACGGCACGATGGTGATGTTGGCGGTCTGCAGGTACGTGTCCTGCTGGTGCACCTGATAAAACGCCGGGATGGACGTGCGGTCGGCGAAGTAGCGAATCGCCGGGCTGATGGCCTTGTGCCCCGTCTTGCACTCGACGGCAAACAGCGGCGCACGATTTTTCATCACGACAAAGTCGACCTCTCGGCCGTCGGTGTCACGCAGGAAGCGCAGTTCCATCCGGTGGCCCTCGACGTCTTCCTGCCAGTGGCAGAACTTCAGCAACTGCGAGGCGACGAGATTCTCAAACCGTGGACCGACGTCAGGCACCATCGCCCAGTCCCACAGATACAACTTCTGCTGCTTCTTGAGTGCGCGAATACGGCGACCACCAAACGGCGGGATGCGGAAACAGACATACAGACGTTCAAGAATGGTGATCCACCGGTCGGCCGTTTTGTGATCGACCTGAAGGTCTTCACGAATACCTCTGACCGAGAGCAGCGATCCCACCTTGTCAGGCAGCATGTCCACGAGTTCCTCAATGAGGGAGACCTCCCGGACGTGTTCGAGATCCCGAAGGTCCTCGCGCACCACACGTGTGAGTCGTTCCCGCTGCCAGAGACGGAGCGTGCGTTCGTCTCGAGCCAGCAGCGGCTCTGGAAACCCGCCAAACGTCAGCAATGTCGACACGTGATCCGCCGCCGGCCCCAGGGCCATGTCCAGCTCGGGCAGGGAAAACGGATGCAGCCGGAAATATCGGTATCGTCCAAAGAGCGAATCGCCGCCCTTGCGATAGTGATCCAGCCGTGCCGGTCCCGTGACGATGAACTGGCGATCGCCTTTTTCGGTGTCGTACACCCCCTTCATCAACGTACGCCATCGCGCGTATTTGTGGATTTCGTCGAGCACAAGGCGAGGCTGGTTGGGCGGCAGCAGGCCGCGGCGCAGCGCTGGCGGTACAGAAGGGTGATCCCAGTTGAGGTAGCCCGGATGTTTGGCCGTTGCCTTCGGCCCCAGTAGCGACAGCGCGAGGGTCGTCTTG
>CAYZLT010000258.1:3199-5386 GCA_964479175.1 uncultured Solibacteraceae bacterium | reverse complement strand
CATTACCGCCGGCCACCTTGCGATCGGCTTCTCGGCCGTCTTTGCGCACAGCGCATTTTTCCTTGGCCTCATTCTGATCGTCGCCGGCACGGGACTGCTCAAGCCGAACATCTCGGCCATCGTCGTCGGCCTGTATCCTGAAGGCGGGGCGCGGCGCGACGCCGGGTTCTCCATTTTCTACATGGGCATCAATCTCGGGGCCTTTCTCGCTCCGCTGATTACCGGGTACCTCGGCGAACGCGTCGGCTGGCACTACGGCTTTGGTGCCGCCGGTGTCGGCATGGCGCTTGGCCTGGTGACCTTCCACATCCGCGCGGGCCGGACGCTCGGACAGATCGGCCTGCGCCCCTCGACCACACCGGCCGAACAACAGACGGTGAAGTTGTGGACGCTTGGTGCCGTCGCCATTCTTGGCGCCGTCGTCGCGGCCGCGATGATGGGCCTGTTTACCATCAATGCCCCTGCGGTGGCGGCACGCATGCGCGACGTCATCATCGGCATGGCGGTGCTCTACTTCCTCTATCTGTTTCTGCTTGCCGGTCTGACGAACGATGAGAAGAAGCGCGTGGGCGTCATCCTCATCCTGTTCGTGTTTGCGGCGATCTTCTGGTCCGCCTTTGAGCAGGCCCCCACGTCGCTGAATCTGTTCGCCCAGGACTTCACCGACCGGATGTTGTTTGGCTGGGAGGTGCCGATCCTGTGGCTGCAGTCGGTCAACTCCCTCTTTGTGATCCTCTTCGCGCCGGTCTTTGCGTGGATTTGGATCACGCTCGGGAACAAGGGATTGAACCCGTCCAGCCCAGCCAAATTCACCTTCGGCCTGTTGTTTGCCGGTATCGGCTTCCTGGTGATGATGCAGGCGGCCAACATGGTGCTCGACAGCGGCGGCCTGGTCCGTGTGTCGATGATGTGGCTGACGGTGAGTTACCTGTTCCAGACCCTGGGCGAACTCTCGCTCAGCCCCGTCGGCTTGAGCTCGATGACCAAGCTCGCCCCAAAGAAGTTCTCGGGACAGATGATGGGCGTGTGGTTCATGGCGGCGGCGCTGGGCAATCTGGTGGCCGGCATCGTGGGTGGCAACGTCGATCCCGAACAGCTCGATCAGATGCCGTTGCTCTTCGAGCGCACGGCGCTGTCACTGTTTGCGGCGGCGGCGGTTCTGGGCGTACTCATCGTGCCGATTCGCAACATGATGAAAGGCTCAAGCGCGGCAGGCAATCACTGAGAACGACCTCTGAGGTCGTTTTTTGACAGATGCCCCTCGACACGTACCGGGCGAAACGCAACTTCGCAAAAACGCCGGAACCCAAGGGCAGCGCGGTTGCGAAGAAGCGGCACGCGAGGCAGAAGACCGGGTTCTTCTGCGTCCAGAAACATCTCGCCAGTCATTTGCACTACGACCTGCGCCTCGAACATCGCGGTGTCCTGATGTCCTGGGCGGTCCCGAAGGGGCCGTCCCTGGATCCCTCGATCAAGCGGTTTGCGGCGCAGGTGGAGGACCATCCCGTCGAATACGGCGCCTTTGAAGGCGTCATCCCCGAGGGGTACGGCGCCGGCGTGGTGATGTTGTGGGATGCAGGGACGTGGGAACCCGAGTCCCAGGACATCGACGCGGCGCTGGCCAGGGGCGACCTCAAGTTCCGGCTCGACGGATACAAACTGAAGGGGTCGTGGGTGCTGGTGCGCACGCGAGGCTACGCACGGGAAGGCCAGAAGTCGCAGGGCCCCAGCTGGCTCCTGATCAAACATCGCGACGAGTGGTCGGGCGATCTGGACATCGCCGAGTTTGCGCCCCTGAGCGTAAAATCCGGCGAGGACTTCCCGGCGATCATGGCGGCGCAGGACCCGGCGTTGTGGTTGACCACCCGGCCGCAAGCGGGAGGCGCCACCGGTGTTATGCTTCGGAACGTTATTGTACAGGCGGCGGAGCTGAAACTCGCCGAACTGGAGCGGGCGACCCCCGCAAAGTCCGCGGCCGCACGTGTGGCCAAACAACGTCCCGCGAAACGGGCCCCCGCAAAACGGGGTAAGGAGAAGAAGTCATGAAGCGAACAGTCGTCACGTTGGCCACGCTGCTGGCCGTTTCCGTCGCCGCTCCCGCAGTTGCACGTCAGGCGGCGCCGCCGCCCGCCACCGCCAAGCCACAAGCCGCAGCAGCGGCCACCGACCCCAAACTCGCGTCCTCGT
>CAYZLT010000258.1:0-3189 GCA_964479175.1 uncultured Solibacteraceae bacterium | reverse complement strand
CTCGTACGTCGGCAAGTGGTCCTTGGCCCTGACGGGCCCCGATGGCGCGCCGATGCAGTTGGGTCTGGACGTCAAGATCGACGCGGCCAACGTCGTCACCGGGATGCTCACGGGCGGCCCGAGCGGAGACACCGCCATCAAGGGCGAGTTCAAGGACGCCACACTCGGTTTCGGGATCAGCGTTGATGCCGGTGGCCAGATGCTCGACGTCTGGTTCGCTGGCGTGCTCAAGGACGGCAAGATGTCCGGGACCGCGTCGATCGGCGACCAGATGACGATGCCGTTTACCGCCGAGCGGGCGAAGGGGCTGTAATGACGGCACGGCGTTTCATCGGCACGCTCGTCCGCGTGCTCGCAGTGCTGACGCTGGGCGTACAGCTGAGCACGCCGCTGGCGGCCCAGACACCCGCGCCCCAGGACAAACCCGTCCCAACCGCGCAGGTGGCGGGCAAGTGGCAGGTCAGCCTGGAAATGGAAGTCGGCACCGCAGCCGTGGTGATGGTCTTCAAACAGGACGGCGAAAAGCTCGCCGGCACCTATGCCGGCCGCTACGGCGAATATCCGCTGGCCGGCACGGTCAAGGGCCGCGCGCTCGACTTCGTCGTGACCATCAACGCGGAAGGCACGGAAACCAAGATGCACTTCATCGGCGAGCTCGACGCGGCCGGTTCAGTCATCAAAGGTTCGGCCGACCTGGGCGGGATGGGCGAAGCCGGCTGGATAGCGAAACCCGCAAAATAAGACGTCGGGTGTCTTTTCTGTTCTAGGCGTAAGCAAGAAAAGACACCCGACGTCTTTTTCCACTCTTTGCCATTAAAGCAGTCTCTTCGCCAGCACGGGCCAGATCGCCGCTCTGAGCCGGCGGCGATCGTGACGGGCAATGGTCCCGAGCCAGAAGCGGCCCTCCAGCAGTTCGCAGTGCGTCGGTAGATCACCCAGCGGCAGCGGCGATTTGTGCTCCCGCGCATACCGTTCGCGAATCTCTCCATCTGGCGGGTTGATGTTGTGGATCACGACATCAACCTGCCGACCGATGGTGCGCTCCAGACGCATCACGGCATCGGCCACTGTAAAATCCTGCATCCCCCGGCCTTCCCGCATGAGGTTGGCGACGTACACGACCGGGCCACGAAACTGTCCGATGGCCTCGCGTGCACCCTCCACCAGGAAGATCGGGAGCAGGCTCGTGAAAAACGATCCCGGTCCGATGACGATCGCATCAAGGTCGGCAATCATCTCAGCCACCCGCGGATGAATCTGCACACACGGCTCAAGCCAGAGACGCGTCACCGCGCCGCCCCTGGCCTGCTCGGCATCCACTTCCACCTCACCGCGCGTCATCGTCCCATCGGCATATTCGGCGCAGATCGTGGCCTGTTGGTCGGTGATCGGCCAGACGTGGCCGTCGCAGCCGAGCAGTGCCCTGAGTCCATCCACCGCCGCCAGAAAATCGCCGCTCTGTTGCGCCATCATGGAGAGCAACAGGTTGCCGCCTGTGTGACCGGCCAGCGACTTGTGCTCCAGCATCGGCATCCGCGCGAGCAGCAGGCGACGGGCATCCTTCTCGCTGCGCGCCAGCGTCAACGCACACTTCATGATGTCGCCGGGCGGCAACACCCCAAGCGCATCACGCAGCTGGCCTGAGGAGCCCCCGCTGTCAAACATCGTCACGATCGCGTGGACGTGCACCCAGGGATTGGCTTTGAGTCCTCCGAGCACACTGGGGAGCCCCGTGCCTCCCCCGAAACAACCGACGGCCAACTCACGCATCCGCATCGACGCCATTCTACGGCCTGCCTCCCCCGCTACAATGGACGGACACATGCCTCACTCTCCCCTCACCCTGACCTCGGCGGCCCGCCACGCGATGGACCGCCTCGCGGCTGACCTGACCCGTGTGCTCGGCCCCAGGCTGGTCGCGGTGGTGGCCTACAGCCCGACCCGCGCCGCGGCCTTCGCCGATCGGCTGACGGCGGATGACCTTCAGGGCCTGGCGCCCCTGGTCGACCGCTGGCATCGGGAGGGACTGGAGACACCGCTTCTGATGACGCCTGAGGAATTCAGGCGGTCACTCGACGCGTTCCCGCTTGAATACGAGGCCATGCTCGACCGTCACGCCGTGATCGCGGGCACCCCACCGTTTGCCGACGTGCACCCGTCGGATGCGGACCTGCGCCGCGCGTGCGAAGTGCAGGCGCAGTCCTTTCTCATCCATCTGCGCCAGGGCTGGCTGCAGGCGGCTGACCACCATGAGGAACAGGAGGCGATGCTGATCCAGTCGGCGGCTCCGCTCAGGGCGCTGCTGGTCAATGTCGCGCACCTTCGCAACGTGCGCCCCGAGGATGACGCGGCGCTGGTCACGTTTGGCGAACAACAGGTGGGCCTTCCCGCCGAGACCCTCCGCGCGATCCTCGCGCTGGAACGGCACCCGGAACAGTCCGTCGTGTTGATCAGCGCGCCGGAGTTCATGAACGCCTATCTGCTCGCGGCCGAAACCCTCTGGGCCTTCGTGGACAAATGGCGCAACTGATCCGTCTGCTCGTGGTCCTGCTGGTCGCCGTCCCGTGGAGCGCGTCCGCCCAGACGACGTCCGCACCGCCACCCGCGCTGACCGCGCCGGTCAACGACGTCGCGAAGGTGATCGACGCTGCATCGGCGGCCGAACTCGATCGCATTATTCGCGCGTTGCAGACCGCCTCGGGCGACGTGCTGGTGGTGGCCACCATTCAGACGCTCGCGCCCTACGGATCGATCGAGGAGGTCGCGGTCCGGATGTTTAAACAGGCCGGTGTCGGCACGCGCGCCTCCGACAACGGCGCGCTCATCCTCGTCGCGGTTGAGGATCGCAAGGTCCGCATCGAGGTGGGCTACGGCCTCGAGGAGTTCATCACCGACGGGTATGCGGGCGACATGATCCGCACGCACATGCTCCCGGCGTTTCGAGAAGGACAGTACGGCCCTGGACTGGTGGCTGCCACACGGACGATCGCCTGGCGACTGGCCGACGCGCGCGGGGTCACCCTTGACGAGGCGAGACCGGCCGAAGGTGGCCGCACGCGGACCAACCTGGTCGCCCCCGGCGGCATCAGCACTGCCGTGATCGCCTTCCTGGTGTGGCTGATCATCAACTGGGTCAACAGCAAGACTGGCGGCGGCCCGACCGGGTTCAACCGTCGCGGTGGTCGGGGC
>CAYZLT010000257.1:0-5427 GCA_964479175.1 uncultured Solibacteraceae bacterium | reverse complement strand
TGTTCGCTTCGGTCCCTACGAAATCACCGGCCCGCTCGGCGCCGGCGGCATGGGCTCGGGAGTCACCTACTTCTGCTGCCATGGCATGCCGCATCAGGCCACGTCCAGGAACTCCCGAAGCGCGCGGCGGACCTCGTCGCAGAGCGCCTCAGGCAACGGGCCGAGGTCCTTGCGGAACAGCGAGTTATCCCACGCCAGGATCTGGTCCACGAGGATGTCGCTGGCCTGCGCCAGTCCGCACGTGCCCGAAGGAATGCGCACGCGTAGCGGGAATGCGTCCTCGGTCAATTGTGTCGTGATCGGCAACAGCACAGTGCTCGCGAGGCCCGCGACGGCGAACTCACTCGGCTGGATGGCCAGGCACGGCCGCTGCTTGCCGGGTTTGCTCCCGACCCGGGGGTTGAGATCGACGACATACACGTGCCAGCGCCGGGGCGAGGTCACGTGCGTGCGAGGCGGGAATGTGCGCGGAATTCGGCGTTCACACGCCGGCTCGTCGCCTTGGCGCGGTGCGCCGCGCGCTTCCACTGCGCAATGCGTTCGCGCCGTTCGGCATCCTGCTCGAGCAACTGCAACGCGGCGCGGACGACCCCGATCTTCGTCGGGAAGCCGAGCCGCGCCTTGAGCGCGTCAATACGCGAGTCATCGGCGGCCTGAATCATCAGCGGTTTGCCCATGGTATGGGCTTCAATATACTTTGAAATATATGCCCCAGCAAGATCTGGGGGACGCCTCCGGGCGCGAGAGTCACTTGTTCCCCGGCGCGATCTTGCGCAGTGAGGTAGCCGACCACCGGGGAAGACACCGCCCGTAGTGGAGACTTTCCACCTGCCATCGGCGACGGGGAACGGGCGCACGTACAGCTCGAAGAATCCGAGCCTGCTCTCGTCCGACACGTAGGCGATCCATCACCCGTCCGGCGAGAAGATCGGATAGATCTCACTCGCCGGTGTGCCGAGAAACACGTTGGGCGTGCCGGGCGTCCACCGCGGACGAGGTCACGCGGCTGAACAACAGTCCGAACTCCCAACAAGCGTATTCCTGGCATCCCACCGGCAAGTCCCTGGCGACCAGCGCACGAGCGCGGTGACGAGCGCTGACAGAGCGGCTCCGCCCGCCATCGTCGCGTCCACTGCACTGCCCTGAATCTTCGCGATGTCCAGGCGCGCCTCGCCGATGTCGCGCAGGCGCGATTTCGGATCACGATTGAGACAGCGCTCCAGCAGATGGCGCAGACGCAATGGTGTGGCGACCGGCAACGCGCTCCAATCAATGTTCTGTCGCAACACGGCGGCGAGTACGTCCGTGACACCCGCGCCCGAAAACAACCGCTTGCCTGTCAGCATTTCGTAGAGCACGACGCCGAACGCCCAGATGTCGGCGCGGCGATCGACCGCTTTGCCGCGCGCCTGTTCCGGTGACATGTAGGCGGAGTGCCGAGGATGAGGCCGTGTTCGGTCATTGCCGGCGACGTCATGGTGGGTGAGTTCGCGTCGTGCAGGCCAGCATCGGCGCGGCTAAAGCCACGCCCTACGGTTTCAATCGCTTTCGCCAGACCGAAGTCCAGCACTTTCACGCTGCCGTCGGCGCGCACCTTGATGTTTGCGGGCTTGAGGTCGCGATGGACGATGCCGAGCTCGTGCGCGGCTTCGAGCGCGTCGGCAATCTGTCGCGCGATGGGCAGTGCGTCGGCGAGTGGGATTCGCGGGGGCTGGCCGATCATCTCGGCCAGCGTGGGCCCCTCGACCAGTTCCATGACGATGGCGTGGGCGGTGGACGAGTCTTCGAACCCGTGGATGTGCGCGATGTTGGGATGATTGAGGGCGCCGAGCACCTGCGCCTCGCGCTGGAACCGCGCCAGTCTGTCAGGGTCGTCGGCCAGCAGACCCGGCAGCACCTTCAGTGCGACGTCGCGATTGAGCTTCGC
Source organism: uncultured Solibacteraceae bacterium (assembly GCA_964479175.1). Taxonomy (GTDB): domain Bacteria; phylum Acidobacteriota; class Vicinamibacteria; order Vicinamibacterales; family SCN-69-37; genus SYFT01. Next base: position 3,500 of record CAYZLT010000257.1, on the reverse strand, counting down.
GTCCCTGGCCCGATACACCTGTCCCATGCCGCCTTCGCCAATCAGGCAGACAACTTCGTAGGGGCCGATGCGGGTGCCCGCACTTAGGGACATAAGAGCGCGGATTATATCGGCAATCTGGAGAAGCGGGGACTCGGATCCTGGTTCGGTCCGGGCAGGAGATCCCGCAGGGTATCCTAGTGGGACGTCGATGCTGATGACACGCAAATGATTACAGAGAGCACTACCAGTGGCGAACTCGCGGCGCAGGTCGCCAAACGGCGGACCTTTGCCATCATTTCCCACCCGGACGCCGGCAAAAGCACCCTGACCGAAAAGATCCTGCTCTACGCCGGGGCTATCGAACTGGCCGGCGCCGTGCGTGGCCGCAAGAGCCAGCGGCACGTCGTCTCCGACTGGATGGAGATGGAGCAGCAGCGCGGCATCTCGCTGACGTCCACCGCGCTCGAGTTCGACCTCAACGGCTTCCGGATCTCGTTGCTCGATACACCGGGCCACCAGGACTTCAGTGAAGACACGTACCGCGCACTCGTGGCGGTCGATGCGGTCGTCATGGTCATCGACGCCGCCAAAGGCATCGAGGCACAGACGCGGAAGTTGTATGAAGTGTGCCGCCGCCACCGGCTGCCCATCCTGACGTTCGTCAACAAGTTGGACCAGCCCGGACGCGACCCGCTCGAACTCATGGACGAGATCGAGACCACGCTCGGAATTGCGGCGGCGCCGCTGAACTGGCCGATGGGCACGGGCCCGGACTTCGGCGGGGTCTTCGACATCGCGGACCAGACGCTGCGCATGTACGAGCGCGCGTACAAGGGTGAACGTCGCGCGCCGGTGCAGGTGGCAGGTCCCGACGATCCGATGATCGAAGAATTCGCCGGCGAGCGCGTGACGCGCGAGTTCCGCGAGTCGGTCGGGATCATCCAATCGGCCGGCCACAAATTTGATCACGCCGAATATCTGGCGGGTCGTCAGACGGGCGTGATGTTTGGCTCGGCGCTGTCCAACTTTGGCCTGGAACCGCTGCTGCAAGCGCTGACCGATCTCGCCCCCTCACCGCGTCCTCGTCCGACCGCCGACGGGGGACTTGTCGATCCGGCGGCGACGACGTTCAGCGGGTTTGTCTTCAAGATTCAGGCGAACATGGACCGTCGGCATCGTGACCGCGTGGCCTTTGTGCGCGTCTGTTCCGGTCGTCTGCTCAAGGACATGGTCATGACCAACGCGCGGCTCGGGCAGGAGATCCGCGCGACGCGGACGTATCGCATGTTTGGTCGCGAGCGCGTCACCTCCCCCGAAGCCGTCGCCGGCGACATCGTCGGACTGGTCAACCCCGGCCGCCTTGGCATCGGCGACACACTCTGGGCCGATCAGCCCGTGCAGTTTGCCGCGATGCCGCGGTTTCCCACCGAACACTTTGGTCGCCTCCGCCTGACCGACTCGCGCCACAAGCAGTTTGACGATGGCGTGTTGCAGTTGGAGGAGGAGGGGCTGATTCAGGTCTTCTTTCCGACGCGTGGTGGCCGCGATCCGATCGTGGGTGTGGTCGGCGTCCTGCAGTTTGACGTCATCGCGTCGCGCCTGCAGAGTGAATACAACGTGTCGGCGCGTGTGGAACCGCTGAACGCGCACTCGGTGGTGTGGGTGTCAGGTCACACCGGCGATCCGGAACAACTCAACGGCCTGAACTACACGTGTGTGCAGGCGCTTGATCGTGACGGCCGGCCCGTCATCCTGTTCCCCAGCGCCTGGGCGCGCCAGTACGCGCAGACCGAGAATCCCGGCGTGACGTTCGCGGACGAGCCGACACGCTGATGGGTGCGCGGTTCCTTTCACGATCGGCCCCGGGTCACTTGACGCCGCCCTCGATGCGCCAGCGCCACTGATCCAGACGCACGGCGAGACGCCGCGTATCCGATGATCCCGTGACAATGGAGGCCTGCGTGTCTCCCTCCAATGACGTCAATCGCACGCGTGTCTCTCCGACCGGAATGGTGACCGGCCCTAGCTGATAGGCGCCATGCGCGCCCACTCGCGTCTCGGCAGTCTCGCCGGACGGCAGTGTGAGGCGGAGGGTTTTCTCGCCGTTGAAACTGCTTGCGGTGATATCGAGCGTTGCACGCACATCCCTCGAGGTGCGGTTCACGACGAGCCACTCGGATTCGGCCGGCATCCATCGCCACGTGTCGCGACCCAGAAACTCACGCGGGTGGAGACCGATCACGTCAGTGGCATACACGCCTGCGGGTGAGGCGTCCACACGCAGGACCAGTGCGTCCGACTCCCACGCGGCCACGGACATCCCGTCGAGCGCACCGCCAGCCTCCAGCCACGCCGCTTGACGCAGAGCGCGCCGCAGCACGACGTGTGACACGCCATGCGCGGCCAGGATGCCCCCGATGTCGGGGGTCACACAGTCTTCAAAGGGGGGCTCGCGGAATCGCACGAGACCCGGAAACTGGACGCGGACCGTTTGTCCGTACACGCGCCCTGGCGCCGTGCAGTCAAAGAGTGTGGCCGTCGGTGCGTGTGTGGCGATCCACGTGTGGCCGGCGGTGGGCAGCGCCGGGTTCCAGCGATCAGCGGGTGGAACCAACTCCAGTGCGGTGAGCAGGAGCAGTCCTGCCACCAGTGGTCGGCCTGCGCGTGCGCGCACGAGCACGGCGCTGCCGATGCCGGCCAGCAACGCCAGCGCAAGCACCGCCACCACGCCAATACGCGCATAGGCGCGAAAAATTGGCAGGACGTCGCCCATGACGGCGCCACCGAAGATCGACGCGGCCCAGGCGGCACCGCCAACGATCAGGAGGAAGGGCACTGCGGCCACCAGCGGATCGGTGGGTGAGCGCCACCGGCGAGTCAGCGCGACGCCAGCGAGCACAAGCGCTCCCACGCCAAGACCCAGCTGTTGTTCGAGCAGGCCCGGCCCGGCACCGGCCGCCGCCCACACGTTCGTGCTCAGGGCGCCGAGCCACGGGTGAGTCACTGCTGGAAGCCACACGCTGAACCAGCGCGCCGAATACCACGCGCGATCACCGGCGCCGAAGCCAAGCGCCTCAACGTCGACGAACGTGGATGCGGCGGTCACGCCTGCAAGCGCAGCGACAATGGCCACAACAAGGAGGCGGGCAGCCGAGCGTGTTTCGACCGGCGGATCAAGCGTCGCCGGCAGCCACCACAAGGCGGCGAGCATCACCGGCACCACAAACAGCGCGGCCAGCGCCCAATAAAACGACGCAGTGAGCAGCAACGCGCCGGGCACGGCCAGGATCACGAGTCCTCGCGTCCACGGCTGGCGCACCGCGACACACACGGCCAGCAGAAACAGCGGCCACCACTGCACTTGTGCGATGTGGACGTGGTAGGCGGCGTGTGCGAGATGAAACGGCGCCCACGTAAACGCGGCCGCCGCAACGACGCCGGCCAGGCGTGACCGCGTCAACACCACGCCGAGCGCAAAGGTGAATGCGGCGGTCAGCGGAAAAGAAGCCAGGACCAGG
>CAYZLT010000256.1:0-5430 GCA_964479175.1 uncultured Solibacteraceae bacterium | reverse complement strand
GGAATGTCCTCTAAACACATTGCGTGGATCGCGGGTGCGGTCATCGTTGCCGGCCTCGGCGGGTGGATGATTGGCGCGAGTGGGACGTCGGCGCGTGAGCAGGACAAACGTGCGGCAGAGCAGCGGGCCGACACCACCGAAGCCCGTGCGTTGCTGTTGGAGGGCCGCGTCTCGTTGTTCCTGTCGAACTTTGGCGATGCGAGTCAGAAATTCGAGGCGGCGATTGTGGTGCTCGAACGCATCCAGACGCAGCTGCGCGAGACGGCCCAGGCCGAGCGCGCCGGTCGTCTGCAAATCGCCATCGCCCACGTGCGTGATGCGCAGCGCCTCGCGGCGTCGTTTGACGCGAGCGCCCACGCAGCCGCCGACGAAGCGTTGAAGACGATCACATAACGGAGTCCAGAGGTCCCGGACTCCGGGACCTCGGGACCTCGAATCGCCGTTACTTCAATATCGTCGCCGTCGCCTCAAGTGTGACCTTGCGGTCGGTTGCGGGGTCCGCCGACTCGGTAAGCAGCAGCGGTTTGCCGTCGGCGAGGACGACCGTGACGGTCTCCTCAAGCGAGCCGGGTACCGAGTCCATCGCGGATGCCGCTTCAGGGCTGGCGGGCGACACACGGGGCGCAGGGACGTAGGTGACCGTCAATCGCGTGCTGATCAATCCGCTTGCATACGCCGTCGCCATTGCGTCCACGTTGAGACGGACACGGGCGCGATTGCCGAAGACCGTGTTCTCGGTGCGAATCATGCCGGTCTGACCGCTCATAATCGTCATCGCGACCGTCTTCTTCTGCGGTGCAGCTCCGAACGTATCGGTAATCGTGATCTCAAGCCGGATGTTGACGCCGCTGAGCGCCACGCCGCTCAGTGACGGCGGTCTCGAGGGCGCCTGCGCCGCTGCTGGTGTGGTGCCGGATTGTCCGCCCTGCGCCTGTGGCGCAGCGGCCGACGGCGCGGGCGTTTGGGCGCTCGGCGCCGAGACGAACGTGGTGATCAGAGCCAGTGCTACACAAAATCTACGCATGGAAATCTCCTTCAATCGAGCCTACTGCCGCCTCGCATCAGGGGCGCCGGTTACCGGCGACGTCACAAGCGGCGTCATGGTTAATGGAGTGATGAACATCGGCTCCGGTTGGATCGAGTCAAGCGCCATGTGCTCAACTGCCAACGGATCGATGACCTCCAGCGCAGGAATGCGTCGCGACATCCAGGCCAGCTCTGCGTCGCTCCGCTGACTCGAAGGACCAGGACGAGCAACCTGTGGTCCCGGGTTCGACACGGTCCAAGGTCCACGGTTCACGACGGCGTCCCGAGGTGCCGTGGTCCGGGAGTTCAGAGGGTCGGCCGCGGGACCTCGGGACGCCGGGACCTTGATCGAACCCTGGACCCTGGACGCTGTAGGACCCTGGACCGTAAAGTCTGCCGGACCCTGGACGACGATCAAAGTCAGCGCCGCTGTCGCAGCCAGTCCGGCCGCACCGACCCAGTAGGCCGGTCGCCACCGAGCGTGCGGGCGCGGCGCCTCCTGATCCAGTCGTGCGGTAATGCGCGCCTCAAGATCGGTCGGCGGCTCCACGTCGGTCATCACCCGTGCGGCAAGCGTGATGTCATCTGGGTGCATCGTCATGGGAGGTCCTTGCTCAACAGTCTGCGGGCTTCGGCGACCCGCCATTTCACCGTGCCAATAGGGACGCCGAGCATGACGCCGATGTCCTCGTACGAATGTTCGCCCGACGCGGCCAGCAACAACGTGTCCCGCAGTTTCGGACTCAGCATCGAGATGGCCTGTCTCACCTGCGCCAGTCGCCCGCGCACCGTGGCGAGACGCTCCGGGTCCGCATCAGTCGTCGCCACCCGCTCCAGGCCATCGTCCCAGGTCGCGTCCTGGGCCAGGGTCGGCGTCTGGCGTCGGCGCCACCACAAGTCACGCCGCTTGCGCCGGTCAAGCGCCTGCCGCCACACAATCGTCAGGAGCCAGGTTTTAAAACTGGACTCGGCCCGGAACGCGCCGACCTTCCGCCACGCCAGCACAAACGCATCCTGCGTGGCGTCCTCGGCATCCTCGCTCCGCCCAAGCGCGGCCATCGCGGTGCGATACACGGATCGGTAGTAGAGACCCACCAGGGCATCAAACGCCGCACGGTCGCCGGTCTGGGCTGCGGCCACCCAGGCCCGCACCTGAGGTGTATCCCCCACAAACGGGCCGGTCATCTCCACGAGGCAGGTCGCAACGGCGGACACCACGTGAGTAGACCATTGGACAAGCCGCCTGGTTGGGTAGGGGTAGACTGGAAACGGAAAAAATATGAACAACGAAGACGTCCTGCAACAGATACGGGACAAGGTGGACCATCCGGCCACCGTCAAGGAACTGCTCCAGGTCCTCCGGATCCCCCGCGAAACGCGGGTCACCTTCAAACGCATCCTCAAGCGCCTGGTCGACGCCGGTCATTTGATCGAAATCCGCGGTGAGCGGTATGGCCTCCCCGACAAGATGAATCTGGTCGTGGGCCGGGTCTCCACCAACCCGCGCGGGTTCGGTTTTGTCGAGGCGGAGCGGCCGTCAGACGACGGCCCGACGAGCATCTTTATTCCGGGCGTGCACCTCAACCAGGCCATGCACGGCGACCGGGTGGTCGTCCGGGTTGAACGTGCGCGTGACAGCGATCGCGCCGAGGGCCGCATCATCCGCATCCTCGAACGCGGCACCTCCGCCATTGTCGGTCGTTACGACGAAGACGAGCGCGGTCGAGGATTTGTCGTGCCGTTTGACCGCCGACTGGTGATGGACGTCGAGGTGCCTTCGGGCGAATCGATGGGCGCCAAACCTGGCGAGATGGTGACGCTGACGATCACGACCTGGCCGACGCAGACACGTCCGGCACAGGGCCGCGTGTTCGAGGTGCTCGGCGATATCAACGCGCCTGGCGTGGACACCGCCGTCATCATCCGCAAATACAACCTTGCGGACGCGCATTCCGAGGAGGCGGTTGCCGAAGCCCTCAAGCTGGGTTCCGCAGTGAAGCCGCGTGACATCGAAGGGCGCACCGACTTTCGCGAGTGGCCAACGGTCACCATCGACGGCGAACACGCACGCGATTTTGACGACGCCATCTCGCTCGACAAATTGGCCAATGGCAACTACTGGCTCGCGGTCCACATCGCGGACGTCTCGCACTACGTGACCGAAGGCTCGGCGCTGGACAAGGAAGCGTACGAACGCAGCACGTCGGTGTACTTCCCCGAACGGGCCGTCCACATGTTCCCGTCGGAGCTGTCGACTGGGCTGTGCAGCCTCAAGCCCGACGTGGATCGGTTGGTGCAGTCGTGCCTGATGGAAGTGGATCGCAAGTCCGGCCAGGTCGTGCGGTACGAGATGCACGACGGCGTGATTCACAGTCACGCGCGCATGACGTACACCGAGGTCAGCCAGATCCTCACGGACCGCGATCCGGTCGTGCGCAAGAAATACCAGGCGCTGGTCGCGCTGTTTGAGCGCATGCACGAACTGTTCGCAATTCTCAACCAGCGTCGTCGTCGCCGCGGATCGGTCGACTTTGATTTGAAGGAATCTGAAATTCAGATTGGCGACGACGGGATGATTGAGGCGATTGTGGCGGCCGAACGCAACGTGGCGCACCGGCTGATCGAGGAGTTCATGCTGCTCGCCAATGAGACGGTGGCCGAACATCTCGAGAAGCAGGAGGTGCCGACGTTGTACCGCGTGCATGAAGATCCTGACCCCATGAAAGTTGAAGAGTTCGAGCAGTTCATCGGCGCGCTGGGTTATGCCCTGACGGCGCCGGCCGATCGACTGGAGCCACGACACTTCCAGCGGCTGGTCGAAAAAATTCGGGGTACGCCCGAGGAAAAACCGATCGCCATGCTGATGCTGCGCACCATGCAGAAGGCCCGTTACGAGGAGAACCCCATCGGGCACTTCGGCCTGGCGACGCGGCACTATGCCCATTTCACGTCGCCTATTCGGCGCTACCCGGACCTGGTCGTGCATCGGTCACTGCGCGAGTCGCGGCGGGGGATGAGCGAGGAGCGCAGCGCCGAGTTGCGCGAGGACCTGCCCGACATGGGGCGGCACACCTCAGAGCGTGAACGTCGCGCCAACGACGCGGAGCGTGAGCTCGTGGCGTGGAAAAAGGTGCGCTTCATGGCGGACAAGGTTGGGGATCAGTTCACCGGGTTTGTCACCGGCGTCAGTGCGTTCGGCCTGCACATCGAGCTGGTGGAACACTTCGTCGAGGGCATGGTGCATGTGTCGACGATGGCGGATGACTACTACCGGTTTGTCGAGAAGGCCCATCTGCTCAAGGGCGAAAAACACGGGCGGGTGTACCGACTCGGCGACAAGGTCTCGGTGCAGGTCATCCGTGTGGACCTTGATCGCCGACTGATCGATCTCGGCTTGACGGAGATTCTCGAGGCGGTCAGCAAGTCCGAACGCAATCGTGGCCCGCGTCGCAGCACCGCGCGACCGACGCGTGAGGCGAGGCGCACGCAGGTGACGCGCGAAGAACGGACACGCCGGACCAAATCCACGCGGCCGGGACCACGCGAGCGGGCGTTCAAGAAGGCCGCCCGGCGCAAGAAGCGGTGAGGGCCCACGTGCGCACACTCGTCCTGGGAACGGCCGGGCACATCGACCACGGCAAGAGTGCGCTGGTCGAAGCGCTGACCGGCACCCATCCGGATCGCCTCAAGGAAGAGCAGGCGCGCGGCATCACCATCGAACTGGGATTTGCCCACGCGATGATCGGCGATGTGTCGGTCGCACTGGTCGACGTGCCGGGTCACGAACGATTCGTGCGCACGATGTTGGCCGGGGCGGGAGGCCTGGACGCGGTCCTGCTCGTCATCGCCGCCAACGAATCGGTCATGCCCCAGACGCGGGAGCACTTCGAGATTTGCCGGTTGCTCGGCGTGGACCGCGGCCTGATTGTCCTGACCAAGAGTGATCTGGTGGACGAAGACACGCTCGCGCTGGCGGCGCTTGACGCGCGCGAGCTGGTCGCCGGGACTCCGCTTGCCAACGTGCCTGTGTGCGCGGTGTCCGCGCTGACGGGGACGGGCCTGCCGGAATTGCGTGAGGCCATCGCTGCACTCGTCGAGGGTGGCGCTGCTCGCCGGCGGCCAGGCATGGCCCGGGTGCCGATCGACCGGGTGTTCACGGTGAAGGGTTTTGGCACGGTGGTGACCGGCACGCTGGTGTCGGGCAGCCTGGCAGTGGACGACGCCGTCATGGTGTGGCCCGCACGACGCGAGGCGCGGGTGCGCGGGCTGCAGGTGCACGGGGCCGCGGTGACTGCTGCGACCGCGCCGCGTCGTGTGGCGGTCAATCTGGGCGGCGGCGGATCTCGTCGCGTTCGACGATCTGATCATCAGTCCTGCCAAGAAGGCGGCCTCCGCCTTCTTGGC
>CAYZLT010000255.1:4872-5439 GCA_964479175.1 uncultured Solibacteraceae bacterium | reverse complement strand
CGCCAACCGATCCTCACGAACGACCTCTCCCGCGAGACCGGCGTCGACCGCGCCCTCGTGGCGAGCGAGCGCCTGCGCGCGCTCGCGGTCCTGCCCCTCTTCGCCGGCGACGAGGTCCTCGGCGTCCTGGCCCTGTTCTTCGGCGAGCCGCTGGCCGCCGAGACGGGGGAGCTCCTGCACGGGTTCGCGGCGTCGCTCGCCGCGGCGCTCCACGAGGCGCGGCTGTTCGCTCGCGAGCAGGGCGCGCGCGCGCGCGTCGAGACGTCGGAGCAGCGCTTCCAGGCCCTCGTGGAGGGCATCGACCACGCGATCGTGTGGGAGGCCGACGCGGAGATGGGCTCGGAAGCGACCATCAAGGACATTCCGGCCGACATGATGGAACTCGCGAAGGAATACCGCGAGAAGCTCGTCGAAAAGGTCAGCGAAGTCGACGACTCCATCCTTGAGGCCTACCTGGCCGGTGAGGAAATTCCCGAGGCCAAGATCAAAGCCGCCATCCGCAAGCGCTGCATTGCGTCGGTGCGCAATGAAAACACGGCCTTTGTGCCTGTCATTTGTGGCTCGGCC
>CAYZLT010000255.1:0-4862 GCA_964479175.1 uncultured Solibacteraceae bacterium | reverse complement strand
GCAGCCGCTGCTCGACGCCATCATCGACTTCCTGCCGTCGCCGCTCGACATCCCGTCTGTCACGGGTATCGACCCGGACGGCGCGGAAGGTGCGACGACCGACCGTCACGCAAAAGACGATGGCCCGATGTCCGGGTTGGCGTTCAAGATCATGACCGACCCGTTTGTCGGCCAGCTCACGTTCGTGCGCCTCTACTCGGGTCAACTGCACGCCGGCACGTCGGTGTATAACGCGACCAAGCAGAAGACTGAGCGCATTGGCCGCCTGCTGAAAATGCACGCGAACAAGCGCGAAGAAATCAAGGAAGTGCTTGCCGGCGACATCGCGGCCGTCGTGGGCATGAAGTCGGTCTCGACCGGCGACACCATCTGCGACGAGAAACACCCCGTGATTCTCGAAGCCATGGACTTCCCGGAGCCGGTCATCTCGCTCGCCATCGAACCCAAGACCAAGTCCGACCAGGAAAAGCTGGGTCTCGGCCTCTCGAAGTTGATGGCGGAAGACCCGACGTTCCGCGTGAAGACCGACGTTGACACCGGTCAGGTCGTCATCGCCGGCATGGGCGAACTGCACCTGGAAATCATCGTCGACCGCCTCAAGCGTGAGTTCGGCGTCGAAGCGACGGTCGGCAAGCCGCAGGTCGCCTACAAGGAAACTGTTACCAAGGCGGCCGACGGCGAAGGCCGGTACATCAAGCAGACCGGTGGTCGCGGTCAGTACGGTCACGCGAAGATTCGCCTCATCCCGCGCAAGCCGGGCGAGGGGTACGAGTTCTCGAATGAGATCGTCGGCGGCACTATTCCGCGCGAATTCATCAAGCCGATCGACCAGGGCATTCAGGAAGCGCTCACCACGGGCGTCCTGGCTGGCTACCCGATTGACGACGTGCGGATCGAGCTGTATGACGGTTCGTACCACGACGTGGACTCGAACGAAATGGCGTTCAAGATTGCCGGGTCGATGGCGTTCAAGGATGCCGCAGCGAAGGCGCACCCGGTGCTGCTTGAACCGGTGATGCGCGTCGAGGTGACGGTGCCCGAAGAGTACATGGGCGACGTCATCGGCGACATCACCAGCCGGCGCGGGCACATCCAGTCGATGGACTCGCGCGGCGGCACCCAGATCATCAACTCACGCGTGCCGCTCTCCGAGATGTTCGGATACGCGACCGATATCCGGTCGCGCACGCAGGGACGCGGCGCCTATTCGATGCACTTCGACCGCTACGAGCAGGCGCCCAATTCGGTGAGCGAAGAAGTCATCGCGCGCACGCAGGGGAAATAAGTTATGGCCACTCCATTCAGCGACAAGATCCGCATCCGCCTCAAGGCGTACGACTACCGCGTGCTCGACCAGTCGACGACCGAAATCGTCGATACCGCGAAGCGCACGGGCGCGCGTCTGGCCGGCCCGGTGCCGCTGCCGACCGAAAAGAACAAGTGGACGGTGTTGCGGTCGCCGCACGTCGACAAGAAGTCGCGTGAACAGTTTGAGATCCGCACGCATCGCCGGCTCATCGACATCTTCGAGCCGACGCCGCAGACGGTGGACGCCCTGATGAAGCTCGACCTGCCCGCGGGCGTCGACGTGGAAATCAAGGCGTTCGGGAAGGAACACAAATAATGGTTACCGGAATCATCGGTAGAAAACTGGGCATGACTCAGATCTTCCTGCCGGACGGCACGGCGGTCCCCGCGACCGTGATCAAGGCCGGCCCGTGTGTGGTGGTGCAGGCCAAGACCGCCGCGACGGATGGCTACGAAGCCGTGCAGATCGGCCTCGTGGATGCGGTGGCCGCCGAGGCCAACAAGCCCACGCAGGGACACTTCAAGAAGTCCGGCGTGCCGCCGACCCGTATCACCCGCGAGATGCGCGTGGTGCCGGGTGGGGAAGCCGCCAAGCCGGGTGACCAGGTGCTCGTCAACATGTTCGCCGCCGGTGAACGGGTGGACGTGATCGCCAACGGTCGCGGCAAGGGCTTCCAGGGTGTTGTCAAACGTCACGGCTTTGCCGGCGGCGCAGCCACCCACGGCTCGATGTTCCATCGCGCGCCCGGATCCATCGGCGCGTCCTCGTATCCGTCGCGTGTCATCAAAGGCATGCGCGCCGCCGGCCGGATGGGCGGCAAGCGGATCACGACGTTGAACCTCAAGGTCGTCAGCATCGATGCGGATCAGCATCTGCTCGTGCTGCGCGGCGCGGTGCCCGGCGCCCCCAACGGCGTGGTCATCGTCCGGCGCGCGATTGCGAAGAAAAAAGACCCGCAGCCGCAGCCCGAGAAGGCCAAGAAAGGGAAGAAGTAAGTCATGACCCTTGATGTCGTCAACGGAAAGAATGAAAAAGTCGGGGCCGTCGATCTGAACGACGCGGTCTTCGGCGGCACGATCAAGACCGATCTGGTCTGGGCCTCGGTGGTCCGGCAGAACGCGTCGGAACGCGCCGGCACACACGCGACCAAAAATCGCGCGCTCGTGAGCGGTGGCGGCAAGAAGCCGTACAAGCAGAAGGGCACGGGCCGCGCGCAGGCCGGTTCAAGCCGTTCGCCACTGTGGCGCAAAGGCGGCACGGTGTTTGGCCCTCAGCCGCGCAGCTACGCCTATCAGTTGCCGAAGAAGGTGGAGCGTGGTGCGCTGCGCGCCGCCATCCAGTCGAAGCTGAAGGCCGGCGCGGTGATTATCGTGGACGAGCTCAAGTCGTCCGAGATGAAGACGAAGGACGTGGCGCTGCTGCTCAAGCGCCTCGGCGTGACGGGCAAGGCGCTCGTGACCGACGTGCAGCTGGATGAAAACTTCACGAAGTCCGCGCGCAACATCGCGGGCATTCGCCTGGTGCCCAGTGGGCGCGTGACGGCGCGTGACGTGATGGACACCGTGCGTGTGGTCGCGACGAAGGCGGCCGTTGAGCGGTGGCAGGAGGTGTTGGGATGAAGACGACAGACGTCATCCGCCGTCCGCTTGTGACGGAAAAGACGACGGTCGCCCGGGAAACCGGTTCGGTCGTGGTGTTCCAGGTTGCGAAAGATGCAACCAAGGTTGATATTCGGCGCGCGGTCGAGACCCTGTTCGGGTCGAAGGTCGCTGCTGTGCGGACGCAAATCATGCACGGCAAGGTCAAGCGCCAGGGACGTTTCTCCGGACAGCGGTCGGACTGGAAAAAAGCCTGGGTCCGGCTCAAGACGGGCGAGAAGCTGCCTGAGTTCCTGGAAGGGGCCTAAGGATCATGGGGATTCGTAACTACAAGCCCACATCGCCCGCGCGGCGGTTCTACAGCGTGCAGACGTTCGACGAGATTACGTCGACCACTCCGCACAAGCCGCTGCTCGAGCCGTTGCACCGGACGGGTGGACGCAACAACAAAGGCGAGATCACGTCCTGGTGGCGTGGTGGTGGCCACAAGCGGAACTATCGCATCATCGACTTCAAGCGCGACAAGTTCAACATTCCCGGCAAGGTGGCGACGGTCGAATACGACCCGAACCGGAGTGCGCGTATCGCCCTCATCACCTATGCGGACGGCGAGAAGCGGTACATCCTGCATCCGCTCGGCCTCAAGGTCGGCGATCCGATCATGTCGGGCGACGGCGTGGACATTCTGCCGGGCAACTGTCTGAAGCTGCGATTGATTCCGCTGGGCACGATGATTCACAACGTCGAGCTGCGACCCGGCAAGGGTGGTCAGATTGCGCGCTCGGCCGGATCGGCCGTGCAGTTGGTGGCCAAGGATGGCGAGTATGCGTCGCTGAAGATGCCGTCGGGGGAAATCCGGCTCATCAATTCCGAGTGCCTGGCGACGATTGGCCAGGTCGGCAACCTCGACCACGAAAACATCTCGCTCGGCAAGGCCGGTCGAAGCCGTTGGCTGGGCAAGCGCCCGCACGTGCGTGGTGTCGCGATGAACCCGGTCGATCACCCGCTGGGTGGTGGCGAAGGCAAGACCTCGGGTGGTCGTCACCCGGTCACGCCGTGGGGCATCCCGACCAAGGGGTACAAGACGCGCCGCAACAAGCGCACGCAGACTTTCATCGTTGAACGGCGGAAGAAGTAACCATGGGCAGATCACTGAAAAAGGGCCCCTTCATCGACCTGCACCTTCTCGAGAAGGTCGAGGGGATGAACCGGCAGAACGAAAAGAAGGTCATCAAGACCTGGTCGCGTCGCTCCACCGTGATTCCCGAGATGATCGGGCACACGATGGCGGTGCACAACGGGAAGAAGTTCATCCCCGTGTATCTGACCGAGAACATGGTCGGGCACAAGCTGGGTGAGTTCGCTCCGACCCGCACGTTCAAGGGCCACACCACCAAAGCGGACAAGGCAGCCTCGGGTCCGAAGGGAGGCAACTGATGGTGCAGGCACAAGCCACCGCCAAGTACGTGCGGACCTCGGCCCAGAAGGCCGGATTGGTGCTGGATCTGATTCGTGGCGTGGACGTCAACGGCGCCCTGGCGACGTTGCGGTTCTCGCGCAAGAAGATCGCCAAGGAGATCGAAAAGGTCCTCAAGTCGGCGATTGCCAACGCGCAGCAGGCCGACGGGTTTGGCGGCGACGTGGACCGGCTGTTCGTGAAGCACTGCTTCGCGGACCAGGGCCCGAGCATGAAACGTGTGCGCCCTGCCCCGATGGGCCGCGCGTTCCAGGTTCGCAAGCGCACCGCGCATCTCACGGTGGGGGTCGAGGAACGACCAGCGAAGAAGGTCGGCGTGACCAGCACCGGGACCGGTGGGCAGCGCGCGCGTGCGGCCAAGTCGGCCACGACCGCCCCGAAAGCCAAGAAGACGTCGCCGGCCAGCGCCGGGGGCACGGAGTAACTCATGGGTCAGAAAGTTCATCCGTACGGATTCCGCCTCGGGTTCAACAAGACC
>CAYZLT010000254.1:1424-5441 GCA_964479175.1 uncultured Solibacteraceae bacterium | reverse complement strand
GTGTCTCCACCGAGAAAGTCCTCGACCAGCACCGGCAGCACCGGGATGACGATCCCCAGGGCGAGGATGTCGAGCACCACGGTGATAAAGATGAACACCACCGCCGCGCGACGCGGCTCGGTCACCGTTCGTGCTCCACTGGAAAAAACTGCGGCGTGGCCGGCGCGTCGACGACGCCGACTTCGGCCGCCTCGCGGTAATAGGTCGCCAGTCCTTCGAGCATCCGCGGTGTCAGACCAAACTTGATGTTGTCGCGCAGATACGTGCGCGCCAGCGGCTGCCACGCGGGCGTATGTGCGACGTACGCGTCCGCCAGCGCGTCAGACCGGACCAGCCCCGCATCACGGGTGTCCTGCAGCCGCCGCACGATCTCGGGTGTGGCGGCCTCAGCACGGCCGGCCCAGAACGCCCAGACAAACGGCAGCCCCGTCATCTCGGTCCACAACGCGCCGAGGTCGATTTTGGTGATCGCCGCGCCGATCGCCGCTTCAATGGACGGCAGGTCCGCAAACAGCGCGGGATCGCCGATCACGAGCGCCGCATCGTGCGTGGTCAACATCGCGGCGATGTCGGGCGACTGGCGCTGGAAGGTGGGCGTGATGCCGAACTTGCGTCGACACAGGATGCGCGTGAGCGCGACCGACGTGCGCGAACTGGTATCGAGGGCGAGGGTCCGCACCTCGGACATCGGCGTGCGCGCGAAGATGGCCACGGATGCGACAGGCCCCTCCGATGCGATCGACACGCCGGGCACCACGCAGTCGGTCGGCCGGTCGTGGTACGCGATTGTCGGAATCAGCCCAAGATCGATCTCGCCGGCGTCGAGCAATGTCGCGCACATCGACGGCGGATCACATCGCACCGAGAACTGAGAATCGTCATGGCCGCCCAGGCCCGCAATGAGCGGTCTGGCGTTCAGGTAGTTGACCGAGCCGAGCCTGGTGCGACGGAAGTTCACTGCACGAGCCCGAACCGGCCATCACGGGCAGCCGGCGTCGCAAACGCGGCCGTGATCTGGCGTTCGATGTCTTGCTTCGGACTCCGGCGCTCTCCGAGCCCGGCCGTGTCGAGTGCGGGCACGTTGTCGAGGTCGTCCGCGCCGTACGCGATCGCGACCTGCGCGAGCTTCGGCCCGTAATACGCCCAATCCACCTGGATGGACGGTACGTTCACACACACCAGCCGCGCCACCGCGATCGTCCGCACATCGTCGTACCCCGTGGAGGGCGCGTCGGCCTGGTCCACGATCGGCAACGGCGAGAAGGATTTCAACGCGCCGGTCTCCTGCTGGAGCGCGGCCACACGTTCGATGAGGGCGAGTCGCGTCTCGATGGACGCGGCCTGCTCAACCACGGCGCGCCACACCGGCACTCCGCCGTGCTGCAGGGCTCTCACCACCTCCGCCGCATCCTCAAGGCGGTCGATCGGCAGCTCGGCGACCGCGACCAGACCCGCGGCCCGCAGTTGCGCCGCGCCCTCGGCCAACACCAGATGATCCCCACCGGCGAGTTCAAGCAGGTGCGCTGCGCAGAACCCGGTCACCGGGACCGAACCGGCGACCGCGACCACGGCTTCCACCCATCGGGCGGCAGTCAGGAAGGATTCGGGACGCCCAACGAGGCGCAGCTCCCGCGCCTCGCCGAGGGAGTCAGGGACGCTCTGGGCCACCGTCAGCACCTGGCCGTACGTGACGCGGTCGCCATGGTGCGCCTTGCGAGCCGCCTCGCCGAGCAGGCCGACGCTCACCAGATCCGTGCAGCCAAACACGCGCTGCGCCTCGGCGTGTGTGAGGGCGTCTCTTGCGGACGCTTTGGTTTCCAGGTCAGACAACATTCGGGACTCCGTGCGCTCCGCCAACACTCTGTTCGTTCATCTCAATCGCCTCGGCCACCCGCGTGGCGAGCTGCAACGCGCGATAGCCGTCACGCCCGGTTACTCTCGGCGGTCGACCGGTGCGCACCGCATCCACAAAGTCGTGCAACTCGCGACCGAGCGGCTCGCCCTTTTCCACCGGCAACGACCCCCCTTCAATCTTCGGTCGTCCGCCGGCCTGCGGCACGATGCGCCACACATCAAGTTCCTGCTCGCCGTAGTCCACCGACACGTACATGTCGGGCTGGAAGAAGCGCACCTTGCGGACTTTGTCGCGGCTGATGCGGCTCGCCGTCAGGTTCACCGTACATCCCGACGCCATTTTCAGCCGGGCGTTGGCGATATCCACCTTCGGCGACAACACCGGCACGCCGACAGCGGTGACACTCACGACCTCCGACGGATCGATGGCCAGCACGATGTCGAGGTCGTGAATCATCACGTCGAACACCACGTCAATATCGAGACTGCGTTCGGGAAATCCGCTGAGACGATGCACCTCGATGAAGCGTGGGTGTTTCACCAGCGGAATGGCCGCGGCCACCGCCGGATTAAAACGCTCCGTATGCCCGACCGCCAGCACCCGCCCGACTTGTTCCGCGAGTGCGATGAGTTCTTCGGCTTCGGCAAGCGTCGTCGTCATCGGCTTCTCAACCAGAACGTGCACGCCCGCGTTGAGAAACTCCCGAGCGACGGTCACATGGTCAACCGTCGGCACGGCGATGCTGACCGCGTCCACCTTCCCGATCAGTGATCGATAGTCAGTGAACACCTCGGCGCCGGTTGTCGCTGCGGCGGCCTGCGCGCGCTCCACAGACAAATCGGACACCGCCACCAGGCGCGCTCCCGGTGTGGCGGCCAACAGCCGCGCATGATGCCGGCCCAGATGGCCGACCCCCACCACTCCCACTCGCACGTCCGTCGTCATCGTTGTCTCCCGACGATGACGATGCCGGCGGCGTTGGCGGCATCGATCACAGCCTGTCCATCAATCATGAGTGTTTTGCCTGCATCCACAGAAATTCCGTCGGCCCCGACGGCGGCCATCTGTGTGATGGTCGCCACGCCCACCACGGGGACGTCAAATCGCATGTCCTGCGACGGTTTGGCCACCTTGACGATCCGGGCGCCCGCCCCTGCGAGGCGGCCCGCTCGTTCGATCGTCTGATCGGTGCCTTCCATCGCTTCCACGGCCACCACGGCCTTGTCCTTGACGACGATCGTCTGGCCGATGTCGAGGCCGGCAATCACGTCAGCGACCTGGTAGCCAAAGTCAAAGTCCGTCTGCATGGCAGCCGACGGCGCGGTGGTGGTCAACACACCTGGTTTCGCGAGCAGATCCGCCAGTAGTTCAGTCGAGTCCATCAGCGTGATGCCGTGCCCCTGCAACACATCAGCAACGGCGGCAATCAAGGCGTCGGTGTTCTTGGACTTCAGTTTGGTCAGCACAGAGAGAAGCGTGAGGTCCGGCAGGACCCCGCCAAACAGCTTCACGTGTTTGACCTGCCCCGCCATGACCGCACGCGACACGCCTGCGGCCTTGAGAATCTTGATGCACTTGCCCAGCTGCCCCAGTGGATTCCAGGTGAAGGACGGGTGCCCCAGCTCGCGCGACAACGTTTCCAAGTCGGGAAACGCCTCGCCCTCGATCGCCACCGTCACCACGTCGTGGCCCAACTGGCGAGCCGCGCGCAGTATCAGGAAGGGAAACGACCCGTTTCCGGCAATCAGACCCAGCGGCATCCGGGCGATCCTACTCCCCGTCGGCCTCGTCGCCGGGTCTGCGGGAGGGGCGGCGAAGAATGACGCCACGGGCACCGGCGTGCTGGATGAACTCGACGAGGTACGTCACTTCTGGGACGGCCAGCGTGGGGTCCGCCTCGATGAGTTCGATGGCGTGGCTGGTGTTGTGGTGAATCAGATGCCGGTAGGCCATGCGGAGTTTGCCGATGAGTTCCTTGGAGAACCCCCGCCGTTCGAGGCCGATGCTGTTCAGGCCGTAGATGCGGGCGCGGTTACCCACGGTTTTTGCGTACGGCAGCGCGTTGCGCGTGACGACGGTGTAGCCGCCGATAAAGGCGTACTTGCCTATGCGGCAGAACTGGTGGACACCGGAAAACGCCGAGACGGTGACCCAGTCGTCGA
>CAYZLT010000254.1:0-1414 GCA_964479175.1 uncultured Solibacteraceae bacterium | reverse complement strand
GCGTGGCGCCGTTGCCGAAGATGGTGTTGTTGCCGACGTGGCAGTCATGCGCGACGTGGGCATACGCCATGAACAGGTTGGAGTCCCCGATGGTGGTCACGCCCCCGCCACCTGCCGTGCCCCGGTGAATCGTCACAAACTCGCGGAACACGTTGTGCTGGCCAATGGAAAGCCGCGTCGGTTCCCCACGGAACTTGAGGTCCTGCGGCGCGAGGCCAATGGACGCAAATGGAAAGATTTCCGTGTGGTCGCCGATGTCGGTCCAGCCGTCGATCACGGTGGAGGCGCCCACTTTGCAGTGACGCCCGATGGTGACTTTGGCCCCGATGGTGACGTAGGGGCCGATCACGGTGCCCGGTCCCACCACCGCGCCGGGGTGCACCACGGCGGTCGGGTGAATCTGGGGTTCGTCCGCGCGGACGCCGGTCTCAATCACCAGGACCAGTTCGGCTTCGGCTACGACCTGGCCATCGCTGGAGGCCACACCAGTGACACGTGCGAGGCCGCCACGACGGGCCTTCAGCCGCACGTCCAGTTCCAGCCGATCGCCCGGGACGACCTGGCGGCGGAACTTGGCTTCGTCCACGCCCCGCAATGCGAGGCGCGCGTCTTCGGGCGCATCATCGAGCAGCAGCAGTGCCGCCACCTGCGTGAGGGCCTCGATCATCAACACGCCGGGCATGAGCGGCGCGCCAGGGAAATGTCCCTGGAAAAATTCTTCGTTGACCGTGACGTTCTTGACGGCCACGACGCGGGAGCCGCGTTCATGGCTGATCACGCCGTCCACAAGCAGGGACGGGTAGCGCTGGGAGAGCCTGTCGATTTGGGCGGAGACGTTCATCGTCAGTAGCGCGGAGTGCGACGTGCGGAGTGGCGGTGCGGAGTGCACGACGCACTCCGCACCGGCACTCCGCACTGCTCTGTCACTTCTTGGCCGGGAACTGCGCGTCGACGCGCTTGACCAGTTCCGGCGACAGATCCACGCCTGGGAACACATACACGGCACCGGCACTGCCGACATCAAACAACGCGTAGAGGCCCTTCTCTTTGGCGAGGGCTTCCATGAGCGGCACCACCTTGCGCTCGAAGTCCTGGAGCAGGTCCGCCTGCATCGCCTGAACCTCGGACTGCGCTTCCTGCTGCTTGAAGTTGAGTTCACGCGTCAGACGGTCGATGTCCTTCGCGAGCTGGGCGGCGGCCACTTCGCTGAGCAGCTGCAGCTGCGACTGCTGCTTGCTCTGGGCATCCTTCAGCTTGGTTTCGATCCCGCTCAGTTCGGTCTGCAGGCGCTTGGACAGCGCTTCCAGCTGAGTGGAGCCCGCCTTGCCAAGAGCGGACTGCGAGAGCCCACCCTGGACATTGACGAACGCGATCTTCGAGTCAGCCGGAAACGGCACCGGCTGCGGCGCAGGCG
>CAYZLT010000253.1:0-5491 GCA_964479175.1 uncultured Solibacteraceae bacterium | reverse complement strand
GCCGAGAATGAACCAGCCGCGCGCGATCACGCGATCGATGCCCGCGCGAATGTCGGCGGCATCCTCGCCGGGGGCGAGACTCATGAACGGAATCATGCGGCTCCTGGATCGTCGGCCGGAATGTAGCGGGCGCGATGTGCGCGATAAAAACTGAGTGTGGACGTCAACCCGTCACGCAGTGTGACATGGGGCGCCCATCCGGTGCGCGCCACAAACCGAGACGAGTCGGAAAAAAACGATCCGATGTCGATTTTTTTCTTCTCGGCGGGCCACTCGACAAAACGCACGTGGCCGCCGCCGGCCACCTCCAGCAGGAGATGCACCAGATCCCGGTGGGCAATGGGCTCGAATCCACCGACGTTGAGCGCCTCACCGTTGACCGCATCGGTGGCGCCGGCCCGCAGGAACGCATCCGCCGCGTCATCCACGTGCACAAAGTCGCGGAGCTGGGAGCCGTCGCCGAAAACCTGAATCTCTCCGCCTTCAAGGGCAAGCCGGATGAACCAGCCGATGAATCCCTGACGATTGTGCCGGATGAGCTGACGCGGCCCGTAAACGTTGGAGAGCCGGAGGGAACACGCGCGCACCCCAAACACGTTGTTGTACACGAGGTGATACTGCTCGCCCGCCGCCTTGTTGATGCCGTTGACGTCGGTGGGGCGCACCAGATGTGTTTCATCCACCGGCAACCGTTCGGGTTTGCCGTAGATCTGCCGTGTACTGGCATACACGACCTTCACTCCAGGGTTGTGGCGGCGGCACGCTTCAAGCAGCGTCAACTGACTGCGACAGTTGATGTCGAGGTCGGTGCTCGGGTCGGTCATGCTGTCGATGTGGCTAACCTGGCCGGCGAGGTTGAAGATCACCTCGCGGTCGCGCACCAGATAGTTCATCGTGCTGGCCTGCCGCACGTCCGCGACATTGACGCGGACACGCGACTCCAGCCCGTCAATGTTGAAGAGGTTGCCGCCATAGTCGGGAATCAGCGAGTCGACCAGCAACACGTCGGCGCCGAGGTCGACCAGATGCCGCGCGAGGTTGGACCCAATGAACCCGAGTCCGCCGGTGATCATCACCCGCCGGCCCTGATAAAAGGCGCGGTAGTCGCTCATGCGCCGGCCTTGTTCCGATGGGCGCCGACCACGACCAGTTTGATCCACAACTTGAGGACGTCCTGGGCCGTGTGCCAGAGGCGCGGGAAATTGAAGAACTGCGATTTGCCGAACGCCCGATGGTAGTGGTGCACCGGCACTTCCGCGATCACGCACCCAGCGTCGGTCAGCTTCTTCATCAGCTCAAGGCAGATCACGCCGCTGTTGTGTTCGAGCGAGATGCGGTCAAACACCGATCGTCGCAGCAACCGGAAGTCACAGTCCACGTCGCGGACCTTGAGGCCGAACAGCAGCTTCACCGTGTGGTGATACACACGTCCGATGATAATCCGATGCATCGGATCGGAACGGCTGATCTTGTAGCCATTGACCACGTCCACGCCGTCCACCATCCGGGGCCAGAGCAACACAAGCTCCGCTGGGTCGTACTGCGCATCCCCGTCGGTGTAAAAAATGAATTCTTTGGTCGAACCGCTGAACCCGCTCCGCAACGCCCCGCCGTAGCCGCGGTTTTCCGGATGGTGAATCACTCGCACCTCGGGATAGGTCCGGGCCAGCTCATCCACAATCTCGGCGGTATGGTCGGCGCTGCCGTCGTTGACGACAATGATCTCGAAGTCCCGCGTGAGTTTCTGCGCCGTGACGCGCGCTTCAATGACGAGACTCGCGATGGTGCCGCTGTCGTTGTACGCCGGGAAGAAGATGCTGAGGCCGGGTGACATCACTGCAGCCTCGTATTCTATCCGGTCTGTCAGGCTGTGTCCGTTTATGTGCGCCGCGCGCGGGCCGTGCGGTAGGCGTCGGCCATACGATGGGCGGTCGTCGTCCACGAATGATTGCGGCCCACACGCGACCGCGCCGCCTCGCCCAGGGCGCGACCACGATCGGGTCGCGTCCAGACATCGGTGATGGCCTCGGCCAGCCCCGCCACATCCCGCTCCGCGACGAGCCGCCCGTTTTCCTGATCGGTGATGGCCTGCGGCAACCCCCCGGCGCGACTGGCGACGACCGGCGTCCCCGAGGCCAGGGCCTCCAGGGCAAAGTTGGGCAGCCCGTCCACATTGCCCGCATCGTCACGCACCGACGGCACCGCGACGACGTCGGCCGCCGCCACCAGGCCCGCGATGGCATCCTGCGACTGGTTGCCCAGCAGCGTCACGGGCAGCCCGTCGGCCCTGGACCGGAGCGCGTCTGCGAGATCCCCTTCGCCCGCGATGGCCACACGCACGCCAGGCATGGTGACCTGCAACTGCCGGGTCGCATCGATCAAATATTCGAAACCTTTTTTGCTGACGAGTCGGCCCGCGGTGACGACGAACGGTGCCTCGCCAATGCCGAGGTGCTGGCGAACGACGGCACGCCGCGCCGGGTCGGGTCCGAATCGATGCGTATCGACGCCATACGGCACGGTCATCGTGGATCCCGCGTCCGCGCCGAGTGCCAATGCCCGCTGGTGAAGATCATCACTACACGCGGTGACCGCACCGGCGCGCTGGAAGACTCGGCGGGCCACGCGTCCAATCATCGCGTTCCGCTCGGCGACGAAGACATCAGACCCGTGCAGGCTGACCACTAGCGGGAGGCCCCGGGCGGCGGTTGCGGCGATGACGCCGCCGGGAATCACCCAGTGGCCGTGCATGATCGTGGCGCGTCGTTTGGTCGCCACGCGCCAGGCCTTGAACCACCCGGCGGCCAGCGCCATCGGCGCGGCCACCCACGCGGCCGCGCGCAGCTCGGTGTCGGCGCGTAGTCCGGATGCGTACCCGAATACATTCAGCGAGGGGACGGGGGCGTAGTGGAAGAAGTGAAAGAACACGCCGTCTTCCGATTTGCCGCGTGTGATCGCCGGATGCCACGGCGCCACCAGGTGGACCTCATGCCCGAGGGCCGCCACACCTTTTGCGATGGGCTCCATGAAACTGCCGACGCCGTCACCCGGGTAGCGGGGATACGACGTGGCCACCATGACCACCACTTCACGCGTCGTCATGCTCATCGGCGTGGGCGGCGCAGCCGGCCGCCCTTGAGCACGAGTTGCCAGGGGACCAGCAGGGACTCGAGCAGCACATTGCCCGAGATTTTTGAGTAACCCTCCTGACGCTCGATGAAGATGATTGGCACCTCACCGATGCGGCAGCCAAGCCGGGAGGCTTCGACCAACATCTCCGGGAGGAATGCATAGCCGCTGGTGCGCGCGTGTTGCAGGGGCAGCT
The DNA here is from genome assembly GCA_964479175.1 of uncultured Solibacteraceae bacterium. Lineage (GTDB taxonomy): Bacteria > Acidobacteriota > Vicinamibacteria > Vicinamibacterales > SCN-69-37 > SYFT01. The sequence continues at coordinate 2,166 of CAYZLT010000253.1, read as the reverse complement.
GGGCGAGTTTGTCGCGACGCCACGCGCGGTAGGCGCTGGTGCAGTCGCGCGGCGCCAGGCCGGTCACCAGGCGGATGTACCGGTTCGCAAAGGCCGAGAGGATGATCCGGTGCAGAGGCCAGTTCACGACGCGGACTTCGCCATCGAGATACCGCGACCCGATGATCAGGTCGTGTGTGGCGAGTGCGGCCGCGAGATCCGGCAGGTATTTGGGATCGTGCGAGAGGTCGGCATCCATCTGACAGATGGTCTCGACACCACTCGCGAGCGCATGTTTGAGTCCGTCGATGTAGGAGCGTCCCAGCCCTCGCGGTCCGGTGCGGTGCATGACCTCCACACGCCCCGGGTACTGCAGGGCGAGCGCGTCGGCCATGGCCCCCGTGCCATCAGGCGACCCATCGTCAACCACCAGCACACGCGTGAAGTCGTGCGCGAGGATGCCCGCCACGACCTTTTCGATGTTGGCGCGTTCGTTGTAGGTGGGCATCACCACCAGCATCGGTGTCACGCCGCCATCCGTGCTTCTGCCGTCGGGCGAGAGGGCCATGCGCCGGACAGCAGGGTGCCCGCCAGGATGAGCAGTGTGGGATCAATCACCGGAATCCTGAATCGTTCCTGCGGAAAAAACACGAGACACACGGCGATGGCGGAGCCCGCGAGCAACCAGAGTCCTGGTGTGGCACCAAGGGCGCCGCGCCGACGCCAGAGCCCGAGGAGCGCCAGGGGCAGGACCACGCCGTACGACACGACCGACGCCCAGAAATAGAGCGGCGAGTGCAGGGTGTACGACGGGCCGATCGGCACGATCAGATAAAACACCTTGCGCAGCTGCAACGTCAGCCAGTCCCACGGGTGTGCCCGCATCCACGCAAACGCCTGCGCGTAATAAACCGGCTCCAGGTCCTCTTCGGACAGATGGGGATGTTGCGCCTGCAGCGCGCGCATCGCGACTTTGATCTGTGGATTGGCCGCCATGTCGCCGTCGCCGACCGCGAGGGGATGGTTGCCGGTCCAGAAGGTGACGCCGCCCTCCGACGCCACGAGCACGAACCGGCCGTGCGCCTCGAAATTGCGGGCGGTCCACGGCCCGATGATCAGGAGTGATCCGATCGCCAGTGCCGCCACCGGCACCCAGCGTCGCTTCCACACCCACCAGGGGCCGGCGAGCAGCAGGAAAAACAACATCGACGGTCGAACCAGTACGGCCACGCCGGCGCAGAGGCCCGTGAGCAGCGAGAGGCGGATCCGGTCGCGGGGGTTCGATGCGTGATGCGCGCGATCAAACAACCACGTCACCCACAGTCCAAGCGGCCAGAAGACGGCCTCACTGAATCCGTACGCGGCAATCCAGATGAGCGGCGGATAACACGCCGCGGCGAGCGCGGCTGCCAGTCCCGCGCGATCGCCGGCCAGTCGGCGCGCCAGGAGAAACACCATCCAGACGCCGAGTCCGCCGACCACCGACTGCGCGACCTGGGCGATCGTCGGCACGTGTGGCGTCACCTGCCGCCCGGCGCCAATCACGGCGAGAAACGCCGGGTATCCCGGGGCGCGGCCAAACGGGTCCACGCCCCCTTCCCGCGCGACATCGTCATACACAAACCCCGCGCCGGAGGCCAGGCCCCGGGCGAGGGAGAGGTACTCGCGTTCGTCGCGGGTGAGCGGCTGGCCGGTCCAGTAGCCCAGTGCAAACGCGAGACGGAGCGCGATCGCCAGGGCAACGATCGCCAGCAGGGCCGTACGCGTGGATCGCAAATTACCGGCGACCATCAAAACGTTGTGCGGAAATCTGCTCCGAGACCAGGCCCACCAGGAACACGACAACCGCGAACATGATGAGCAGAACCGACGAGTTGGTGATGTGGCCGACCATCCAGGACTGCCGCGTCACCATCTCGACGTAGGTCGTCCAGACGGCATACCCGAAGCCGAGCAGGAACGACACGCCCGAGACCGGCAGAAAGATGCGCATCGGGCTGTAGATCGTGATCACCCGCAGGATGATGACGAGGAACTTGACGCCGTCGCTCGACAACCGGATCTTCGAGTGGCCGGTGCGCTGCCGCGCCTCGACGCGTTCGAACCGGACGCTGTGCCCGGCCTTGATGAACGCGAGCGTCGTGGTCGTCGGCGTGGAAAATCCGTTCGGCAGCAGGAAGAGGAACT
>CAYZLT010000252.1:0-5522 GCA_964479175.1 uncultured Solibacteraceae bacterium | reverse complement strand
CTGACGGGCGCCGAAGCGGCGGTGGTGACCGGCAACAACGCCGCCGCCACGATGTTGGTGCTGGCGACGCTGGCGACGGGTCGCGAAGTCATCGTGTCGCGCGGGGAACTGGTCGAAATCGGCGGGGGCTTCCGCGTCCCGGACATCATGGCGCAGTCGGGCGCGGTGCTTCGAGAAGTCGGCACCACCAATCGGACACGCGTCAGTGACTATGCGGCGGCGATCTCAGATCGCACGGCGCTGATCCTTCGTGTGCACCCGTCCAACTTCCGCATCGAGGGATTCACCGAACGGCCGGCCCTCGCGGATCTGGCTGCCGTCGCACATCGTTTTAATCTCCCGCTGTTTGAAGACCTCGGCAGCGGATGGCTCGGCGTGCCGCACGCACAACCGTGGCCCGAGGCACTGCGCGACGAGCCGTCAGTGCGCGAAAGCGTTGCCGCCGGCGTGGATCTGATCGCATTCAGCGGGGACAAGTTGCTCGGCGGTCCCCAGTGCGGACTCATCGTCGGCCGCGCGAGCTGGGTGGACAAAGTGCGGAAGCACCCACTCATGCGCGCAGTCCGTGCGGGCAAACAGACCTACGCCGCCCTTGAGGCCACACTCGGCCTGTGGCAACGCGAACCCTCGCGCACCGAGATTCCCGTGGTCGCGATGTTGTTGATGCCGATCGACAGGATCGACCAGCGCGCACGCGCCCTTGCCGCTGCCATCCAGGCGGCCTCATCGTCTCTGTCGTGCGACATCGTCGACGGCGCCTCGACGATCGGCGGCGGCGCCGCACCTCAGTCGCAGATTCCCACGCGACTGTTGTCGATCACATCGCCCACACGGTCAGCCGCCGCCTTGGAAGCTGCCCTCCGCACGAGCACGCCGCCAATCATCACCCGCATTCAGCAGGATGCGGTACTACTCGACCTGCGCACGGTGGCACCTGAGCACGATGCCCTGCTCGCCAGGTTGATCGCACAGGCCTGATTCAGTTCTGGTTTTACAGCGAGGCGCAGAGTTCTTTTTTCAACATGGGGCACATGGGGCACATGGGGTTCCATGTTGAAAATCAGAAAATCGACGCGACCGAGTCGGCAGCGATCGAGATCAGTCCACCCGGCAGAATGCCCAGGTAAATCACGGCCACCAGTGCGATCAGCAATCCCGCCACCGTCAGGCCCGACACCGCAGGACGATGCTCGGGCGCCGTCTCGTCGCTCATGTACATCATGACGACGATGCGGAGGTAGAAGAAGACGGAGATGACCGACGTCAACACGCCGAGGATCGCGAGGGTGTAGAGGCCTTCCTGCATGGCGGCGTTGAAGATGTACCACTTGCTGATGAACCCGACCGTCGGCGGGAAGCCGCCCAGCGAGAGCAGGAACACCGTGAGCAATGCCGAGAGGCCCGGGCGCTCCTTCCACATACCCGCAAAGTCGCGGATGTCGTCGTGCGGCCGGTCCGCCGACGAGATGGCGGCCAGGACGCCGAACGCGCCGAGGTTGGTCACGCTGTAGGCCACCAGGTAGAACAGGATGGCCGCCTTGCCGGCACTGCTGGCGGCGGCCAGGCCCACCAGGAGGATGCCGGCGTGCGCGATGCTCGAATACGCAAGCATGCGCTTGACGCTGGTCTGGGCGACGCCCACGACGGTGCCCAGAATCATCGTGAGTGCGGCAATCACCGAGACGATGGGAATCCACTCAAGGCGAAGCGGCTCGAGTGTCGAGAGGAACACGCGCACAAACGCGGCCATGGCCGCGACCTTGATGCCGGTGGACATGAAACCCGTCACCAGCGTCGGTGCGCCCTGATAGGCGTCGGGGACCCACATGTGGAACGGCACCGCACCGATCTTGAACGCGAATCCGACCAGCAGCAGGATCATCGCGAGGATCAACAAAATGCTGGGATCGAGCGAAGACGACGCCACGCGCATGCCGATTTCGTCCAGCTTGGTCGTGCCGGAGACCGCGTAGGCCATCGCGATGCCATAGAGGAAAAACGCGCTCGAGAACGCGCCGAGCACAAAATATTTGAACGCCGCCTCGGCGCTTTCGCCGCTGGCCCGTTTGAGGCCGGTCATCACGTAGACGCCGAGCGACATGATCTCGAGCGCGATGAAGATGACGAGCAGGTCCGTGGTCGCCGCCATCATCATCATGCCGGCGATGGCAAACAACATCAGCGTGTAGTACTCGCCCGACGGCAGGTGATCACGTTCGGCGTTGCCGACCGAGAGCAGGATCGTCAACAGGCCGATCGCGGCAATCGTGATATTGAAGAAGACGGTGTAGTTGTCCACCGAGATCACACCGAAACCGATCCGGCTTTCGTTCCACTGGCCAGTCGATGTGGCGATCGCGCCCACGAGTCCAATCACGCCGTAGACGCCAAACCACTTCGCGCCGCTGTGGTCGTCCTGTTTGCGGAAGGCTTCCGCCAGCATCGTGGCACAGGCCGCGAGCGTGACCATCAGGATGGGAGCGATGGACGAAAAATCGTTCATGTTCATCGCTGGCCTCCTTTCGCTGTCAAGACGTCGGGTGTCTTTTCGCTATCGCTCAGGGCAGAAAAGGCACCCGACGTGGTTGTCGCTGCGGCCCCGGCGTTTACGGGCGCGACGCCGCGGACGTATTCGACCGCGCGTTTGACGGCTGGTTCCATGGGCTTGAGGAAGATGTTCGGGAAGACACCCATGATGATGCACATCGCGACGATCGGCGCGATCACGATCCATTCGCGCACGCTCAGGTCACGCAGGCCCTTGTTCTTCGGGTTGGTCAGCGGCCCGTAGTTGACGCGCTGGAACATCCACAACATGTAGACCGCCGACAAAATGACACCCGAGGCCGCGATGGCCGTGAGCACCTTGGTTTCGCTGTAGGAGCCGACGAAGATCATGAACTCGCCAACAAACCCGTTCATGCCCGGCAGCGCAATGGACGCCAGCGTGATCAGCAGGAACATCGCCACCAATTTCGGCATGACCGACTTCAGGCCGCCGTACTCGGCGATGAGCTTGGTGTGCCGACGATCCGACAACATGCCCACGATGAGGAAGAGGCCGCCGGTGGAGACGCCGTGCGCGAGCATCTGGAAGACGGCGCCCTGCACACCAACCACGTTCATCGCGCAGATGCCCAGCACCACAAATCCAAGGTGGCTCACCGACGAGTAGGCGACCAGCTTCTTCATGTCCGGCTGCACCATCGCGACGAGCGCACCGTAGACGATGCCGATGACGGCGAGGATGGCGAGGTAGGGCGCAAACTGCATCGCCGCGTCCGGGAACAGCGGGAAGGCGAACCGCAGCAGGCCGTAGGTGCCCATCTTCAGGAGCACGCCGGCCAGAATGACCGAGCCGGCTGTGGGCGCCTGCACGTGGGCATCAGGCAGCCACGTGTGGAACGGGAACACCGGTACCTTGATGGCAAACGCCAATGCAAAGGCGAGGAACAACCAGGTCTGCAGGCTCGCCGGAATGTCGAGCGCGTACAGGTCCAGCAGGTCGAAGCTGATCACACCAACCGCCGTCTGGTGGTAATACGCGACCCAGATGATGGCCAGCAGCATCAGCACCGAGCCGGCCATCGTGTAGAGCATGAACTTGATGGCCGCGTAAATGCGCTTCTCGTAGCCCCAGATGCCGATGAGGAAATACATCGGAATCAGCATCGCGTCCCAGAACAGATAGAACAGGAACAGGTCGAGCGAGATGAACACGCCGATCATCGCCGCTTCAAGGAGCAACATGAAGAAGGAGAACTCCTTCACCCGCTGGTCCACTGATTCCCACGAGCACAGCAGCGCGATGGGCGTCAGGAACGTCGTGAGGATGACCAGCCACAACGTGATGCCGTCCAGGCCCACGTGGTAGGAGATGCCGAAGTCGGGCAGCCAGGTGTAGCGCTCGACAAACTGGAAGTCGGCCGACGTCGCGTCAAACCCCGTCCAGAGGAAGAGGCTGGCGATGAACGTGATGACCGAAATACCCAGCGCCAGCTGGCGGACAAGAGAATCTCTCCCCTTCCCCAGCAGGAGGAGGAGCACGCCTCCAATAAGCGGCATCAAGACCAGAAGAGTTAGCGCCACAGGTAGTACCCCAGGATCGCAACGACCCCCACAAAGATCGACATGGCGTAGGCGCGGACCGACCCGGTCTGCACCCGCCGCAGCACCGCACTCCAGCCCCGCACCGTCAGCCCGACGCCGTTGACGACGCCGTCGATGATGCCGGCATCAACCACCTTCCACAACGTGCCCTCGGAGATCCTCTTGATGGGCTGCACAAACACCGCGTTGTAGATTTCATCCACGTAGTACTTGTTCGAGAGCAGCGTGTGGACGCCGCTGAACTGCGTCGCCAGCGCATCGGCGCGCTGCGGGCTCTTCTTGAACAGGAAATACGCGAGCACGATACCCGCCAGCGCCACGGCCACCGAGAAGCCCATCAGGCCCAACTCGGTCGCGATGTCACCGTGGACTGCGGCGGCATGCGCCACTTCCCCGGCTGTCAGGGTCATCGCATGGAAACTCGGCTCCAGGAACGCCTCAATCTGGTTGTGCCCACCCAACGCGTGCGGCACACCAAAGAAACCCGCCACGATGGAACCCACCGCAAGAACGACCAGCGCAATCGCCATCGCCGGCGGCGCATCATGCAAATGTGCGGAGTGCGCAGTGCTGGGCGCGGGGTGCGGGGTGCCATGTGCGGAGTGCGCGGACGCGGGCGCGTGCGCGGCCCTGCTCTCGCCGTAGAACGTCATGTAGAGCAAGCGGAACATATAGGTCGCCGTGAGGAACGCGGCCACCACGGCCAGCGCCCAGAGGACCGTGTGGCCGCTGGAGTAGGTCTTCCAGAGGATTTCGTCCTTCGAGAAAAAGCCGGCAAACGGCGGCAGACCGGCGATGGCAATCGTGCCGATCAGGAACGTCCAGAAGGTGATCGGCAGCTTGTGCTTCAGGCCGCCCATGTAGCGCATGTCCTGCTGACCATGCAGCGCATGAATGACCGCGCCCGCTCCCAGGAACAGCAGCGCCTTGAAGAACGCGTGGGTATACAGGTGGAACACACCGCCCGCAAAGGACCCGACACCCACCGCCAGGAACATGAAGCCCAGCTGCGAGACCGTCGAATACGCGAGCACGCGCTTGATGTCGTTCTGGACCAAGCCGATGGTGCCGGCAAACAGCGCCGTCACCACACCAATCACCGCAATGACTTCGAGCGTAAACGGCGCATGGCTGAAGAGCACGGCGTTGCGCGCAATCATGTACACGCCGGCCGTGACCATCGTGGCCGCGTGGATCAGGGCCGACACGGGAGTCGGACCTTCCATGGCGTCAGGCAGCCACACAAACAGCGGAATCTGCGCCGACTTGCCCGTGGCGCCCACAAACAACAGCATCGTCGCCATCGTCAGCAACCCGGCCCCGGCCATCGTGGCGGGCTCGACCGACCAGGTGTTCACCTGGATGGCGAGCTGCTGGAAGTCGAGTGTGCCGAACTCGGTGAAGAGAATCAG
>CAYZLT010000251.1:0-5545 GCA_964479175.1 uncultured Solibacteraceae bacterium | reverse complement strand
TCGGCCAGTCGGGTGTGTCCGATGCCACGGCGTTCGCCGCGTCGGATCATCGGACCGAGAACTGGTGCAATCGCGTGGCGGCAGAGCTGCTGGTGCCGATGGCAGAGTTGCGCCAGGTGCTGGATGCTGCGCCGTCCCCACCAGACGTGCAGGGTCTTGCGCGCCGATTCAAGGTCAGTACGCTGGTCGTTCTTCGGCGAATTCACGACGCCGGTCGCATGACCCGCGATGATTACTGGCAGGCGTACGAGGCCGAGGTGGCCCGCGTCCGTGCCCTGCCAAAGGGGAGTGGAGGAGATTTCTATCTCACGCTTGGAGCCAGGGCCAGCAAGACGTTTTCCAGGGCTATTGTGAGCAACACGCTCGAGGGCGCCACGTCTTTTACAGAAGCATTTCGTCTACTCGGTTTCCGGAAAGCCGAGACGTTTCACGAAGCCGCACGACAGTTTGGTCTCCGCGCCTGATGGCCTACGACTACTTCGCGATGCTCTGGAGGGAGTTGGCGGGGCAGCCGCAGCGAAGGCTCCATCAACTGTGACCACCCGTACATCAACGGCTACAAGCGCACGGCCATGACGCGCGGGGATCTTCCAGGGTGTGGAAGATATGCCGATCGAGGGCGTTCAGCCAATCCCAGAGACCGCAGCAACCTCGCGTCGCCGTGGGCAAGGGCCTGCCGCACACAGGTTCCGCGATAGCATCCTCAACGTATGGTGACGTCAACCGTTCCCTCTTGCCTGGTGGCAGCCATCGTCATGTCGGTGGCCGCTCAGGCCGGGCTCGTTCGACGCGAACTGCGTCAAGTTTTCGGGTGAGTCGGCGACGACGATCACGGCCGCGGATTTTGACGGGGATGGGCTGACTCAGCGCGCCGTTTGGGCCCGCGCACGTGAGTATCCGCGTGGCGGAAGCCGCGGACTTTAACAGTGACGGCCATCTGGATGTCGTGAGCATCGATGGACGCTGCGGCGCTGCGAGCGGCCGCTAGGACCCGCTCGCGTTGTGAGGTCAGCCCCAGCCTGACGGGTTGATGGAGCTTCGGGCGCGGGTGCAGTAATGTGTCAGGCCATGACACCGCACGCGCGAACCTGGGGAGTGGTGCTGGTCGTGTGTGGCGTCGCGTTCGGCGCAATGGCCTGTGGCGCCGTCCCGTCCCCAGCGCGCACCGCGGTCCGCCCGAACATTCTGATCGTCACCATCGACACCTTGCGTGCTGACCGGCTGGGACGAGGCTTCACACCCGCTCTGGACCAACTGGCCGCGGACGGGCTGCAGTTCACCAACGCGCGCAGTGCCGTGCCGCTGACCCTGCCGGCCCATGCGTCAATCTTCACGGGCCTGTGGCCCCCGGACCACGGGGTTCGGCTGAATGGCTTCCCGCTCCAGACGAGTGCGATGACGATGCCCGCGCGACTGAAACAGGCGGGGTATCAGACCGCCGGCGTCGTCGGGGCCTTCGTTCTGGACCGGCGATTCGGACTGGCAGAGGGATTTGATCAGTACGACGATCAGATCAGCCGTGACCCTGAAGCGGTCGACCGGCTCCAGGCCGGCCGGCCGGCATCGGTGGTCGTCGATCGCGCGCTCACGGCCCTCGGGGCGCTGTCGTCAGAACGTCCGTGGTTTCTGTGGATGCATGTCTACGATCCGCACGCGCCGTACGACCCACCGCCTGATGCGCAGGCCCGCGCACAGGGCGACCCCTACAACGGCGAGGTGTCATTTGTGGATCAGCAGATCGGGCGCCTCCTGAAAGCTGTGCGCGCGCGGCCTGACGCGGGACAACTGGCGATCATCGTCTTGGGCGATCACGGTGAAAGCCTTGGCGAGCATGGCGAGGCCACGCACGGCATGCTCGTAGTTGACGCCGCACTTCGCATCCCGCTGATCGTGCAGGCGCCTGGCCTGAGTCCGGCCGTGCGTCAGGATGCGGCCAGCCTGGTGGATGTGATGCCTACCGTATTGGCGCTGGCCGGACTGCCTGCCGCGGCGCTGCCCGGACGCGACCTGACGACAGGGCCGGCCCCGGACACCGAGACGTACGCAGAAACGCTGTACCCCGAGGTCGCCGGGTGGTCGCCACTCCGGTCTCTGGTGCAGGACCGCTGGAAACTGGTGGTGGCTGAACGCCCACGCCTGTTTGATCTGGCGACCGATCCAGGCGAAACCACCGACGTCTCTGCGACGCGCGACAGTACGGTGCGCGCCATGGTGGCGCGCCTTGGCGCGATCACCAGTGCGAACGGACGGACCACACCTGCGTCACCAATCTCGGCAGAGACCGCAGCCCGGCTGCGGTCGCTGGGGTACGTGGCCCCCTCCTCGCGGCCCAACACTCCAGCGACGGGCGTCAACGGCGCGGAGTACATGCTGGACTGGACCAGTTTCGAACGGGCGCAGACACTGGTCTCGGCAGGCCAGGCCACACAGGCGCTCGGTGCGCTCTCGCGCGTGGCGGGTGCGCATCCAGCGTCGCCGCTGTTCGCGTCCAGTTACGCGCGCGCCCTGGCGGCGGCAGGTCGATCCGCGGAGGCCCTCGCACGGTTTCGCGCCGCGGTCGCGCGCTGGCCGGGTGATGCCGATCTGTACCACGACCTCGCGGGCATCGCGCGCCAACGCGGCCTGCGCGATGAAGCCCTGCGCGCCGAGAACGCCGCATTGGCGATCAATCCGGCCCTGCCGTCGGCCCATCACGGCAAGGGTCTCGTGTTGTCGGATCTCGATCGGCATGACGAGGCGGCGCGTGCATTTGAGGAGGCGGTTCGCCTGGACCAGACCAATGCGGTGTATCACTCGGATCTGGGAAACGCGCGGCGGGAGCTGGGGGACCTGACGGGTGCCGCCAGTGCCTACACGTCCGCGCTGGAGCGCGACCCGCACCTGGCGGATGCCGCAAACGGACTGGGCGTCGTGCTGGTGCAACAAGGGCGCGCGGTCGAGGCGGTGCGCTGGCTCGAACTGGCGGCGGCTGATGCGTCCTTGCAGGAGGCGCCGCTCAATCTGGGGATCGCCCTGCAGGAGTCGGGACACATCGAGCGCGCGCGGGCGCAGTACCGCAAGGTCCTTGAGTCACAGGCGACACGACCAAAGGAGAAGGCTGCCGCGCGCACCTTGTTGTCGCAGTTGGACAAGCGATGAGTCGCGCGATGCTGCTCTGCCTGATCACGATGGCCGCGTGCGCGGCCCCTCCGGTCTCCACGCCCCCCACGGCGTCTGTTCCGCAGTCAGTACTGCTCGTGACGATCGACACGCTGCGTGCCGATGCCGTTGGCGCGTACGGCGCGGCGGGCGCCCGCACGCCTGCGCTCGATCAACTCGCCCGCGAGGGGGTGCGCGTGGATCGCGCGTGGGCCACGGCACCCATCACGTTGCCTTCGCACGGCAGCATTCTGTCGGGGCTCTACCCGCCCTCACATGGCAGCCGGCACAACGGCGTCGCGGTGACCGCCTCTGTGCCAACACTGGCGACCCTCTTCAAGGCGCGCGGATGGGCCACCGCGGCATTTGTCTCTGCCTTCCCGCTCGATCGCCGCTTCGGTCTCGCCCGGGGCTTCGACGTGTATGACGATGAGATGCCGCGGTCGTCGAGTGGGGCACTGCTCAACGAACGACCCGGGGCCGACACCGCGCGTCGCGCGGCCGCCTGGCTCACCACACATCGGCAAGCCCCGTTCTTCCTCTGGCTGCATCTGTTTGATCCACACGCCCCCTATGGCAATCCGGCCGACGGCCGCGATGCACGCGCCAGGTATGCCGACGACATCGCGGCGGCCGACCAGGCGGTGGCCGTGGTCCTCGAGGCGCTGAAGGAGGCCGCGGATCACACGCTCGTCATTGCCACGGCCGATCATGGCGAGGCGTTCGGCGAACATGGCGAGACCGGCCACAGCGTGTTTGTCTACGACACCACCTTGCGTGTGCCGCTGCTGTTTCGGGGGCCCGGCATTCCCGCCGGCACCGTCATCACCGGCGATGTCTCGCTGGTCGATGTGGCACCGACGGTCGTGGCGCTGACCGGCGGATCGATTGATGGAGACGGCCGTACACTTCAGCCCGCGTTTGCGACTGGCACCGCGGAGCCGCGGGCGCTGTACGCGGAATCGTTTGCGCCGCTGTTGGACTTTGGGTGGGCCAGCCTCAGAAGCGTACGCGACGCCGGATGGAAGTACATTGCCGCGCCCCGACCCGAGTTGTTTGAGACGGCGACGGACACGTCTGAACTGCACAATCAGGCGTCGGCGCAGGCCGCGCAAGCAGCGCGGCTGGACGCGCTGGTCGCACGATGGAGTGGACCTGAGCTGGCAACTCGCACTGCCGTCACAGGTGAAAGCGCCAGTCGCCTCCGGTCACTCGGCTATCTTCAGGGCTCGCCGGTGTCGCCCAGGGGCCCGCGCGCCGATCCCAAGGATCGCATCGCCGTGGCGTCACGAATGGCGGAGGTCACATCGGGCGAAGCGCAGGGAGTGCGGCTCGTCGCCGTGCTGACCGCGATCCTCAAGGACGACCCGGCAAATCCGCAGGCGCACCTGCGACTGGGGTACGCACACCTGGACGCCGGGCATTGCCCGCTCGCTGAGCCCCACCTGCGGATCGCGCTCAAGGCGAGGATGCCGTCGGCGGATGCGGGACTGGGGCTGGCGGGTTGCCTCGGACAGGCAGGTGACCTGCGCGGTGCCAGGGACGCTTTGCTCGCAGCCCGCGCCGCCGAGCCTGGCAACCCCGTGGTGAGCGCCAACCTTGGACTGCTCGCCCTGGAGGAGCACCGCGAGGCCGAGGCGATCATCGAATTGCGGGACGCGCTGACCCGAGACCCATTGCTGTTCCAAGCGCGATTCGGTCTGGCCCGCGCCTACGCTCGCTCCGGAGACCGCCGGGCGGCCACGACCGAAGCCGAGACGCTGCTCAGGCAATTGCCCGCCGGCGCCCCACAACGTCCCGAAATCGAACGGTTCCTCGCCTCCGTGCGATAGGCGTCGCCCGATTCTGGTCATCGAGGGTTTAATTGCTACCAAGCTTGGATCATTGTTGACACAGGTGTGACGAACAGGTTCATATGATGCCTCTCATAGGAACGCTGTTGCAGCGTCATTATTTTTCAAAGGACAAATTATGCGATTAGTGCGAACGGCTGCTTGGGTGCTTGCCCTTGCGGCTATTGTCAGCGTGACCGTCTCTGCCCAGCAGACGACGGGCACCATTGCCGGACAAGTGGTCGACGCCCAGGGCGCCGCCATTCCTGGCGCTACGGTCACGGCGACCAGCCCCTCCACGGGCTTCAGCCGGGTGGTCGTCAGTGGCAGCGAAGGCGCGTACCGCCTCAGTGCCCTGCCGATTGGTCTCTACGACGTGACGGTCGCCCTCAGCGGCTTCAGTACGTTGGACCGCAAGGGCATTACCGTGAACGTTGGACAGACCGTCTCGTTCGACTTCGCCATGAAAGTGGCGAGCCTGACAGAGACGGTGACCGTTACCGCCGCCGCCCCGCTCATTGAGACCACCGCGTCGTCGGTTGGCGGCGTCGTTGAAATCGGCCGCATCGAAGCGC
>CAYZLT010000250.1:3743-5546 GCA_964479175.1 uncultured Solibacteraceae bacterium | reverse complement strand
GCCCGGACCCCGATCGCAATGGCAGATCGTCGTACGGCATGACCCCTCCATTCTACGCCCGGGACTTACTCGTCCGGATCAATCCGCTCAATCTGCTGTGTCTCGAGGGCGTCTGCGGGCGTTTCCGTGCCGGAACTGAAGCGCACGAGGATCGGCGCCGCCACCCACTTCGTCCAGCCACACGCCGCACACCGCACGGGATACCGCCGGGTGATCCGCGTCCGCCATCGGTCCAGATTGGAGTGCCGGTGGGATCGTTGCAGATACGGCCCGTGGCACTGCGGGCACACCGTGAGCGTGGCCACCGCCGCATGAGAGGCCCCCAGCGGCAGATCGGCCTTCGGCACCGAGGGAGGCGGCGCGGTCTGGGCTGGTGCCGGCACCGCACGCGGCACCACAAGCACTCCGCCGCGCCAGTGACGGGCGATCACCCCCAACATGCGCGCACCGCCATCGAGATTGCCGCTGTGCACATTGGGCGGCAACTTCGGCCAGTGGCCGGTTTCGGCCATCCACGCCACCAGGTCGTAGCCGGTTGGTGTGTGCGGGCAGTGGCGCTGCCCGGTGTGTTTGAGGTGTTCACCCTTGTGGATGCAGTCAGCACACCAGCCGAGGTCATAGTCAAGTGACACCTCGTGCACCATCTGCGCCTCGAGCAACCGTTGCGCGCTGGCCACCGAGGTGACGCGCAACCAGTCGGGCGGTGCGGGTCGACTGTCGTCGAGCCACAACTTCACGGTCCGCTGGATCTTCTCCTTGTACGACAGCACGAGGTCCACGAGCGCATCCTCATCGCGCTGCTGCAGGATCTCGATGTCGAGCTCGCGGCCCAGCCGCAACGGCGGCAGGTCTGGAAAGGCATCGTCCGGGCTCCAGATGTCGCGGATGCGTCCGCGCCACTGACACGTCTGGCATCGGAACCACCGCGTCCGTGACCACCATCCCTGAAGGTGTTCGATCCACGTGTGCGCCCGCGAGGGGCGCAGGTGTGAAAATCCGCACCGCGGACAGACGCGAACGCCGTTCATTGCACGACCGTGCGCGCCCAGTCCCAGCCTTCAAGCCCGCGTCCATTCACGGCCTTGACGGCCACATGTGTGCCGGCCGGCAGCGACGGCAGCGTTGTGGTCGGCGTGGTGACGGTGACGCGCGTGCGCAGCGGATCCTCCGCCGGACCATAGGCGGCGATGTAGGAGCGAATGCCGGTTTCTGGACTGGGGTCCCAGGTCACCGTCACGCCTGCACCCGTCCGCGCGGTGGTCAGATTGTTCAGACGCGAGGGACTCGATGCGAGATACATGAGCGTGGCCGCCGTGACCTTGGCCGTCTCGGTCACCTGCGACTGGTTGATCGTGTCCAGGTAGTCGGTCGGCTGGTGGTAGTTCGGATTGGCGAGAATCGGATACGACCCGATGCCGCCGACGATGTCGCCCCACGCTTCGTAAAACGCGGCGGCGTCGGTGCCGCGGTAATACTTCGTGTCAAACAACACGATGTCGGTGAACAGGAATGCCGCCGCGTGCTGGATGTCGCGGATGCCGGGATTGGAATACCGAATCGTATTGTTGAGCTGCGGCCCCTCACCGGCCCAGCCGATCATGTCGTTGTTGAGGGCGCCGACGATCCGCACCTTGTTGGCGGCGGCCTGCCGCACAAATTCACGGCTGCCGAGCAGGCCCGCTTCTTCACCGGTCAGCGACGCAAAAACAATCGTCGCCGGCATCGGCGTCTTCGACAGCAGCCGGGCGGTCTCGAGCAGCGCCGTCGTGCCCGACGTGTCATCATCGGCCCCCGGACCGACCG
>CAYZLT010000250.1:0-3733 GCA_964479175.1 uncultured Solibacteraceae bacterium | reverse complement strand
CACCGTGCCGCGCAAGGTGGCGAGCACGTTGGCGGTCCGGCCGCCGAGCGCGTTGGCCTGGGTGAACCACTGTTGCTGCGGCTGATAGCCGAAGGATTCGTACGCGCGGGACAGGTACTCGATCGCCTTGGCGTTGCCCGGCTGCGTGATGTGTTTGGAGTCGAAATCGTAGAGCGCCTTGGCATGTTCGAAGACACGCGTGACCGAGGCGTCGGCCAGCGTCTGACGCACGGACGCCGCGATCGGCTCATACATGCGCGTCGTGCGCGTGCGCAGTTCGGTTTCATGCGCGAGGTTGGCCTCGAGCCGCGTCACCAATTGTGCGGGCGTCAGCGTGCGTGACAGGTCACTCAGATAGATCCCGCGTTCGGCCGAGACGGTGTCGCCGTCGTAGTCGGCCACGGTCAGAATGCGGAGGCCGTCTGCCGAGGGCTGCCAGGAATATTCCGGCACCACCGTACGGACGCTGTTGTTGTGCAGCAACCGCCGACGGGTGCCGGTCTCAAGGTCATACACCTGGGCACGACGATGGCGGGCTTCACCCATCATGCCGAGCAGGGTGGTGTTGGTGAGGAAGCGTGGGAGAAGGTCGTGCTGGATGTCGCGGGTGACGCGGGTATGGGTGGTGCCACGCGACACATAGATTTCCCAGTCGGTGAATTGCATCCACTGATACGCGACCGCGGTGCCGTCGGGCGAGAGCGCCGGCGACTCCAGCCGTTCACGCCCGGACCGCACCACCGTGGGTTGATCCAGCAGCGTGGGTGAAGTGTGGAGTGTGTACGCGTCGGCGGTGCGCGTCACCCACGCAATGGTCTGCCCGTTGGCCGACATCGTGGCGCCGGTGCCGGCGATCGTGCGCGTCAGTCCATTGGACAGGTCGACCACGCAGAAGGACGCCTGCGCGCCGCCCCCTTGGCCACCGGCTCGTCCGCCTCCGCCGCCGCCACGCCCAGCGCCTGGCGCCGCCGGCGGAGCACCCGCGACGGCCGGGCGACGGAACGTCGGCGCACCGCCGGTCGCATACAGCAGCGCGGTCGGCGACACGGCCAGCAGGGCCTTGGTTCCCGCCTCCGACGTGACGCGCTCGGGCGCGCCGCCCGTTCGGGTGCGGTAGATGTCCGAACGGGTGAGGTCGGCTTCGTCGCCACCCACAAACACCAATTCGCGGCCGCCGGCTGCCCACTGGGGGGACGTCTTGAGGAGGGTCCCCGTCTCGACCACACGCTCGGCACCGGTGGCGAGGTCACGCACCATCAACGCGCCGTCGCGCGCCACGGCCCAGGTGCTGGTTAACGTGGCTTGCGCCGCCTGCCCGTCGTCAAGCGGCATGTGCTGCGGCGGACGCACCCAGGCGATGTGGGTCCCGGCCGGGTTGATGACGGCGCCGCCGCCCTGAAGTTCGGCCGTGACCGCGGCGTTGGCGGTGGCGCGCAGGATGCGAGTCACCGGCGCCGTCGCCGGACCGGTCTCGTAGGTGACCCACTGCCCGTCAGGCGACAGTTTTGGCAGTCGGCCATCCTTGGCGATTTCCACCGACGGGTACCACTCACCAGTCAGCAACGCGATGCGCTCCAGATAGGTGGCCGCTGCCGGAGATTTCATGATCCCGATGAGGCGCGGCAACGCCTCGTGATAGCGGCCCGCCTCCCAGTGTTCCACCGCGGCGCGGTAGTCGGTGGCTGGCGAGCCCTGGGCCGAGACGGCTCCCGGCAGGAGTCCCGTAGAGAGAAGGCCGAGCGCAACAACGAACGCGGGAACGAGCAGGAGTCGTGAGAGACGTGCCATGGGCGACATGATAGGCCATACTGAGCGTGAGAGGTTTCCAATGACCCCGAACGTGCTGGGTGCAATTAATGGGCAGGTGGCTGCCGAGTTTTCCGCGTCGTTTTCGTATCTGGCCATGGCCGCGTGGTGTGAGCACCGCCAGTTCACCGGCGCCGGTCACTGGTTCCGCCTGCAGAGTCAGGAAGAACATGCACACGCCATGAGGCTGCTGGACTTCCTGATTGCGCGGCACCATCCGGTCCACCTGGGCGGGATTGCCGAGCCACGCGCCGAGTTCGACTCGTTGCTCGACGTGTTTGAGAACGCGCAGGCGCAGGAGAAAGTCGTCAGCCGGCAGATCGACGGACTCTACGAGATGGCGTTCACCGAAAAGGTGTTTGCCGCCATGGCCGAGCTGCAGTGGTTCATCACCGAGCAGGTCGAAGAGGAAAAAAACGTCCGCGAGATCGTGTCCAAGTTGCGGATGGTCAAGGACGACCCGTCATCCATCCTGGACCTGGACCGGGAGCTGGGCGCGCGCGCCGCGGAGCCGACGGCGGGCGCCTGACGGGCGGGTGTCTGATTAGAGCCGCGGCGTCAGGACGGCCTGACGCGCGAGGTCGAGGTTGGCGTAGGTTTCGAAGATCCCTCCAAGGCCCGCCAGTTTCAGCAGCGCGGTAATGCGCTGGGTGGGGCAGACCAGCACGAGTCGGCCTCCCTGGCGCGCCACGGTGATGTGCGCGCCGATGAGTTCGCCAAGCCGGGTGCTGTCGATGTACGGGACCTGGGCCAGGTCAAGAATGACGGCCCGCGCACCCTCGGTCAGCGCCTGGGTTGCCTCGGCTTTGAGCAGACCGGGCGTGTCGTTCACCGTCAGGCGACCCACCATGGCCAGGACGGCGATGCCGTCGACGTGGTGCCGGGTGATTTCCATGGCTTAAGATTAACCCCATGTCGATCGCTTCCCTAAGTGCTGTTCGCCGCGTCCCCGCGGCCGTCAATGAACCCGTCAAGTCCTACGCCCCCGGCTCCCCTGAGCGGGCCGAGCTCAAGGCCAGGCTGATCTCCATGGCCACCGAGCGGGTGGATATTCCGATCATCATCGGCGGCAAGGAGATCCGGACGGGCAAGACCGGGCGATCCGTGATGCCGTTTGACCATGGGCACGTGCTGGCCGACTACCACCTGGCGTCGCCCGAACATGTGCAGCAGGCGATTGATGCCGCCCTGGCCGCACGCAAGGAATGGGCGAACTGGCCGTGGGAGGATCGCGCGGCCGTCATTCTCAAAGCCGCCGAACTGCTGACCACCACCTGGAAGTCCACGCTCAACGCCGCCACGATGCTGGGACAGGCCAAGACGGTGTATCAGGCCGAGATCGATGCGGCGTGTGAACTCATCGACTTCTGGCGGTTCAACGCGCAGTATGCGCAGGACATTTACAGCGATCAGCCGGCCAGCAGCCCCGGCATGTGGAACCAGCTGGAGTATCGCGGCCTCGAAGGGTTCATCTACGCGGTGTCGCCGTTCAACTTCACGGCGATCGGCGGCAACCTGTCGAGCGCGCCGGCTTCCAGACCACGGTGTTGCCCATCAAGGCCGGCGTCGACTGCGATGCTCAGCGGCTACTACATCATGAAAATTTTTGAGGCGGCCGGCATGCCGCCCGGCGTCATCAATTTTGTCCCAGGCCATGCGGCCGACGTGAGCAACGTCGTGTTGCACTCGCCGGATCTGGCCGGCATCCACTTCACCGGCAGCACCGCGGTGTTCCAGAGCATGTGGAAGACCGTGGGCGAGAACATCGCCAACTACAAGACCTATCCGCGCCTGGTGGGGGAAACCGGCGGCAAGGACTTCATCATCGCGCACCCGTCGGCCGACCCGGCGGCCATCGCCGTGGCGATCGTCCGCGGCGGCTTCGAGTACCAGGGCCAGAAGTGTTCGGCGGCCAGCCGTGTGTATG
>CAYZLT010000249.1:0-5550 GCA_964479175.1 uncultured Solibacteraceae bacterium | reverse complement strand
GTCTTTCTCGGTGTTGCTCGGCTGGGCGCGGCGCGACCCGACGTCGCTGCGGCGTTCGGCCCGCAATTCGATCGCGCGGGGTTCACGCTCGAGACGTCCGTGGACCTGCCGGCGGGTGAGTATGACGTCACCGCCTATATCTGGAGCGCGCGCACGGGGCGTTGGGAAGACGCGATCTCAACAACCGTGATTGTCCGGTTGTGCCCGGCCTGTTGACGGACCCTCGTGGTTTCTCTGATCGAGGCCAGCCGGTCAACGGCAGCGTCGCCGTGACTTGATTGGCGACGCAGGTTAGACTGGCCGTGTGGGCATCAATACGTTGTTGCTCGTGTTGTCGCCGGTGCTGCTTGGCGCGATCGGGACGGTGCCACTCGATGCCCGTCCAGCGGCGCTCACCCAGTGCACCATCGTCGTCAGCATTTTCCCGTCTGCCGGCACGGTGGTCGGCAACCTCGTCTCGTTGAGGACCGGAGTAAACAGCAGTTGTCAGGTGGCCTCGGTCGTCGCCACGGCTCCAGGCGGGTCCGTGCCGCTCTCGTTCTCGCAGTCCTCAGGTGTCTGGATCGGCGACGTCGACGTGTCTGCCCTGCCCCACGGTCCATTCACCCTGAGCGTCACGGCCACGGATGTCTTCGGGACCGTGGGCACCCAGAGTGTCTCACTCGTGCATGACACTCGGCCGACGCTTGTGATCACGGCGCCGGAGGTTGATGCGCTGTCGCGCGGCATCCTGCGCGTCGCCGCCACGTGTCAGGACGATGCCCCGACTGGATGCGCCAGCGTCAACGTCCGCGTGAGCACCGACTCGACCAGCAGCAGTGGTACGGTGGTCGCCACCGGTGTTTCGTCCGTTGATCAGCGCCTGCTGTTGACGGCCCTCTTGACGCCGTCCAGCCGAAACCAGGTCTTCTGGATCACGTTCGCCGGCTTCGATTCACGCTCGCAGCGAACCGAGGTGAAGCGGCGCGTGTATTTGGAGGACAACGGCAGACTCGTCGAGGTGCTCCGTGTCGCCGGCACCATCATTGATGACGCGGCCGACCGGACGCTATTCACCGATGCGACGCGGGTTGCGCTGCTGGACAAGACCACGCAGCAGGTTACGACGCTCTTCACTGGTCAAGGCCTCTCGATCACATGCGGGTCCATCACCAGCACTGGTGCGATCTTCCAGAACGTCTCCAGCCTGGGCGGCAGCACCGAGTCTCGCCTGTACCAGTGGCACGCGGGACAGTTGCTCGACCTCGACCTGGGTGGTTGCCCCAAGGTCAAGGGCGAGTTTGCGATCTGGAAGAGATCCGTCAGTCTGGGACCCGATCCGCTCTTCCGGAAGAACCTCTCGACCGGCGAGACCATCACCGTCGATCACGACGCCGAGGACCCGTTCGTCGCCAGCAATGGTGATGTCGTCTACTGGATCTTCAACCCGAACACGGGAGTCTGGCGTTATCGCGATGGCACACGAACCAACCTGGTTGGCAGCACTACTGAGTATCGCGCGGTGTCGCCGGTGACTGACGGGCTCAACGTGGCCTACCTTCGCATTCAGGCCCAGGGCGGCAGCGAGTTACAGAGTTGGTTGATCACGACGGCCGGCGAGATCGTGCTCGACCCGGAGATCGGCGGCGCAGGCACGTACTCTCCACGGGACTACGCCGTCGCCAACGGCTGGACCGCGTTCACGCGGCGAGCGAATTCGTCCCGTAACGTCTGGACGCGTTCACCGGACGGCGAACAGACACAGCGCACCTTTTTCGGCGACGGGGCTGGCGTGGCGGCTCTCGATGACGATGGCCGCCTGGCCGTTCATCGGGATCAGCGCCTGTACGTGGTTGAACCCGCTGGCGCGGTGAGGGATGTGGGCTTCCAATGGTCACCGGTCTGGTGGAGAAACGGCCGGTTGTACGTTGCCGTGGGGCGGTCGCTGATGCAGGTACTCGACTGCGCGCCCGCGCTCTCGGCCACCACGGCCAACGTCGGTGCCGGGGCCTCTGGTCGTACGGTGACGGTGACCGCTGCGTCCGGGTGTCGCTGGGACGCGTTCAGCAACAGCCCCTTCATCACGGTGACCAGCTCGGCTGCCTCATCGGGGAATGCAACCGTGGCGTTCACGGTAGGCGCGAACGAGTCGACTCAGCCTCGCACAGGGTCGGTCACGATTGCCGGACAGGTGTTCACGGTGACGCAGGGCCCGGTGACGATGGCGGTCAGTCCGTCGGCACTGCGCTTCAGCGCGACGCGCCGCGGCGACACCGGTGGAGTGATTCACGTCACGCCGGAGCAGGTCGTCACGGTTGACACGCCGGGAGCTGCACCGGTGTGGACCGTGACGGCGAACGCGCCTTGGGTGCGGCTCGCGCCGGGATCTGGTACTGGGCCAGCTGTCGTCAACGTAGCGATTAACGGTTTCCTGCTGCCCGCAGGGGCGACTACCCTCGTCGCCACCGTTACGGTGAGGGCGACCCTGTCTGGGGCGACCTCCACCTTCCCGGTCACGCTCACTGTGCGTGGAGGCACCTCTGTCCCGTTCGGTCAGGTCGATACGCCGAATCAGGGCGTGGCGGGCGTGCAGGGGGCGATCGGCGTGACCGGGTGGGCGCTCGATGACATCGGCGTCGCCGGTGTGAAGATCTTCCGCAACTGCCTGAATTTCGAGGACCCCGCGAATTGCCAGACAGTGCTCGGGTACTCGGTGGTGTTTGTCGGTGACGCGGCAGTCTTGGATGGCGCGCGCCCTGACGTCGAGGCTGCGTTCAACTCCTATCCGGAAAACAATCGTGCCGGCTGGGGCTTTCTGATGCTGACGTCCATGCTGCCGCACGTGACCCACGAGCGGTCGTACGGCGGACACGGGCCGCTCACATTGTATGCGGTGGCCACAGATGTGGAGGGCAATCAGACGCTGCTCGGCCGGTCGTCGGATCCGGCCAGCGCGATGTTCGCGACGCCCACCAGCATCACGATGGCGAATGATTCGATCGCGAAGCCGTTCGGTGCGATCGACACGCCCGCACAGGGGGCGACGGTCAGCGGTGTGCTCAACAACTTCGGCTGGGCGCTGACGCCTGATTCGAACACCACTGGCGGTGAAGTTGGGGACATTCTCATCCCGACCAACGGGTCGACCATGACGGTGTTCATCGATGGGTTGCCGACCGCACTCGTGACCTACAACCAGTGTCGCGGCAATGTGGGTAATCCGGTGCCTGCCGGCGTGTTCTGCAATGACGACGTCGCGAACATCTTTGGTAACTCGACGCCTCAGGCGGTGTTAAGCCTGCGCACGGCCAATGCCACGCGGTATCGGAATCTGGATGCCGGTCGCGCCGCGATCGGGTCGTTCACCATCGACACGGCCACTCTGAGCAACGGTCTGCACACGATTGCGTGGAGTGTCACCGACAGTGCGAACCGCACCGAGGGGATTGGGTCGCGCTTCTTCAACGTGCTCAACGCCGGTCGGAGGGCGATCATTACAGTCTGGTGATCAATCTCTCTGTTGGCGGGCGGCCGGCTCCGCAATTTGGTCCCGTCCGGATTATTCTGGTGGCGCATGTCGAACACCTCTCGGTCGATCGTCTTGGGCGCCGTGTGCCTCTGCCTCTGGTCTGCTCCCGCCGCCGCGCAAACGTCCGTCCCCTGTGATGCCGTCTCCGCGCCCCATCAGGCGTATCGCACACAAGAGACGTTGCTCGTCGTGCCCAACGGCACCTCGGCCCCCACGATCTACATCGGCATCGAACACAAGGGCCTCTACAAGTCCACCGATGGCGGCGCCACGTGGACACGCAAGAGCCAGGGCCTGAAGGGATTCCCCCGCGTCGGCAGCGGAAGCGAAAAGTGTATCGGTGAGCTCGGTCGTCTGGTGATGGACCCCAACAATCGCGAGCACCTGTATCTGCTGACGGTGAATTCGCCCGGGACCCTCACACAACCCAACTCCGAATTTGGCGGCATCTACGAGACGACCAACGGCGGTGACCTGTGGACGCAGTTGACCGGCTACGGTAATGCCGGTGGCGGACATGCCCTCGCCATTCGCGGGGCGTCGCCTTCGCCCACGCTGTTCATGGGCGTGGGGAATGGCCCCGCCTCATGGGCGGGTGCGCCCCAGGATTTTTACAACACCACGGGTGTGTTGTATCGGAGCACCACCGGCGGAGCGGCGTGGACGGAACTCGATCAGCGCCTGACGCCAGGAACCGGACTGATCGAACAGTATCTGGGTGTGACGCAGGTGTTCGTCAATTCCACCGGCCTCAAAGTCTGGGCCCCGGCCATCGTCAGCGCGTCCACAGGCGGGATGGCGGAGCACGCGAAGCAAGTCGGGTTCTTCGAGTCGGCCGATGGAGGGAACACGTGGATTCGCGGCACCAGTCGACTCAGCGATCCTGCCGGTCGCGCGGGCCTCAATGGTGACGTGGCCCCCACCAACTTCGACCATCGTCTTCTCTCGGCGACCAATAGTCCTCCGACCGCCGGGGCCAATCCTGGCCAGGCGATGAGTTGGTATACGCGTGACGGCGTGACGTGGGCGAAGACCAGTGGTGGGGGCAGCGATCGCTACATCCATGTGGGGCGGTACAGTCCACACGATCCCGCCGGCGACACGCTTTACGGGTACGACCCGTTCTCCGGCGCACCAGGCACTGCGGGCCAGGGCATCCTCAAGAGCACCAACGGTGGTGCGACGTGGGCGAAAATTGGCGAACTGCCTGTCGGCGTGGACAACGAACGGACCGGTGTTCGCATCTCGCACTTCGCGTTTCACCCCACTGACGCCAACATCATCTACGCCGCAGGGTCGATGGGTTATGTGTGGAAGTCGACCGACGCAGGGGTGACGTGGACCACGCTGCTCACACTGACCACGCCGGTCGTCGGCGGACTGAACACCTCGACGCCGACCGCGCCTGGCACCACCGGCACACCCACAGGGAGTTTCGCGGCCGGCGTTGGACTGCTGGTGTCATGGACCGCGCCGACTCAGGGTGGTCTTCCGACGTCCTACATCGTCCAGACCGCCACCAACGCGGCTTTCACCACGGGTCTGCAGCAGACCACGGTCACGCAGGGTGGGCCGGACACCGTGGCTGCCGTGTCTGACGGCACGTGGGCGGCGGTGCGATACGCCCGCGTGTATGCCGTGAACGCGGTTGGGCAAAGTGTCGCATCGGCGACGACGGTGTTTCATGCGCTGACACCGCGATGGCTGAACATGCAGGCCATCAAGTCCGGCGCGGGTGGGCCGCTGTTTGTGACCAGTAGTCCTGTGGCGGTGCAGTTCCCGTGGACGGGCACCGGGGCACCGGCGTGGACCGTGACCGACAACGCGGCGTGGCTGCAGATCACCGGCGCCTCGGGAGCAGGACCTGGGCAGTTCGTGCTCAGTGTCTCCGATCCGACCAACAGCATTGGGGCCTCCACGCTGCTGTCGGCCGAGGTGACGCTGTCGATCCCGTCACTCGGCATCACGATGTCGACACCGGTCACGCTTCGCGTGCAGCAGACCCTGGCGGGCAGTGTCGCGCCCTTCGGTCAGGTGGATAC
>CAYZLT010000248.1:0-5570 GCA_964479175.1 uncultured Solibacteraceae bacterium | reverse complement strand
GCGTGGACTTGCCCACGTTGGGCAGTCCGACAATTCCAGCTCTTAACACCTGTCTAGGATACCGGAAGTAGCGAGGCCCCCGTCTGAAGCAGGGCGGGTTTTGAAGGCCGCCGTGTCAGGCGCGCTTCAGCGCGAACTCCGACAGCGGGATGCTCAACCGACATGACGCGAAGACGTCGGCCAGGCGCCGCAGGGTGGTCTACGGCGGGGCTGAAGCCCACGCCCTACGACGAGCGGGTGGTGATTTCCGTGTAGCAGTGACTCCGTGTAGGGCGTGGGCTTCAGCCCCGCCGTCATCCTTCGTCTCCAAAGCCATCCTTCGTCTCCAAAGCACGCACCAACTGCGCCCGCACTGCCGCTGCCCGCCATCACTCATCGTCGATGAAAAACGTCGGCTGGTTGCGGCGACGAGGTGGCCACCGGCCTTCAGGTTGCTGAGGCGCGCTTCAAGTTCAGCGCTCCCTACTGGGGCTGGATCACCCGATCCGCCATCACCAGGGCGTGGGTTTGTAGTCCTTCAGGAACTGGCCCCAGATGTGGGTGCTGGTGTTGATGCCGTCGATGATGGGGTCCACAATGCGGGCCGCGCCGTCGATGATGTCCAGGGGCGGATGGAACCGGTGATCCACCACCTTGCGCGCGGCGATCTCGGCAGGGTCTTCGTCGGTCACCCATCCTGTGTCGACACTGTTCATGTGGATGCCGTCCACGTGGTAGTCGGCGGCGGCCGTGCGCGTCATCATGTTGAGCGCGGCCTTCGCCATGTTGGTGTGCGGATGCCGCGTGGTCTTGAAGTTCCGGTAGAACTGCCCCTCGACGGCTGAGACGTTGACGATGTGTTTGTCCATGGTGGGCACTTTGACCATCAACGGCTTGAGGCGCGCGTTGAGCACAAACGGCGCAACGGCGTTGACCAACTGCACTTCCAGCAACTCGACGGTTGGCACTTCAGCCATCAGCAGCCGCCACGAATTGCGATCCCGCAGGTCAATTTGCTGCAAATCCTGATCGAGTTGTCCCTCTGGAAACAGCGCTTGTTGCGCCTGCAGTTCTTCGGGCAACAACGCCACCTGTGAGAGTTCGGCCGCGTGGGTCAAACCTGCGACCTCGGAGAGCCGACCAGCCAGTGGGTCGTGTGACGCCCCGGCGACCATGGCCGCATCCGACTCGGGCAGGAGGTGATAACCGCGCAACCCTTCGTATGAGCCCACGAGCCTGCGGACATGCTCGGGCATTGAATGGACCGACGCCGTTTCGCCTTCCATCATGTGGGCGTAGAAGTCCGGCGGACGACGGACGGTCTGACACGCGTTGTTCACGATGAAGTCGAGCCGATCCCGCGTCGCGATCATCTCGCGACAAAACGCTTCAACGCTGGGCGTGTGCCGCAGGTCGAGTCCGAAGATCTCGAGCCGGTGCCCCCACTCGGCAAAATCCGGCTCGGATGCATACCGCTGCGCCGAATCGCGCGGAAATCTGGTGGTGACAATCAGGTGTGCGCCCGCGCGCAGCAGTTTGAGCCCAGCCTGGTATCCAATCTTAACGCGGCCGCCCGTAAGCAGCGCCACCCGGCCTGTGAGATCAGCGGACTCGGTGCGTTTGCCAAAGTTGTAGTCCGCGCACTTCATGCACATCTGATCGTAGAAGTGATGAATCTGCGTGAACCGGATCTTGCAGACGTAACAGTGTTTTTCGTCGAGCGAGAACTGGGGCTCGGCCGGCGCCGCATCCGGATCACCGGTCGGCAGGGCGTAGTTCGGCGCGGTGAAGACGGGTTTGCGCCGCAGTTCACGAATGCCCGTCTCGTGCAGTTGGGCTTCGTCGCGTTTGACGCGTTCATTGATGCGCTTTCTGACGGACGCCTTGACGAGCACCCGGCGCGCCGCCGGATCGGGGTTAAACACCTTGCCGGCCGCCTGAATCAGGCGGATCCGATCCTCCGCCGACAGGTCGACCAGCAGACGACGGTCGTCGCCAATCTGCTCCAGCAGTTGAATCAATTCAAGCAAACGGTCCACGTCAGTCACTTCCCTGCTTCACACACGATCACCGGCGGATGAGATACGCCAGCTTGACGAAGAATCCATCAGAGGTCCGCTCAAGGTCGTCTGTGCCGAATCGCTGACGGTCGCGCTCCTGGCTCATGCCATACCCGAAAAAGACCACCGTACCTGGCGTCGGCTCGAAGGACAAGAGCCAGTCGGTGCGGAGCCCCTTCGTGGCCGCCACGGACGGCCGTGACTGCTCCGATCGGTATTCGCCGATCATCCGGAAAAACAGCGACCGCCTGGGCTGGTACTCGACTTTGATTCTGGGAATGGTCGCGGCGGCAAACGCGCTGCCGTCACTGGCGCGGCGCAGGCGCGACCGGACAAAACTGCCCTCCACGCGGGTGGACGACGTCGGCCGTACCGCCAGCGATGTGGTGGTCCGTGTCTCGCGACCTTCGACGGCCTCGGCAAAGATGATGGCGCCGCCGGTCCGCACTTCAACCCGGCCATTCACCTTGGCGAAGATCGGCGTGGTGACCGACGCCGTGCCGTTGAACACGCTCACGTAGCGGGACTCGCGACCCGATACTCGCAGGTGCGCAAACGACCGCGCCGGTCGCGCGCTGAGCGACCAGCCACCGCGCAAGGTGGCCGACAGGCTGAGGGACTCACCACCTTCGATCGCATTGTCGGACAGGAAACTGTCCCAGTTCCAGATGCGTGTGGGTCCAAAAAACATCGACACACTCTCGACGAGTGATCCCCGTGTGCCGTAGTAGCTGAATCGGTTGAACGCGCTGAATTCGACGATGTTGTTTCGGGGAACGAACCCGGATTGCGCTTCGAAGTTTCTGCCGAATCCCGTCAGCCGGTAGTTAAATCCCCATCGGCGCGCGGTCCTATCAAATTCAGCCTGGAACATCGGTGCAGACTGTGTGCGGCTGCCGTTGTCGGTCCACGATCCGCCGACCTGCCCCAGGACGTAATACAGGTTCTTGAACACCAGGCGCGCATCGGCAGCCAGCACCCGGTTGAACTGATTGGACTCCGTGCGATCGGTATAGGTGACGCCCGCGAGCGAATCCTTCCCGACGTCGCGCCGCACACGCGCCATCGTCACCCACGCATTTCTGGGCCCGGCCTCGTCGAGTGCGCTGAGGAAGGCGATGCCGGTCCGGCCGATCTTGCCCGTCAACTTCGCGCCACCCAGCGGGTCGGCGATTCTGCGCGTGTACACGAGTTGCCCCGGCGTGGCGAAGAGTTCAATCCCCTCGAGGAAAAACGGTCGCTTCTCGGCGAAGAACAATGCGAACCGTTCGTTGACTGTGACCTGGGCCGCATCGGACTCGACCTGGCTGAAGTCCGGATTGATGGTGGTGTCGACCGACAGGTTGGTGAAGCCCAGGCGGAGGTTCGCGCCGGGCTCAAGGTTGATCGCTTCACGCCGGAAGACCCCATCCGCGCCACGCTCGCCGTTTGAGGCGCCGGTGATAAACGGCTGGAGCTCGGTCACCACACCGCGCTCCATGTCTGCCAGGCCCTCCATCGTGCCGGCCTGCGCCAGGAAACTCGCGACGCGCTGGGCGTCGGTCCACGTGTCTTCGCGGCCGGTGCGCTGAATCTTGCGGAGGACGTTCAGTCCCCACTTGGCGCCGGGTGTGGTCGGGTATCGCAGGCTCTTGAACGGAATCCGGATCTCGACCACGTACCCGGTGGGCGTGATCTGTCCGCGCGAGTCGAACTGGTAGTCCGGACTCAGATCGACGGTTCCACCCATCATGCGCCCAGCGTTGAACGCGCCCTCGGTCTGCACGCCGTCTTCCTGCGCCCCGAGAGGATTCACACCGAACACGAAGGCCCGGCGCCGATCATTAAACGTGTCGAGGTAGATGCGGATCGAGTCCTCTCGATCGAGGCTGTCGCGATCGGCGGACGTCGCACGGATGGTGCCGGGTTCGGAGTCGTGTGCAATGATGCCAAAATACAGCGCGTCTGGTGAGTACCACACCAGCACCTCGGTCTGTTCCGCGGCGCGCTGTTGGTCGACGGGACGATATTCAGAGAATCCCGTCAGACGGGTCGCGCGGCTCCAGGCCGGTTCATCGAGTCGGCCGTCGATGACGACGGTCTCGACATTCACCCCATTCACCTCGATGCGCGGAATGGAGAAGTTCGGCGCGCCGGCACCATCAATCGCGACGGGCGGTTGCACGGGCGGCTGGGCCGGCGAGGGCGATTGGGCGGCGAGGATGAGCGAGAAGAGGATAGGTAACGGCATGGCCAAACAGACAGCATACCGGAGTCGCCATCCCCAGGCCTCAGGCTCACGCAGTAGTCAGGATCAACACCGGTGCGCCCGCGCGGCGTCACCGTGCGCGACACCAGGCGTCCCGCGCGCTGCATTTTTCGGAGCTCCCGGACTTCAAGCCCGGCGGATGTCAGACGATCTAAAGCCGGTCCGCTCCGAAGACACCTCAGGCCAGGGCGCGGACGATGTCCGAGCGGGTGATGACGAAGGTCGCGTCACTCTTGAAGTCGCGTACGAGCACGGCCGGATTGTCCGCCGTGATCATGGTCGCGAGGGCATCGATGCCGGTGGAGATATCGGCAAACGGAAATGCGGGCTGCATGATCGTGTCCACCGTCTGCGTCCTGATGTTGGGGTCGGCGACCAAGGCGCCGTAGAGGCGTGATTCATTGACCGACCCGACAAGGCGTCCGCCCTGCGTGACGGGAATCTGCGAAAAATCGTGCTCGGTCATCACCTGCACGGCGCGGGAGACCGTATCGGTGTTTTCGATCGACAACATGGGCACGGTCTTTTTGGCGCTCACCAGATCACGCGCGGTCAGCCCGGACTTGTCGAGGTAGCCCATCTTGCGCATCCAGTCGTTGTTGAACATCTTTGCGAGGTACCGCGTGCCGTGGTCATGGAAAATCACCACCACGACGTCTCCGGCTTTGAAGCGCGCTTTCATCTGCAGGAGGCCCGCCATGGCCGACCCGGCGGAGTTGCCGGCAAAGATGCCCTCCTCACGCGAGATCCGGCGCGTCATCACGGCCGCGTCCTTGTCGGTCACCTTCTCGAAATAGTCGATGACCGAGAAATCCACGTTCTGCGGCAGGAAGTCCTCGCCGATGCCTTCGGTGACGTAGGGATAGATCTCGTTTTTGTCGAAGATGCCGGTTTCTTTATATTTCTTGAACACCGAGCCGTAGGTGTCGATGCCGAGGATCTGGATCTTGGGGTTTTTTTCCTTCAGGTATTTGCCGGCGCCACAGATCGTGCCGCCCGTACCGACGCCGACCACCAGATGTGTGATTTTCCCGTCGGTCTGCTCCCAGATTTCCGGGCCCGTCTGTTCGTAATGGGCCTGCGCGTTGGAGGGGTTGTCGTACTGGTTCGCCTTCCACGAATTCGGCGTTTCGTTCACCAGCCGAGAGGAGACTGAATAATACGAGCGCGGATCCTCGGGTTCGACGTTGGTGGGACAGACGATGACCTCGGCGCCCAGCGCCTGGAGGGCATCGACCTTCTCCTTCGACTGTTTGTCGGTGGTGGTGAAGATGCATTTGTAG
>CAYZLT010000247.1:0-5577 GCA_964479175.1 uncultured Solibacteraceae bacterium | reverse complement strand
CGCCAGCGCCGCCGCCGTCGGCTCGTTGACGATGCGCATGACTTCCAGACCCGCAATCGTGCCGGCATCCTTGGTGGCCTGGCGCTGGGCGTCGTTGAAGTACGCCGGCACGGTGATGACGGCCTTGCTGACCGGCTGCCCGAGGTAGTCCTCTGCCGCCTGCTTCAACTTGCCGAGCACCATCGCCGAGACCTGCGGCGGTGTGAACGGCTTGTCCTGGCCGTCAATCTTGACGCCCACGTGCCCACCGTCGGCCACCATCCGATACGGGACGAGCTTGAGCTCCTCGCTCACCTCGTCAAACCGACGCCCCATGAACCGCTTGATCGAATAGACCGTGTTCTCGGGGTTGGTCACCGCCTGCCGCTTGGCGGGCTGGCCGACCAGCCGCTCGCCCGACTTCGAAAAGCCGACGACCGACGGCGTGATGCGCCCGCCTTCTGAATTGGTAATGACGACGGCCTCGCCGCCTTCCATGACGGCAACCACAGAGTTGGTGGTGCCCAGATCGATTCCGATGATCTTGCTCATTGTGTGACGCTCCTTCGCGCGCTTTGGGCCTCTATGTGGCCAAACCTTAGTCTCATGCATTATAGAAAGATGAGTCCATAAGTGTCAACACTGTATTCTATTGCACTGCCACCGGATAAGGACAATGAAGCGGTGAGGCCATGAAATTGGGCAGATTTCCGCGGTTCCGTCGTGGGCGCAGAACTTGCTACAAGGAGAGGTGCCAGTTTGCTGCGTTTGCGTTATGAGGCGTGTATGTCCAAATCCTTCTTGTTGTCCGGAGTCCTGATTTTTGGAGTTGGGGCGGGGTCTCTGCTCGCGCAAGGGCCGTATGACCAGGCGCGGTACGACCCGAACCGGCCTTTTGAAGATGATGCGCGGACCACGTACGTCGGCAAGTCCGAGTACGACCTGCCCGCGTTTGTATCGGTGGTGGATGGGTATGCCGAGCTTGACCGGGACGGTCAGTCGTCGCGCGACATCGAGAATGTCCCACTGGAGTCCGGCGACCGTCTGCGCACGACCCGCGGTCGGGTGGAGATCTTGTTTGATGACGGCAGTGTGCTCGCCCTTGACGAACACACGACGGTGACGTTTCTCTCCGCGACCGAGGTGGAACTCGGTGCCGGCCGCGTCCGCGCGCAGTGGCGTGATCGTGGTGCGCGTACCGGCTTGTCCATCCACACCATGGCCGGCAGCGCGATCGTGCGCACGCAGGGCGATTATCGCGTCACGCTCGCGGAGTCCCGTCGTGGTGATGCCGAGATTGAGGTGGCGGTCGCGCGCGGGTCGGCGGAACTGGCCAACGACCACGGGCGCACGATTGTGCGCGGGGGGACTCGTGCGTTGACGACGGCCGCCTATGCGCCATCCACTCCGTATACCTACTCTGCGCCGCGTGATGAATTCGAGCGGTGGACCGAGGACCTTGAGAGCGACCGCTACGGTGTGGAATCCACCCGATACCTCCCAGACGAGCTCCGCTACTACGGCGGCGTGTTTGACCGGAACGGCGCATGGCAGCACCATCCGTCGTACGGCTATGTCTGGTATCCGCGAGTCAGCGTCGGCTGGCGGCCGTATTACGGTGGCCGGTGGAGTTTTGTCGTCGGTTTCGGGTACTCGTGGGTCGGCGGGTCGCGTTGGTCGTGGCCCACGCATCATCACGGTCGATGGGATCGAGTCGGCGGGCACTA
Source organism: uncultured Solibacteraceae bacterium (assembly GCA_964479175.1). Lineage (GTDB taxonomy): Bacteria > Acidobacteriota > Vicinamibacteria > Vicinamibacterales > SCN-69-37 > SYFT01. Next base: position 3,871 of record CAYZLT010000247.1, on the reverse strand, counting down.
TTTCTGGATTCCCGCTCGCGACACCCGCGGTCGGGCGGTTGGCTACGCCGCGCCGCGTCCGTCCTACACCGCGTCGGTGAACTACTACACCCGCACGACGGTGCCGAGTGCACGTCCACAAATTTCGCGACCGCAGAACACGTATCGCCCGGCGCCCACGGCGGTGCCGCGCGGTTCGCAACCCACGGCGCGCACGTCGCAGCCGCAGCCCAGGACGCAGCGCAGTCCTGAGCCGCAGGCGCGGCCCGAATCGCGCCCGCAGTCGGGCGCGCAGTCACGGCAGCCGAGCAGGACGACCAGCCGACCACCGGTCGACACACCGCGCACATCGGAGCGTCCGCAACGGGCGGATCGTCCGCAACGGGCGGAGCGTCCGGAGCGGGCGGAGCGTCCGGAGCGGGCAGAGCGGGCAGAGCCGGCACCACAACAGCGGCGTTCGTCACCATCTGCGACGAGTGGGCCACCGCCTTCGGGATCGCGTACGCCGTCGCGGTCGGCGGCACCGCCTCGTTCGGAGCCACCGCCTCGCGCATCCGGCTCGTCGGATAACCGCGGACAGTCTGGGACAGCTGTTCGGCGCCGCGGCGGCGGGTTGTAGGGCGTCGGCTTCAGCCGCGCCATAGCGGCGGACCTGAAGGTCACGCCCTACGCAAGTACACCCACGCCTGGACCAGGCGTAGAATCGGATGAATGGCGATTGTCACGATCCGTCTGGTGCGAGGAGTGGGCCTTATTGCCCTCTTCGTGGCCGCGGCGTTTTTTGGCATCGCCAGCGGCGTCGTGCTCGCGTTTGTGGGAGACCTGCCGCAGATTACTGCGCTCGACGAGTACACGCCCAGCACCATCACCCGCGTCCTGGGCCGCGACGGCACCAGCGTTGGCGAGTTCGCCACCGAGCGACGCGAAGTCGTCACGGCCGATCAGATTCCCGAGGTGTTGCGCAAGGCCATCATGGCTGTCGAAGATGCGGGCTTTGAGGATCACGTCGGCGTTCAACCCACACGCATGGTCTGGGCGGCCTTCCGCGATTTGACGAGCGACGGGCGCAGCCCCGGGCGGTCCACGATCACCCAACAGCTCTCGCGCAACCTGTTCAGAGACACCGTCGGATTTCGGCGCGACCCCAACGCGTGGGTCGACGTGTCGGGGTGGGAGCGGAAGATCAAAGAAGCGCTCGTCGCCCTGCAGATCGAGCGGCGGTACACCAAGACCGAGATCTTCACGATGTACTGCAACCAGATCTACTGGGGCCACGGCGCCTACGGCGTGCAGGCGGCGGCGCGAATCTATTTCGACAAACCCGCACGCGACCTGACTCTCGATGAAGCCGCCATGCTCGCCGGCATCATTCAAACGCCGGAGCGCCAGAGTCCGTACGTGAACCTGGAGGCGGCCACCGGCCAGCGGAACCGTGCCTTGTCGCGCATGGTCGACAACGGGTGGCTCAGCGAGGTGGACGCCGATGCCGTCAAGGCCAGGCCGATTGTCACCGCCGGCGCGCCCACCGTCCCGGCCCTTGCGCCGTATTTTCTCGAGACCATTCGGCAACAACTGCAGGAGCGCTACGGCTCCAAGGCCATCTACGAAAGTGGCCTCACCGTGAAGACGGGTCTCGACCCGTTGTTGCAGCGCACGGCCAACGAGGTGCTCGATCGCCAACTGCGGCGGCTCGACAGGCTCGGCGGCTTCAGAAAGCCCGCACGCAACCTGATCGCCGAGAAGATCGACGTCGACACCTACAAAATTCCGCGGTGGTCTCGACCGCCCGTCGTGGGCGATGTGGTGCCGGCGGTGGTGCTGGGTGTGAACGGGCCAGTGATTGCACTGCGCGCCGGCGCCTGGCAGGGCACGATCGCGGCGTCCGGCTACGCGTGGACCCGGCGGCAGCCCGCGACACTCGTCAAGCGAGGGGATCTGATCGAGGCCCGCGTCCTTGTCCGCAACGATGACACGCGCACGTTTTCGGCGTCACTGGAACAGACACCCCAAATCGAAGGCGCCGTGATTGCGATCGAGAACCGCACGGGTCAGATCCTCGCGATGATCGGCGGCCATAGCTTTCAGCGCAGTGAATTCAACCGCGCCACGCAGGCGATGCGACAGGTGGGGTCCACGTTTAAACCCTTTGTCTACACCGCGGCGATCGATCGCGGCTACACCGCGACATCGATACTGCGCGACGAGCCGGTGAGTTACAACGCCGGTCCAGGCCAGCCGCTGTGGCAGCCGATGAATTACGACCGCGAGTTTCGTGGCGACATCACGTTGCGGGCCGCACTGGCGGGATCACGCAACATTCCCACCATCCGGCTGATGGAGGCGCTTGGGCCGGCTCAAGTGATTGCGTATGCCCGCCGCATGGGGATCACGGCGCCTCTGCCCGAGTATCTTCCTGTGGCCATCGGTGCGGCCGAGGCCACGCTGCTCGAAATGACGTCAGCCTACTCCTCCTTCGCCAATCAGGGCGTGCGCGTCACGCCGATGCCCATCCTCCAGGTCACCGACCGGGAGGGCAACGTGCTTGAGGAACATCGGCCCGAACCACACGAAGCGCTGCGCGCGGACACGGCGTACGTGATTGCGCATTTGCTCCAGGGTGCGGTGCAGTCGGGCACGGCCGGCAAGGCGCGGGCGCTCAACTGGCCCGTCGGGGGCAAGACCGGCACGACAGACGACTACACGGACGCGTGGTTTATCGGCTTTGACCCGGAGATCACACTCGGCGTGTGGGTCGGCCGCGATCAGAAAAAGCCCATCGGCCCCGGTCAGAGCGGCACCGAGGCCGCCTTGCCGATGTGGGTCGACATCATGCGACCGTGGGTGGAACGACGACGATCACAACTGGCCGAGCCCCCAACGTTCGAACGTCCCGGCAACGTCATCATGGTCATGACGGCCAGTGGTCTTGAGGCGTTTATCGCCGGCACGGAGCCGGGGATTCGATGAACCGACCGCGACGCGGATGGTTCGACCTGCCACGCGACGAGCGACGGGCGGTGATCACCATGGTGTGGCTTGTGCCCGCGTTGCATGTCGCCGTGCGGGTCTTCGACTACCGCAGGACGCGCGAATGGCTGGAACAGCGCGCTCGAACGCGAACCGCAGCACTAACGGCATCTGCCGACGACCTTGCGGCGTGGCGGCTCGCCACCGCGAGAGTGACTCGCTACTCATGGGTGCCTGGCAACTGCCTGTCGCGATCGCTGGCGTTGCTCTATGTGTTGCGTGCGCGCGGCCATGACGCGCACCTACATCTTGGCGTGTCACTGGCGGGCGGCGTATTTGCTGCGCACGCCTGGGTTACCCACGGCGGCACGGTGTTGAATGATACGCAGGACGTCGCGACTCGCTACGCGCCGTTCGGCAGCGCGGCCCCATCGCAGAAAGCCTTCGATTAAAAAAGGCCTCGCGGGCTGGGGAGCAGTCCGCGAGGCCGAAGGTTTGGTCGGACGCTTTCAGCGTCCGACCACAGTGCCGGTGTGGTCGGTGGCGATCAGTATCGTCCGGCACCCCTGGTCCACAGTTCGACGATCTCGAACTGGGTCCCGATCTTCATGCCCGGGTAAATCGGCACTGAACAGCTCGTGTGTGCATCGCCGACCGCTGTATTGCCGATGAACAGGGTGAAGTTGTTCGCCAGCCTCCCACCCGAGACGGAGTCAAACAGCCCGCCCATTTCCGTGGTGGCGAACGTGTACAGGACCGGAGAGCTCCCCGACACCTGCGCATTCAGCTTGAGACCGCTACCCGGGGCACTACGCTGGCCGCTGACCACGCCGCTTGGCGAACCGCTGCCAATGTATTTCAGGACCAGCTTGGTGACGCCACCTGAACAGACGCCGGAGCCGGTGGCCGGGGGCGGGTCGACGGG
>CAYZLT010000246.1:0-5586 GCA_964479175.1 uncultured Solibacteraceae bacterium | reverse complement strand
CCCCGGTGCGCATGAGATACAACCCGAGATCGGCGTGAGCCGCTGGATGTTCGGCTTCCAGCGCCACCGCCTTCCGGGCATAGGCAGCCGCGTCTTCGAATCGATACGCCCGTGCGGCCTGCGTACCCAGCGCGAGATACCCGTCAACAAACGTGGGATTGGCCGCGACGGCGCTCGCGACGATGGCGTCTGCCGCCGCAAGGTCGCCGTTGGCATAGGTCACGGCAGCCCGAAGAGCGATTTCTTCGAACGTGCCCGGCCGCACCGACGCTACCTTGTCCAAGGCTTCGGTGGCGCGCGGTCGGTCCTCAGCCATCAGGCGACGCTCAGCGATCAGCAGCCACACGTCGGGATGATTGGGCGCCAGCGAGCCGGCTTTTTCCAGGGCGGCCTCTGACGCCACGGCGTCTTCGTTCTCGAGCGCCCGCGACAGCCCCAGATGCGCGCGCACCCAGCCGGCGTCGGCCTCACGCGCGGCCCGGTAACTCCTCACCGCCTCACCGGCTTGATGTTTCTCAAGCAACATGTCTCCCCACGTGGTTTCCATGTCGGCAGTCTGCAACGGCAGATTTCCGACACGCTGAAACAACGTGTTCGCCAGACGAATATCGCCCAGTGCGTAGGCTGCACGCGCCATGCGGAACGTGTGCTCGGGGGTCATGTCTCCCCCCTGCTGCACCATCATCGTCAGGCGCGCCAGCCCCGACGCTCTCGTGCCCTCACGCAGGTCGAGCAGGCCGAGTTCCAGCAACGCATCGGCGCGATCACCTGATTCGACAAGCGGCGTCAGTCGGCGACGCGCTTCAACGACCTTGCCTTCAAATATTTCCACGAGAGCCAGCGCCACCGCCTTCACGTCAGGTGGAGCCTCCGTCGCAGTGGCCAGCGTGCGCGCACGATCAAGCGCGCCACGTCCGAGCGAGAGACGCACGTGCCGCACAAGTGTGTCGGCCGTCACCGGCAGTTCCGGTTGTTGCCACGGCGAGGCCGTCGGCACCGACACCAGGCACAGGCACACCAGCACGGTCAGCAGCAGGAGTTGTCTGGGCGATCTCTCCATGAATGAATGATCAAAATCTATCACGCCCACTCCTCCTATAATGGGCACGCACCGTGATCGTCAGCCGTCTCTTCGCACTCTCAGCCAGCCTCGCATTCCTCGCCAGTCTCGGGTACTTCGTGTACGCCTACGCGCAGTGGGGCACGCCCGCGGGCCGATGGCAGGCCGCCGCCTGGAGCGGCGTGGCACAAAACGTCCTCATGTTTGCGGTCTTTGCCGCGCACCACTCGGTCATCGCCCGCCCGGGCACCAAGCGGTCGCTGCGCACAATTATTCCGCCCGAGCTGGAACGTGCCGGCTACGTCGGCGGATCCGCTGTCCTGTTTGCCGTGACCTTATCCCTGTGGCAGGAAATCCCTGGGGTCGCGTGGCGTCTGACGGGCACCTGGTTCATCGTCGGCGAGGTGATCTGTCTGTCAGGCGTCGCGTTGATTGGCCTCGCGGTGGCCACACTCGATCTGCTGGCGTATCTGGGACTACGACAGGGCCTCGGACTGCCCAATGCCCCCAAGGAAGACATCCCGACGCAAGGACCGTACAGACTTGTCCGCAATCCGGGGTATCTCGGGTGGATTCTGCTTGTGTGGACCCTGCCGGTGATGACGGGCACGCGCCTGGTCTTCGCCGCGATCAGCACGGTGTACATCGTGCTGGTGATCCCGTACGAGGAGCGCAGCTTCAGGCGCAAGTTCGGTGCGCGGTATGAGGCCTACGCGCAGACCGTACGCTGGAGAGTGATTCCGGGGATCTATTAGAGGAACACCATCGACTGGTGTGAGGGAATCTCGAAGCGGCGGCGGCACTTGGAGCAATTCACCATGTCGTCCACGCGGTACAGATGATCACGTACCTTCTCGAAGATCGCGCGGTCCCGGGAATCGGCCCCGTTCGGGATGCGGTCCTTCTTGGTGCGGCGCAGCCAGGTGATTTGATAGTCGTCGCGATGCCGGCACGACGGGCACGACAACATCATCGGCTTGCGTTCTTGTTTCTCGGTAAAGAAGTCCCGCTCGTTGAGTGCCATAGCCCCATTGTAGCGGACCTACAATGGTCTGTGCCCTGCGTCGTCTTCTACGTTTCGGGTCATGGTTTTGGCCATGCCTCCAGAGAAATCGAGATTATTCACGCGCTCGCGGCGCGGCGTCCGGACTGGCGGATGGTCCTGCGCACGGCCGTCAGCCCCTCACTCCTCGAGCGCAGCCTGCGCGTGCCCTTCACCCTGCTGGCCGGTGTCTGCGACACCGGGTTGGTCCAGCGCGACAGTGTCACCAATGACGATGAGGCGACCACGAGAGAGGCGCTGGCCTTTTATTCGACGATGGACGCGCGGGTGGAGGCGGAGTGTGCCCGCCTGGCCGACTGTGACGTGCAGGTGATCGTCGGTGATATTCCCCCGTTGGCCTTTGAGGTTGCCACCCGCCTGGGCGTGCCGTCGGTCGCCATCGCCAACTTCACCTGGGACTGGATCTACGAGTGGCACGACCAGCTTCGTGACGCCCCAGGCCTGCTCGATCGCATTCGCCGCGGCTATCAGCAGGCCACGCTCGCCCTGCGACTGCCGCTGTCGCCTCCACTGGACGTGTTCCCGCGCGTGGAGTCCATTCCCCTGGTGGCGCGCGCAGCGGAGCGGCCGCGATCCGACACCCGTCGTGCGCTCGCGATTGCCGACGACCGGAAGGTCGCGTTGTTGTCATTCGGCGGGTACGGCCTGCAACGCCTCGATGTCGGCGCGCTCGATTGCCTCGACGACTGGACCGTGCTGCTCACCGATCGGATTGCGTCGTCTGTCGCTCCATCGCCGAGTGTGGTCTTTCTGCCGGAGTCGTTGTTTGCGTCAGGCTTCCGGTACGAAGATCTCGTGGCCGCCAGTGACGTGGTTGTCACCAAACCGGGATACGGCATCATCAGCGAGTGCGCGGCCGCGGGCACCGCGATGTTGTACACGTCGCGGGGCGTCTTTCGTGAGTACGACGTGCTGGTCGCAGAGATGCCGCGGATCGTCCGAAGCCGGCATCTGTCGCAGGACGCGCTGTTCGCCGGCCAGTGGCACGAGGCGTTGGAGGCGCTCATCGGCCAGCCTCCCCCACCGGAGTGCGTGGACGCCACCGGCGCCGCACGCGCGGCCGCACTGATCGCGTCTATTTCCGGACTGTGATCAGCGACCAGATACGGGGCACGTTCACGGCTTCGATCGACTCCGGCACCAGTCCCACCTCGGCAAACAGCGCCTCGCGATCGAGGTCGGCTTTGAAGCCGATATGCACGGTCCGCGGCGACAGCCAGCGTTCGATCCGCGACAGCACCGCCCCCGAACTGCGGAAGTGATTGAGAATCACGATGCGTCCGCCAGGGCGACACACCCGACGCATCTCACGCAACACGGTCGCCGGGTCAGGCACGACCGAAATGAGATACGGCGCATAGACCACGTCAAACGTGTTGTCGGGAAACCGCAGGTCGGCGGCGTCCATCTGAAACAGCCGTGCCTGCAACCGCTCACGCGCGATCCGTTCGTCGGCCTTGACCAGCATGACCGAGGAAACATCGATGCCCGTGACGTCGCAGTGTGCCGGATACAGCGACAGATTCAGTCCCGTCCCGACACCCACCTCCAGCACACGCGTGCCGGCAATCGCGCCCATCAACGCCATCGCACGCCGACGCCCTGGCTGAAGGATTGGGCCGTACGCCAAATCGTAAATGGACGCGATCTTGTCGTAGACGCGTTCGACGAACGCGTTGTCGGCCTCAGTGGCCGACAACTCACTCGGGGGCTTCGGCAGGCTCATGGTCGGCACCATCCCAGCACATACGCCGGCGGAAGATTCCGCCATACCAGCCGACGGTGGGGCTGCGCGCCCAAGCGTGCCGTCAGCTCGCGTCGAAACGCAGACGCCAACGGTGAGGGGTATCCATGCACGTACTGAAACGTGGTGAAGGTCCCCCCGGGGCGCAATACCGACTGTATCGCGTCCAGGATGCTGGTGGTGACCTCGGCGGGCAATGAGGCAAACGGGAGGCCCGACACGATGTGGTCCACGTGGTCAAATCCGTGCGCCTGCGCCAGGGCAGGCAACTCCGCCGCTGACCCGCACACCACTTCGACATTCGGGAATCGCCCGCGCAGCCGCTTGGCAAACCCGGGATCAATTTCAATGGCCAGGCCTCTGGCCTGCGCGCCGAGTTCTTCGCCGATGACACGGGTGACCACGCCGGTGCCCGGCCCCAACTCCACGACCCGCGCCTGGCCGGACAGATCCAGGCCGGCCACCATGGCGCGCGCCAGCGTGCGGGAACTGGGCGCGACGGCGCCGATGGTCCGTGGGCTTCGGACAAACCGCCCGAGCATGGTGAGGTGCTCGCTCATGAGGTCGCGACTATACCCCGTTGGGCGTGCAAATGGGTGATCAGTCGGTGCGCCGATTCCACCGATCCGTGCAGGGAGCTGACACGCAGCCCGCGCCCACGGCCCATCAGTTCCTGCGCCAGGGCCAGCGACCAGGCAAACCCGGCGCCGCCTTCGTCCGGCGATGATCGCAACTGGTCCAGCAAACCGTCGGGCAACCGGACTCCGGTCACCTCACTGGCGTGAAATTCCACCTGCCGCGCACTTTCGATTGCCACCACCGCGGTGATCACGGGCAGGCCGGTGGCTTCGAGCCGGCTCCACACTGCATCAAGGCTCGCCAAATCAAACACCGGGGGCGTGAGCAGGTATTCCGCCCCAGCCTCGACCTTGAATTCGAGACGACGCCACTCGGCATCAGGATTGGGTGCAAACGGGTTGACGGCCGCCCCGATATGAAACTCCGTGCGTGTCCCGATCGACTGTCCACCAATATCCAGCCCGTGATTGAGGCGTGTGGCCATGTTGATCAGGCCGATGGCATCCACGTCAAAAATCGTAGTCGCGTCGGCGTACGCCGACTGTGGTGCCGGGTCTCCCGTCGTCAGCAACACGTTGCGGATGCCCATCGTGTGGGCGCCGAGCAGATCCGACTGCAGTCCCATGAGGTTCCGATCGCGACACGACACATGCAACACCACGTCGAGATTGGCCTGCCGTTGTACGTGCAGCGCCAGCGCGAGCGCACTGACACGCGCGCCGTTGCGCGGATAGTCCGGCACACTCACCGCGGAGGCCCCAGCGGTCTTGAGCAGTCGCGCGTGGGAGGTGGCGGTCTCGAGATCGAGTCCCCGCGGCGCCGAGGCTTCGCCAAGCAGGGCGAACGCCTTCGACGCCAGCACCCGGCCAAACGGAGACTTCTCCTCGCGCAATGCGGACTGAACCTCTGCGACGGGCTGGGCACCAGGCACGTGCCGCGCGGGTGTCGGCGCAGGCACCGCACTCTTGACCGCCTTGACGATGTGCCGCGTGTGCTCTGGCGTCGTGCCGCAACATCCCCCGACAAGACGGACACCAGCGGCCAGGAATCGACGCGCATAACTGGCCAGGTATTCCGGTGACCCCAGATACAGGTTGCGCCCATCCACGTCGCGGGGGCGGCCGGCGTTGGGTTGTGCGG
>CAYZLT010000245.1:4783-5604 GCA_964479175.1 uncultured Solibacteraceae bacterium | reverse complement strand
CGTCGCGGTCATCGTCGCGCAGCAGGTCAAACACAAAGAGCGCGGCCTCTCGATGGCCGCCAGACGCCTGCGATTACAAGACGCCTTGCCGGTCAAGACGGGCGGCTCGGCACTTGTCCGGCTCAGTGAGATCGTGGCTGACGATGGGCGCGAGATGCTGGCGCGAGCCGAACGTGAAGGATGGGAGGGGCTGATCGGCAAAGACGGCGGCTCGGTCTATCACAGCGGCCGGCGCTCTCCGTCCTGGCGAAAACTGAAGCTGCTCAAACGCGACACCTTCATCGTTGGCGGATGGACCGACCCGCAGAATACCCGCCAGCACTTCGGTTCCCTGGTGCTCGGTCTGCCTGAGGCAGGACGCCTGCGATGGGTCGGCAACGTCGGCACCGGGTTCGACGGCGCGGAGTTGACGCGGGTGGCCGCGCGCCTGGACTCGCTCGCGACAACAGACTGTCCCTTCGTGAATCCCCCTCGGGCCATCGCCAAAGCCCATTGGGTGAAACCGACAATGCGCGTCGAGGTCCAGTTCACCGAGATGACCGAAGACGGCATGGTGCGCCACCCGGTCTATGTGGGCGAACGCGACGATGTGCGAGTCACCAGCAGTCGAAGTGCGAAGACGACGGACTCCGGCAGCGACGATCCACTCACGACACTGATCGGGCGTCTCCACTCGCTCGAAGAGTCGCGCAAGGACGGCGACATTGCGCTGCCCAACGGCGACACCCTGCGCGTGACCAATCTGCACAAGGTCTTCTGGCCGACATTGGGTCTGACCAAGGGAGACCTGCTGCGGTATTACGCCGAGGTCTCGCCGTTTG
>CAYZLT010000245.1:599-4773 GCA_964479175.1 uncultured Solibacteraceae bacterium | reverse complement strand
GCGTTGCCCGTCATCAAGGACCGGCCGATGATCATGCGGCGGTTCCCGAACGGCATCGATCAGCATGCGTTTTACCAACAGCAGCACCCGGAAGTCGTACCCAGGGGCGTCCGTCGCGAAATCCTTGATGACGACGTGGACCCGATTGACCCGAGCGAGGGTAGCCGTGAACGGCTCATCGGCGGTTCATTGACAACGTTGCTGTACATGGCGCAACTGGCGTCCATTTCACTCGATCCATGGTTCTCACGCGTCTCCGATCCGCTGCATCAGGACTTTGCCGCGATTGATCTGGACCCTGGTGACGGCGTCACCTTTGCGCGCGTACGCGATGTGGCGCGGTGGGTGAAAGAGGAACTCGATCGCCTGAAGATTCCGGCTGTGGCCAAGACGTCCGGCGCGAGCGGGATGCATATCTACATCAAGCTTCCGCCGGACACGACCTACGAGACCGGTCAGCTTCTCTGCCATCTGGTGGCGACGATGGTGTCGTCGAAACATCCGCGGGTCGCCACGATCGAACGCATGGTCAAGAAGCGGCCGAAGGGCACGGTGTATGTGGACTACCTGCAGAACATCCTGGGCAAGTCGCTGGCCGCGGCGTATGCCGTGCGTGCGAGCGACTACGCCGGGGTGTCGACACCGCTGACGTGGAACGAGGTGGCCGAGGGTGTGGACCCGCATGACTTCACGCTCAGGACCGCGCCCGCGCGCTTCCGTGAGGTGGGCGACCTTTGGAAACCCATTCGGACCGGCAAGGCCGTCAACATCGAAAAGGTGCTGCGTTCGTAGTGTCGAAGATGGTCACACGATTTGCGCCGGCACCGACCGGCTACCTGCACCTGGGCCACGTAGCCAATGCACAACTCGTGTGGGGAGAGGCGCGCGCGCGTGGCGGCCGTGTGTTGCTCCGTATCGAGGACCACGATCGGGAGCGCTGTACACCCGAATATGAGGCCGCGCTGCTTGAAGACCTCGCGTGGCTCGGCTTTGCACCCGACGAACCATTTGTGCGCCAGAGCGAGCGCCACGACATCTATCTGCGCGTGGCGAATCAACTCACGCGAGAAGGACTCGTGTATGGGTGCACGTGCACGCGAGCTGAGGTCCAGGGGAGCCAGGGGTCCAGGGGTCCCGGGGTTCGGGGATCCGGGGAAGTTCGATATCCGGGTACGTGTCGGGGGGTGGGACACGCCCTGAACCACGGTGTCGGGTGGCGTGTGCGACTTCCCTCTGACGAAGTCCGCTTTGACGATCGGTGGTGCGGTCCGCAGGTGCAGGTGCCCGCGCAGCAGTGCGGCGACCTGCTCATCCGCGACAGATTGGGCAACTGGACGTATCAGTTTGTCGCGACGGTGGATGACCACCTGCAGGGTGTCACCGACGTGATTCGCGGTCGAGATCTCCTGGATTCGACCGGGCGCCAGATCCTGCTCGGACAGATGATCGGTCGCACCACGCCGGCGACCTTCGCGCATCACGCGCTGATCATGAAGTCCGAGACCCAGAAGCTCAGCAAATCCGACCGCGATACCGGCATTCGTGATCTGCGCGCCGCCGGGTGGACGCGGGAACGGGTATTGGCCATTTCTTCCACAAGACTACCCACAGGACCGGTCTGAACCCGCGGGCACACCAGTTTCATCGGGCAATGGACCCTTCTGCGCTGGCACGCTGTTTGAAGAGTAAGACCGCATGACATTTCTACCCATCCTTCTCGCTGCCAGCATCCTCGCGCCTTTTGGCGCACACCAGGCCACTCAGGAAAAACCGAAGCCGGCCGCGGAGTCGGCGTTTGAAGGCTGTCTGGCCAAATCCACCACGGAGGGAGTGTTCCTGCTGACCAATGCCCGTGCCGTGGCGGGCACCATTGTCGGCGTCGGCCTTCGTCTCAAGGTGGTGGCCGACAACAAGGGCATTGACCTGTTTTCACACCTGAACCACGTCGTGCAAGTGACGGGGCCGGTCGAAGGAACGATTTCAACGTCGGGCAAGCCGATCCCCGAAGCGGAGCTTCCACTGGTCCGCGTCAAGGCCTTGTCGATGATCTCGAGCGAGTGCATTGTCCCGTCAACAATTCGGCACGAGTAGCACTACCGCAGTTCGGCGCGTGCCCTGCCTCCGGCTTCCTGCGCGTCACGCAGATGCCGGAGGAGGGCGCGTGTAAACCTGTCGGTCTGGTCGGCCCGAATGTGAGACCACTCCGGCAACTCAAAGTCCTGGAGGTCGGCGTGGTCCTCGAAGTGCACGCCCACCGCGCCCGTGGCCGCCAGCAAGCGATCCCACAGAAGTTCGCGCGGAAATCCCTTTGTCTCGGCCTCACGGAACGGACCCGATGATGGGGCCCTCACAAACACCACGTCGCCACCGCGCGCGCGAATGGCCTGCACGTCAGCAGTCACCTCGGCCAGAAGCGACGATATGTGACGCTCCTGGACCTCTGGCGGCGGCGGAGCCGGACGCGGCGCATTGAGGAACGCGAGCCAGATGCCCCTGGTGACCTCACGGTAATCGGGGTTGTCCGACACTTTGTTCCACATGTCGGTCTGGCGCGTCACTCTGGAATTTGCCAATTTTCGAACGACGGGCAGTTCCGGCGTCATGCCCGACCGCGCCGGCCAGAAGGGCTGCCGCCGGACAATTGCGAACAGCGCGATGTCGGGATCATAAAACGCGACATAGGGCTCGACGGTGTGCATCGACAACCACTGCGACATTCGATCGGCCGGCGTGCGATTGCGGTACGCATTGACGACCGACCCGCGCAATCCGATCGACGGCGACAGAAACAACCCCTCAGTGACGCCCACCACCACAAGACCTGAAAACGTGGTCTCCTGCGCGATGTGTGTGAGGTAGGGTCTCGGGTTTGTGCCCTCCAGCGCCAGTTGAATGGGTAGCGTCCCTGTGACCTCACGCCACGACTCGAGGTTCACATCAAACAACACACGGGACGATCCCACGATGGCGACCCCTCGTCCACCTTCATCGTCAATCCGGTCTCGAGTGAGCGCCCAGAGTCCGTCACTGTTGCGGTAGGACGGCACAAACCACTCACTACGCCAGTACATTTCCCACGCGCCGACGACAGACACACACACCATGACGGCCAACACCATCACGGCCGTCCATCGCGTCTGCGGAATGTCGCGCAGCGGCTCAGAACTGAAAATAGATGAACGCATTACTCGACCCCTGACTGACCGCAATGGCGGCCACCATGAATCCAACGACGACGGCGGTCAGCCACCACGGAGTTCTGGCAACCACGTCTTCAAGACGGCGTTCACGCATCAGCCCGTGGATGAGGAGGATGCCCAACACCGGCACGGCCACCAGCGTGACGTTGGCGGACGAGAGCACCGTGAGTCCCTCCCCAAACGTCACCATCGTGGTGATCATGCGCCACGCCGTAGCGAAGTCCGGCGCGCGAAAAAACACCCACGTGATGTTGACGAGAAAATACGTCAGCATCGCGAGTGCGATCTGGAACATCAGGCTGTGCGTCAGCGGGTGTGGATCAAAACGCCGTTGAATGAACCGTTCAACGGCCAGGTACGTGCCGTGCAGGCCTCCCCACACCACAAACGTCCAGCTGGCGCCGTGCCACAATCCCCCCAGCAGCATCGTCACCATCAGGTTGATATACGTCCGGCCGACGCCCTTGCGATTGCCACCCAGCGGCACGTAGAGGTAGTCACGGAGCCAGGTGGACAGGCTGATGTGCCATCGCCGCCAGAAGTCCGTGAATCCGATCGCCGCGTAGGGATAGCGGAAGTTGTCTGTCAGGGAAAACCCAAGCGCGAGCGACGCACCAATCGCCGTGGTTGAATACCCCGCAAAGTCGCAGAAGATCTGTCCGGAGAACGCGAGTGTGCCGAGCCACGCATCGGTCCACGCGAGTCTCTCGCCTGCGCCGAAGACGGCGTCTGCGGCCGGCGCCAAGGCTCCGTCGGCAATCACAATCTTCTGGAACATCCCGAGCACCATCAGCGACAAGCCCCAGGCAAGGCGCCCTGCTTTCGCAGCGGGTTCGACGGCAAACTGCGGGATCAGATCGACCGGTCGCACGATGGGACCCGCCACCAGTTGTGGGAAAAATGTCACGAACAGGCTGAAGTCGAGCAGCGAATCCGCGGGCTCGGCGCGCTTGAGGTACACGTCAAGCGAATAC
>CAYZLT010000245.1:0-589 GCA_964479175.1 uncultured Solibacteraceae bacterium | reverse complement strand
GCGAATACGCCATCGTCTGGAATGTATAAAACGAGATGCCGACCGGCAGGATGATGTCCCATGCGGGGGCCTGCCACTCGACGCCGGCCATCGCAGCCACGGCCACCCAGTTCTCGAGAAGGAACTCGCCGTATTTGAAATAGCCAAGGATGCCGAGGTTGATGAGGAGGCTGACCAGCAGCCATCCGCGACGCGCGCCTGTTGTAGTGGCCGTGTGGATGCGCTTCGCGACCACCCAGTCCACCACGGTCGAGATCCAGAGGACCAGGATGAATGGCGGGTTCCAGGCCGCATAAAAAATGTAGCTCTCGACAAGCAGAAGCACCTTCTTCGTGCGCCACGACAAAAACGGCGCACGATGAAGGGCGAGAACGACCGCAAAAAAGACGACAAACGTCAGTGAATTAAAGAGCATCTCTCGGCAGCCCCTGGGGAGGCCGACGGAGTCTCTCAGACAGTGCGGAAAAAGTCCAGCAAGCTACTTCAGCGATGTCAACGCGCAGTAGAAATGTCCCCTTTCTTCACGCAATAGAGATGTCCCCTTCCTCAAGTAATGGCCTGTGGGCACGGTGGAAAACTCGCCCTGGAG
>CAYZLT010000244.1:0-5624 GCA_964479175.1 uncultured Solibacteraceae bacterium | reverse complement strand
ACGACAAACACCGCCCCACCCACGGCAATCACGGCGCCGTGCGGGTCTGCGAGCTGCACCTCATCGGCAGGTTCGTACAACGCGTGTTCGTCGAGCCACGCACGATTGAGGCGGTAAAACGCCTCGGCATGTTCTGAACGGAAGGGGACAATCTCGATCGGCGACATGTGTGACGACGACTGACACGATACACTCTCGGTGTGCGCGCGACCACTCGTCCTCGTCCTGTCGGTCACCGGCCTCGCAAGCGGTTCGGCCAGCATTTTCTTGCCGACACCTGGGCGCAAAAGGTGGTCAACACCATCGATGTGCAGCCGCAGGATGTGTTGCTGGAGATCGGACCTGGTGCGGGCGCGATTACGTTGCCGCTCGCGCGGACCGGCGCCCCCATTCTTGCGGTCGAAATCGACCGCGACCTGGCCGGCGATCTGGCGGGCAAAGTCCCGCCGAACGTCAGTCTGATGACGGCGGATTTCCTCAAGACCGATGTCGTGTCGTTTCTGACGGCGCTGCAGCCAAATCGGCCGCCGGGCTCACCGAGCGACGTGCCTCGCCGCTTCCGGGTGGTGGGCAATCTGCCCTACAACCTTTCCTCGCCGATCCTGTTTCGTCTGATCGAGTTGTCGCGCGCACACGGCCTGTTCACCGACGCGACCTTGATGGTGCAGCGTGAGGTCGCCGACCGGCTTGTCGCCAAGGCGGGCAAGAAGGACTACGGGGTGCTCAGCATCTTTGCGCAGATTTACGCGGACATCGATCGGCGTCTGGACGTCCCACCCACGGCGTTTTCGCCGCCACCCAAGGTGCGATCGAGTGTGATCCGGATGACGTTCCGTCCCAGCCCCGTGCGCATCGTGGACGAGGCGCTGTTTGCACGCCTGGTGAAGGGGGCGTTCATGCAGCGACGAAAGACCCTCGCCAACGCCCTCAAGCCGCTTGAACCGACGGCACCTGCGGTGCTCGCGCTCGCCGGCATTGACGGCAAACGCCGTCCCGAGACCCTCACGCTCGAAGACTTCGCGCGGGTGACGGAGTTCTTCGCGCGTCTGCGCGCTGAAGGCTGAGTCGGCTACTTCGCGCGCGACGTGGTGCGTTCGGACAGCACCCAGGCAAACGGATCGAGCTCGACTTTGCGCGGCTTGGCCGGCACCTTCATTTCGAAGGGGGTGACTGGTCCAGCGGCGGCAACGGTCGTGCGCGCCTCCTGATTGCCGTCAAACGACAGGACCAGCGGCAGGATCATCACAAAGTCCTTGTCGACGGCATCCTGCTTGACGACGCCGGACAGGTAGAGGCCGTCGGCCTTGGTGATCACTTCCCACTCCATCTGGTACGACGGCAGCCCGGTGCCATACACCCACTGACGGAAGAACCAATCGAGGTTGCGCAGGTTGAACTTCTGCGCCGTCGGCGTTCGCGCAAAGTGTTCACTGGCGACGGCCCAGAAGTCCTCGGTACGCGCGGCCTTGTTCCGGTGCCGGGTCACGAAGTCCTGCATCATCGTGTTGAACGCCGTGTCGTCGTAGGTGGACGGATGGCTGAACAGGAAGTGCAGCATCCGCAGCACCAACGCGCCCTTGTTGTAGACGAGTGTCTGGTAGGCACCCAGCGTCTTGGTCGTGTTGAGCCGGAGCCCGTAGGTAATGGGCCCCAGATCGTTCAGGCGGCCGCTGCCCATCCCGAGCACGGTCCGCGGCTGGTTGCGGAGCGACTCCCGGTGTTCCCGAATCAGATCCGCCAGCGCTTTTGGACCTTCTCGATCGCGTCGGCCCGCGTAGAGCATGCCCGAGTATTCGGCAAATCCCTCCGACAGCCACTGGTCACGATACGACCGCCACGAGACGATATTGCCCCACCACTGGTGCGCCGTTTCATGGGCGATGAAACTGTGGGTGTATTTGTTTTCCTGATCCGTCGGCGGGATCATCAACATCGTCGGGAATCCCTGACCGAAGTTGTAGGGATGGAAGGCCGCACCAAAGGTGCCGTATGGATAGGCCCCGAACATGGCGGCAAAGTACCGCACCGCGTTGTCGAGCTCCGCGAGGATGAACTCGTGTTTGATGGCGGTGACACGACTCGGTACGGAGTTGAACTCCAGCGGGATCGGGGTGCCGCCCGCCTCCCAGGTCACCGACTGCGTCTTGCGCTCAAATGGACCCAGCGCAAACACGACGAGCGCCACCGGCTCGGTCATCGTGAACCTGGTGATGGACGCCTGCGGGTCTTCCGGGTCCAGCGCCTCGGGCGTACGCGTCCCGACAGACACCATGCGATCACGCGTACGGTGCCGGAAGGTCAGATCAAACGTCGCCCGGTCGAGATACCCGTGCCGCGGCAGCCAGGTGACGTTGTCACGCGGGTAGTGCACTTCGGGCACGACATTTTGTTCGTCCATGAAGTCGCCCTCGAACTCCACGTCCAGGGCCAGTTGTTGTCCAACGGTGGTCGCGGTCGGCAGGAACACCGTGAATCCACCCTCCCAATCTTCCTGCGCCCACGCAATGTCCTGTCCCGCCAGACGGACGCGCGTGAGCCGGAGTTGATGGTCGAGGCGCTCGCGATCGGCCCCCGACAGTGATTCACCAATCTGGAACGTGACGGCCTTCGCTCCGGCCGCACGCGCCACGGCGGCGATCCGTCCGGAAAGTCCGACACGACGGTCAAATTGCCGGAGGTCGACGGTCAGCGTGTAATGCGTCACGTCCACCACATCGAAGACATCGGAGAACTGCACGGCGTTTTTGGCATAATCCGCCTCCGCGTAAAAGGCGGTCCACACTTCGTTGAAATAGAGGGCGGACTGATGCTGAAAGATCAGCCCCTTTTCTCCGGCGTTCAGCCGGAAATACCCGACGGGAATCCTGCCCTGATGATCGAGCACATAGGTGAACTTGCCTCGGCGTCCCCCGTCGTACTGCGCGAGGAACACGCCCGGAGTTTCCTGGTTGAGCACCGACTGGGCCAGGCGCGCCGCCACGTTCGCACCGGTCTCGGTGGCGAATTTTGTCTCGAATTCGGTGGCGAGCTTCGTCGCCGCTTCCGGTGCGACGCCTGGCGTTGCCGCCGTGCCGATGTCATCAAACGTGTCGTCACTCCAGCGCAGCACCGCGGTCTTGAAGTCCGACTCGGCGACGTCCGATCCGATCAGACGCTTGAGATTTTCCTGATCAAAACGGCCGGCCGGTGTCTCGGCGCGCATGGTGCCCTGCCCCACAAACACCGCACCCATCACCTTTCCATCCGCCGGTGCGGCAAAGTGGAAGGTGCCCGTGAAGGTCATGGTGACCCGATCGCGCTTCAGTGTCAGATTGGAGACCGCCGCCGTGCCGCCCGTGAGCACCATCGAGCGAATCGCCACATACGACGGGTTCACCATTGGCGCGCCCTGTGCCCGGGCCGCGGACCCTCCGGCCACCACCGCCAGCGCCATCATGACCAGCCACATCGCTCGAATCTTCATAAGGTCTCCTGAAACACGTGGGATTGTACTCTCCGATCCCCTGTGTTATAGTCCGCACAGTTTTTCCCTCCTGATTTCACGGGTCATCCCAGCGACCCACAGGTCGGACACGCTGACTGTTTTCCGGCGCCCTCCGCGCCCAAGTTCTGTCTGCCGTTGAGCGCCTGCTCAGTGGGGACTGGTGTTCGAAACGAGAGTGTGAAGGTCGCTGTCGATGTTGTCGGCATTCAGTACGTCTATCGGTGCACCGTCCGTCGAGGTCATCCCCATCGGGGGCCTCGGTGAGTTCGGTATGAACATGATGCTTGTCGCCTGCGGCGACACCGCCGTGCTGGTGGATGCCGGTGTCATGTTCCCTGAGCCTGAACTCTTCGGGGTGGATTTGGTCATCCCGGATGTGTCGGCACTGGAGGCGTACGCCGGCCGCATCGCGGCCCTCATCCTCACGCATGGACATGAAGATCACATCGGCGCGGTGCCGCATGTCCTCAAATACGTGCAAGGCCCGGTGTATGCCACCGCCTTTACCCACGCCCTGCTCAAACCAAAATTAGACGAGCACAACGTGGATACGGAAGGGCGACTGATCACCGTCGCCCCAAAACAGACGGTCACGATCGGCACGCTGGGCATCGAGTTCCTGCGGGTCACACACAGCGTCCCCGATGCTGTGGCGCTGGCGATCCATACGCCGCAGGGCGTCCTGATCCATACCGGTGACTTCAAGATCGACCAGACGCCCCTGGACGGCGAGCGTTTTGACCTGCATCGGTTCGCAGCGCTTGGCGCCAAGGGCGTTCTGGCGCTGTTCTCCGACAGCACCAACGCGGATCAACCCGGCACCACCGGTTCCGACCGTGACGTCATCCCGGGCTTCGAGGAAATTTTCTCCTCCGCACCGCGCAAACTCATCGTCGCGTCCTTCTCGACCAGCATCTACCGCATGCAGATTCTGGTGGATCTCGCCGAACAGTTTGACCGGAAGGTCGCCTTTGTCGGCCGCGGCATGATCCGCAACTCCGAGACGGCCATGCGACTGGGCGTGCTCAAGGTGCCCAATGGCCTGGTCATCGCCGACAGCGACGTCCGTGACTACCCCGACCGGGACGTCCTGTGCCTCTGCACGGGATCCCAAGGGGAGGCCATGGCCGCCCTCTCCCGCATCGCCATTGACGATCACCGCTACGTCAAGATTGAGGACGAGGACACGGTGGTGTTTTCGGCCCGGGCCATCCCGGGCAACGAAAAGGCCATCGGACGGGTCATGAACCACCTGGCGCGCCGCGGGGCCAGCATCATCACCGACGGCATGAAACATGTGCACGTGTCCGGCCACGCCTCGGCCGAAGAGCTGAAACTTGTGCTGTCACTGGTGCAGCCGAGATTTTTCGTGCCGATACATGGGGAGTACCGGCAGCTGGCCCAGCACGCCCGGTTGGCGCGGGCGGTCTGCCCCAGGACGAGTGTGCTCCAGATGACCGACGGCGACGTGTTGCGGCTCGACGGCGACGGGGCGCGGATCGTGGACCGGGTGCAAACCGGCCGCATCCTGATCGATGGGACCCGCACCGGGGAAGTTGGCGACGAGGTCCTGCGCGACCGGCGGCACCTGGGCATTGACGGGCTGGTGGTCGCGGTCGTCGCGATTAACGGACAGACCGGCGCGCTCGAAGGGACGCCGGAGGTGATTGTGCGGGGACTGGCGGCCGACGCCAAGCAGGATCAGCTGCTGCGCGACGCCCCCGCCCTGCTGGAAGCGGCACTGGCGAACGTGCCGAAGGAAGAACGGACCGACCCCGGCCTGATGCAGGAACGCGTCAAGGTCGAGGTCCAACGCCTGTTCAAGAAACGGGCGGGGCGACGGCCCCTGGTGTTGCCCATCGTGCTGGAAGTGTGAGGAGACAAACGCGTGTCTGAATCGGCCCTCTCTCGTCGCGTGAGTGAATTCACCGGGGTTGCCCTGTTTGCGGCGACGCTCATCTGGCTCATGGCCCTGGTGAGTTACACGCCCACCGACCCCGTGTGGTTCTTCAACAACATCACGGCCAGTCAGGCCGCCAACTTCGCGGGACGTGTCGGCGCCTTCGTGGCCGAAGCGTCGTTCCAACTGCTGGGCTACTCGGCCTATTGCATCCCGCTGGTGCTTGCGGTCGTGGGGTGG
>CAYZLT010000243.1:0-5634 GCA_964479175.1 uncultured Solibacteraceae bacterium | reverse complement strand
CAGCAGTTCGTGGACCGGGCTCATCGAGAGGCCGCGCGCGCAGATCTCCTTGAACTCCTCGATGTTGTAGGCGATGCCGCCGCCCACGCCGCCCATCGTGAACGACGGGCGGATGATGGCAGGAAATCCGATCTTCTCGGACGCCTCCAGCGCCTGCTCCAGCGAACAGGCGTGGTGACTCTCCGGCACCTCGACACCGATGGACCGCATCGCTTCCTTGAACTTGAGGCGATCCTCGGCGACCTTGATGGCGGGAATCGAGGCGCCAATCAACTCGACGTTGTATTTCTTGAGCACCCCGGCTTCGTCGAGATCGACGGCGAGATTGAGCGCGGTCTGCCCGCCGACGGTCGGCAAAATCGCATCGGGCCGTTCGCGCGCAATCACCTGCTCCACCGCCGCGACGGTGAGGGGCTCCACGTACGTGCGATCGGCCAACTCGGGGTCGGTCATGATCGTCGCCGGATTGCTGTTGACGAGAATGACTTCCAGGCCCTCATCGCGCAGGGCTTTGCACGCCTGGGTCCCGGAGTAGTCGAACTCGCACGCCTGGCCGATGACGATCGGACCGGATCCGATGACGAGAATACGTTTGAGATCAGTTCGCTTGGGCATGGTCCTGGCTACGCCTTCTTGTCGTTCTTGTCGTTTTTGTCCATCGCATCCACGAACTGGGCGAAGAGATAGTCCGCATCATGCGGGCCCGGGGCGGCTTCGGGGTGGTACTGCACACAGAACACGGGCTTCGAGACGTGTTTCAGGCCTTCGATGGTCCCGTCGTACAAGTTCAAATGGGTCACCTGCACGTCATCTGGGATACTGGATGGGTCAATCGCGAAACCGTGGTTTTGTGAGGTGATTTCGATTTTGCCGGACGCCAGATCCTTGACCGGATGGTTGCCGCCGCGATGACCAAACTTGAGTTTGTAGGTCTTCGCGCCGAGCGCCAGGCCGAGAATCTGGTGCCCCAGACAGATGCCGAACACTGGGACACCCGAGTCGACGAGTGTCTTCGTGTTGTTGATGGCGTAGTCGAGCACGGCCGGATCGCCGGGGCCGTTCGAGAGGAACACTCCGTCCGGCTTGGTGGCCAGCAGTTCACTCGCGGGTGCCGTCGCCGGAAACACGCGCACGTCACAACCGTGTGCGGTGAGTCGGCGCAGGATGTTCCACTTCATGCCGAAGTCATAGGCGGCGACCTTCAGCCGCGTTTTCCGGTCGGGCTTCATCGACACAAACTCGTCGAAGTCGGTCTCCCCGTCGGTCTCGGACCAGTCAAACGCGGTCTTGCACGTCACGTCCTTGACGAGATCCGATCCTTCCATCGAGGGGATGGCGCGGGCACGCGCGACCAATGCTTCGTGGGACGGAATCGTCCCGGTCGCAATGACCCCGCGCATGACGCCGGCCGTCCGCAGGACGCGTGTGAGCGCGCGTGTATCAATGTCGGCAATGGCGACGATGTGGTGACGGACGAGATAGTCGCGCAGGGTGCCCTCCGATCGCCAGTTGCTGGCCATCGGCGACTCGCTGCGGATGATGAACCCGGCCACTTGCGGGGTGCGCGACTCGACGTCTTCGCCACTCACCCCGTAGTTGCCGATCTCCGGACAGGTCATCGTGACGATCTGTCCCGAGTAGGACGGGTCGGTCAACACTTCCTGATACCCGGTCAGGCTCGTGTTGAACACCACCTCGCCCGCGGCATCCCCGGCGGCGCCCACGGATCGTCCGCGGAACACCCGTCCATTTTCCAAGGCCAACACTGCGTCCATCTGATTCCTTAACTCCCACCGTCCGCGAGCACTTCCAACGACACACGCACGGGCACCTGCTGCCCTGCGCGGACGACCACCGTGGTGGTCAAACTTTTGTGGCCCGCGAGATCGAGCCGAATCGTATGTGACCCCGGCGCAAGGTCGGGGATACGCATCGGTGCGGTGCCCACCACACGGCCATCAATGGTGACCTGCGCGCCTGACGGCCGTGTATCGATGTACACCGACCCCGTTGTTGCCGCGGGGGCCGTGGGTGGCGGTGGCGTCGCGCGCACCAGTTCCATCGTGATATCGCGCGCCGGCACGCGGCGTGACAGCGTGACACGTTGCATCCGCGTCCGGTAGCCCTCACGCGACACCGTGACGTTGTAGGTGCCGAAGGCGAGGTCGCGCACCGTCGCCGGCGTGGTGCCCCGCGCTCGCCCACTGATCATGACACGGGCACCGGCCGGAACCGAGCGGACCAACAGGCGCCCGCGTGTGGCCGGCGGCTCAGCGGCCGCAGGTGGTGTGGCCGACGCGTCCGCCGTCGCGCCCGGCGGCGTCACAGCCTCACTGACCGGCACGTCCGTGCCCACGGGCTGGTCGCCGGCCACCTGCACGGTCTCGAGGTCCGGAGTCGTCGCAACGGGGCCACCACGCAACCAATATCCAATGCCGATGCCCACAATGAGCGCCGCCGCGATCAACCCAATCGCCGTGCCGGACAGGCGCGGAGGTTCAGGCGACGGCAGGTAGACCACGGGAGGCGGTGCGACTGGCGCACGGCGAATTTCGTCCGCCTCGATGTGAAACGCCTGGGGCTCAAACAGTTGCGGATCAGGCGGCTCGGGCTCGACGCGTGGCGCCTCGGCCGCAGGTCGGATCCCGCCCTCTTCGATCTCTGGCTCGACCTCGTGGTCAATCTGGTGCTCAACGTCACGGAACAAGGTCTGCTGCCCACTGCGGTCAGCGACGGCGTCCGGTGCGTCCGGCACGACACGCGCAGGCTCGTCGACGACCAGCACCGCCGCAACGGCAACGACTGGTGCCTCGCCCGTTTCAAGGGCGGCGACAAACGCCGACGGCGTGGCATACCGCCCGTCGGGATTTTCCGCGAGCACGCCGGCCAACGCGCGGCGAATCGCGACTCGCTGTTCTGGCGTCGTGCCCGTCGGGAGTGCGCCATCCTGTTCCCCGGCGCCCGAGGGCCGACGACCGGTCAGCAGTTCATGCGCCAGCACGCCAAGCGAGTACACGTCGGCGCGAATGTCCCACGGGCGGCCGGCCACACGTTCGGGTGCGGTGTAGGGTCGCCGCGGGAGCACCTTGACGCCCATCCGCTCGAGCGCGGGAATCACGCCGAAGCCGGCCACACGCACCTCCTGGGTGTCGGCGGACACAAAGACGTCGCGCGGATGCAACGCGCCATGACCCAACCCTGCCGCCCAGGCGGCCTCGATCGCCTCGGCGATCTGTCTCAAGATGGGCACCGCGCGATCGAGCGAGGCGGGGGCCAGACTGCGAAGCGCGACATCGAGGGTGTCGGTGGTGACGTACTCGGAGGCCAGAAACGCGGTGGCCCCCTCCAGGCCCGCGCCCACGCACGCGACGACGTGCGGGGAATCGACGGGCGTCGCCACCACGCGTCGCAACGCGTCGGCCAGGCGGGCGGTGACTTCGGGAACAATATCGAGGCGAAACGCCTTGACGGCGATCAAACGTTCCTGCTGCGGCTCAAACGCACGAAAAACAGGTCCCAGTCCGCCACTGCCAATCTGGTGCAGGACGCGAAAGGTGCCGAAGGCAGGGGGCGCGGTAAACCCGGCAGAGTCGTCGTATGGCAGCGCAGAAACTCCTGATGTGATCACTGCACTTTAACACGCTGACTCTGGTCGCTGTAGTAAATTGACTCCGTGCCAGCTCACCCCGACGCTCCTGCCAGCAGCCTGATTCGCGACGCCGTCGATCTGAAACGTTTCCCGTGGATTCGTCCGCTCGTCGCGGCGTATTCGTCCGACTTCAGCAGCGTCGCCAGCCTCTTCACCGGCAATCCCGCCGACCCGGCCGCCTGGACGCAAACGATCGCGCGTGTCCAGCAGTCGCCGCGCGACCGCGCCGGCCTGGCCCGTGTCCTTTCTGCCCAACTCGAGCGCCGTGGCGCACCGGCGCACGCGCGCGCGGCGGCCACTCGTCTGGCCGACAAGGACACCGTGGCGATCGTGACCGGCCAGCAGGCGGGCCTGTTCGGTGGCCCGCTCTACACGCTGCTCAAGGCGGTGACCGCGATCCGTCTCGCGCGCAAAGTCTCGGCGCGCCACGGCATCGCCGCCATTCCCGTCTTCTGGGTGGAAGCGGAGGATCACGACTGGGAGGAAGTGCGCACGGCACGCGTGCTCGACACCGACCTTGCCCTTCACGAAATCACACTCGACGCGCTGGAAGGCGCCGGTGAACGCCCCGTCGCGTCCCTGGTGCTCGACGAAGGTATTGGGGATGCCCTGGGCACGCTCGAACAGGTGTTGCCGCCGACCGAGTTCACCGCGGATTTGCTGGCGCGGCTCAGGTCACACTACCGTCCTGGTCAGCGCATGGGCACGGCGTTCGCGTCGTGGCTCGACGACCTGCTCGGTCGCTACGGTCTGGTCGTGTTCGAAGCCGCGGACCCAGCCGCCAAGCCGCTGGTCACGAGCCTCTTCACGAAAGAACTCGACGCACCCTGTCGCACCGCCCATTTCGCCAAAACCACGGGCGACACCATGCGCGCGCTCGGCCACGAGCCCCAGGTCGTGCCCGGCGACGACAGCGTCGCGCTCTTCTACATAGGCGGTGGCGATCGCGTCTCAATCAAACGCCGTGACGATGCGTACACGATGGGCGAGGCCACTCGCCCTCTTGCAGAAGTCCAGCAGGAGGCGACGGAGCATCCGGAGCGCTTCAGCCCGAACGTCCTGCTCCGTCCGGTCGTGCAGGACAAACTTTTTCCAACTGTCTGCTACGTCGCGGGGCCAAGTGAACTGGCGTATCAGGCACAGTTGGGTGCGATCTACACGGACTTTGGCGTCGAGATGCCACTGCTCTATCCACGCGCCAACGCCACGTTGCTCGACTCGGCGGCGGTCCGCTTCCTGGAGAAATACCAGCTCCCGCTCGAGTCACTCCAGCCCCACGACGAAGCGGCGCTCAATCGGCTGCTGCAGAGCCAGTTGCCGCCGGGGCTCGAAGACGGGTTTGTGTCGACCACCGATGAAATCCGCGCGCGGGTGGACGCGCTCAAGGCCGCGATCGCCACGGTGGATCCCACGCTCACCGGCGCCGCCGACACCACGATCGATCGCATGCAGGAGACGCTCAAACATCTGCACACCAAGGTCATCCAGGCCAGCAAGCGCAAGGACGACACCCTGCGTCGCCAGTTCACACGCACGCAGGCGCTCGCCTTCCCCGAAGGCCACCCCCAGGAACGCATCGTCGATCTTGCATTTTTCCTCAATCGCTACGGTCAGGCGCTGTGCGACCGTCTCATTGAAGGCCTGCCGCTCGAGATGGGCAAGCATTATGTGGTGACGGCGTAGGGGAAGGGGAAAGGGGAAAGTAAAGGCCAAAGGCCAAAGGTTAAAGGTTAAAGGCGAAAGGTACGGAGGGAGGTGCGGAGGGAGGTTCGAACTGCGGACGACGCGAATCCGCTCCGTATCTTTCGCCTATGCCCTTTGACCTTTGTCCTTGGGGATGTCCCGTCGGCTGTTGAAATTCAGCGGCAGCTCGGTTGACGGTCCCTACTATGCGACATTCTCCTCGGCCATGACAAGGCCCAGCTGCTGATCACGGGCCCGGAGCGTCGCGACGAGCTTGGGCATGTCCGCACATCCTTTCAGGC